>CAUJJW010000207.1 GCA_963205105.1 Verrucomicrobiota bacterium | reverse complement strand
ACCCGCCTGTCTCGCCTTCCCCAGCCTCGTCTCCGAACTCAGCCGCCAGGAGGCCAGCCCCGAGTCCTCCGACCCCGATCCCACATCCATCCCTTTCCCTTCCTCACAAACCATCCTCCTCCCCCGCGAACTCGCCGCACGCCTCGCCCTCGCCGCGGAACTCCACAGTTCCACCGCCCTTAAAGCCTGCCTGCCCGAGCTCCGCGAACTCGGCCCCGAAGCCTCCCGCTTCGCCGATGAACTCCGCTGGCTCCTTCGCAGTTACGACATGCAGGGCGTCCAATCCGCCCTCGCCCGCGTCCAGATCGCGCCATCCGCCGCATGAGTTCCCTCCATCCACCCCGCATCCTGCTCGTCGACGACGTCCCCGCGAACTTGTCGGTCCTCGCCGCCGCCCTCGAACCCGAGGGTTACGAAATCCTCGTCGCCAATAGCGGCACCGCCGCCCTCGAAGTCGCCGCCCGCGCCCAACCCGACCTCGTCCTCCTCGACATCCTCATGCCCGGTCTTGATGGCTTCGAAACCTGCCGCCGTCTCCACCAGCTCCCCGCCACCCACGAAACGCCCGTTCTGTTCCTCACCGCCCGCGGCGACACCGCCAGCATCGTCGCCGCCTTCCAGGCCGGCGGTGTCGATTACATCATCAAACCGTTCCAGATCGAAGAGGTGCTCAGTCGCGCCCGCACGCACCTCCGCCTGAGCCGCCTCACCCTAGAACTGCGCGACAAAAACCACGCCCTCGAACGGCGCACCGCTGAACTCACCGCCGAAATCGAACGCCGGCAGCAGGCCGAAAACGCCCTCCAGAATGCCGATCAAGCCCTCGCCGTCTTCGCGGATCTCGAGGCGTCCCGTTCGAATCTCGCCGGTCTCATCGGCCACAGCCCCCACGTCCGCCGCATTCTCGACGACATCCAACGGCTCCACGCCTTTCCCCAGACTTCCGTCCTGATCACCGGCCCCAGCGGCACCGGCAAGGAACTCGTCGCCCGTGCCCTCCACTTCGGCAGCCCGCGCGCCCGCGCCCCGTTCGTCCCCGTCAATTGCTCCGCCATCCCCGCGGACCTCGCCGAATCCACCCTCTTCGGCCACGTCCGCGGCGCCTTCACCGGCGCCACCTCCGACCGCAAGGGCTGCTTCGAGCTCGCCCACGGCGGCACCCTATTCCTCGACGAAATCGGCGACATGCCCCTGCCGCTCCAAGCCAAACTCCTCCGAGTGCTGGAGGAAGGTTGCGTCACACCGGTCGGCGCCAGCCAACCCCGGCGCGTCGACACCCGCATCATCGCTGCCACCAACGCCCACCTGCAAAACCGGATCCAGGAGGGCTCCTTCCGCGAGGATCTTTTCTTCCGCATCGCCCGATTCGCCATCGCCACCCCAGCCCTGCGCGACCGCCTCGAAGACATCCCCCATCTCGCCGCCCATTTCCTCCACCTCTTCGCCGCCGAGTTCGGAGTCAAAACCCCCACACTCCATCCCGAAGCTCTCCGCGCCCTGCAACACCACGATTACCCGGGCAACGTTCGGGAGCTGCGCAACCTCATCGAACGCGCCCTCATCCGCAGTGGCGGTCAGCTCATCCAACCGCATCATCTCGACCTGCCCGCGCCTCCCGCCACTACACCCCTGCCTCGCGTCTCCCCGCCCCTCACAGAATCCATCCCCACCCCCACGCCGCCGCCCGTTCCCGACAAAGCCACACTCGTCGCTTCTCTCCCCCTCAACCTCGCGGAAGCCGAGGATCTGCTCATCCAGCGTGCCCTTCAGGAGTCCGGCGGCAACATCGCCGACGCTGCCCGCCGGCTCGGCATCCATCGCACCCGCATCTACCGCAAACTCGCGCAAGAACCCGATGCGGAGAAGTAGCCGTGCCCCCGTAGCGGCGGGCGTCCCGCCTGCCGTAGAGGGGGGCGTCTCGCCCCCCGGAATCCTCCCGGGTTCATGGTCGGTGAGCAGGTCGATTTCGAACAGGGGACTCTCCATGAACCGAGTTCTCACCACCGAGGAACAGAGGCACGGAGAAACTAGACAGACCGCTTTCAGTTCTGTGCCTCCGTGCCTCTGTGGTGAACCTCTCCTCGGTTCATGGCCCGTGAGCAGGTCGATTTCGGACAGGCCGCTCTCCAGGAAGCTTCCCATGCACGCCAGCGCGAGGGTTGGACCGGGCTCCCTCACCCCAACCCTCTCCCGGGGGGAGAGGGTGTCGCGTCCTACCCTCAGGGACATGCCCGAACCCCATCCGTTCGAGCCGTCTCGACTCGTTCCAGCGAACGCCCGGCTCAACCCTCCGAAACCCGCGGCGCCCATTCTCCTTCTCCCTCCGGGAGAAGGCCGGGATGAGGGCCGCCCGCTCCATGCCTCGCGCCCCGGTTTATGGCACCTGTCCGTTTCCCGATCCCGTCCGCCTCCCCCCCCCCAACTGTCGCAACTGTTCCACCCGCGACACTCGGAACACGGACGGCCCACCGGTTTCCCGCTGTTCCCTCCCGGCAACCCTTGTTTTGACCCATTTCATGAGTGGCACGGACCTCGCTAGCTCGGTCGATGTCGGACTCAACCCATCGACCTTTCATCCGTCCCACCCACATGACCCTCCCCTCCGCCCCAGTCACTCCTGCGACCCATTCCTTCCCCACCCCACGTCAGTTCACCGCCCTGGCTTCCATGGCCGCCCTCGCCGCCTCGACCTTCCTTGCCGGAGCCGACGAGGAATCCGGGTCGCGCGTCAATGCACTGCTCAACTTCGAGTTCTCCAGCCACTACCTGACGCCCCGCGGCATGATCGTTCAGGACAGTGGGCTTGTGTTTCAGCCCCTGGTGCTCGGGTTCTTCAACCTCTACCGGGGCGAAGGCTTCATCAACTCCGCCACTCTGGTCGGCGGCGTCTGGAACTGTTTCGGCACCGAACAGCTGCCCAGCAGCGAGTCCAACGGCAACACCGGCACGAGCTGGTACGAGATCGATCCCATCGCCGGCTTCTCGTTCGGCATCGCCAAGCATCTGACGCTCGATGTGACCTACACCGCCTTCAACATGCAGATTCGCAACATCCCGTTCTCCCACCATCTCGAGACCAAGCTGAGTCTCGATGACAGCCCGTGGCTCGGGAAGTTCGCGCTGCACCCCTACCTGATCTTCTGGAGCGAGCTCGACGGTAAAGCCACCGCCGCGCAGGTCCCCTACATCGTCGACCCCCTCGGCATGGGCCCCCAACCCCTGCCCGATTCCAGCTGGTACTTCGATGTCGGCATCGCCCCGGGCTACACGTTCGAGAAGAGCGGTCTCAAAATCGAGGCACCCCTTCGCATGCTCATCCCCGACTCCGAATTCTACGGCGAATACTACGCCTCCACCGAAACCATCGCCCTCTACGAGGCCGGCGCCAAAGCCACCATTCCCATGAAGTTCATGCCCAAGGGCTATGGCAACTGGAGTTTCCACGCCGGCGTGAAATACCAGTATTTCGCCGACGAAAACCTCGCGAGCATGCAGGTGTTCAACGCCCCCGGCGAACGCACCCGCGACGTCGTCCAGTTCTTCTGCGGCATCTCCACCTTCTTCTGATCCGGCCCACTCCCACTCCCACTCCCTTGCTACCCATGAACCCGCCCTCCCCTCGTCATCGTACTCTTACTCCTAATCCTAATCCCACCGCCTCCCCAGCGGTTCATGGTCCCCATACGTGTCCAAATTTCTGAAAACTCCTTCTCCATGAATTCTCCAGCCATCTCCCTCCGCTCCGCCATTCTGCTGACCTTGGGCCTGCTCACCCAGGCCTCCCTCCTCGCCGCCGACAAAGTCACCATGGGCTTCGTCTACGTCGGACCCAAGGATGACTACGGCTACAACCAGGCCCACTCCGAAGGTTGTGCCGGCGTGCAAAAGCTTCCCTGGGTCAAAGGCATCGAGGAAGCCAGCGTTCCGGAAACCACCGCCGTCCAGGAAACCATGCGCAACATGATCAACCTGGATAAGGCCACCCTCATCTTCCCCACCTCCTTCGGCTACTTCGACCCCCACATCCTGCGCGTCGCCAAACAGTATCCCAAGGTCCAGTTCCTCCACTGCGGCGGCCTCTACACCGAAGGCAAACACCCCGCCAACGTCGGCTCCTACTTCGGTTACATCGACGAAGCCGTCTACGTCGCCGGCATCGTCGCCGGGCACACGTCGAAGTCGGGCAAACTTGGCTTCATCGCCGCCAAGCCCATCCCCCAGGTCCTGCGTAACATCAACGCGTTCGCCATCGGCGCACGGTCCGCCAAACCCGGCGTCACCGTTCAGGTCATCTTCACCGGCGACTGGTCCATGCCCGTCAAGGAAGCCGAAGCCGCCACCAGCCTCATCAATCAAGGCATCGACGTCCTCACCTGCCACGTCGACAGCCCCAAGGTGATTCTCGAAACCGCCGAACGCCGCGGCGCCTACGTCTGCGGTTACCACGCCGATGGCTCCAAACTCGCACCCAAGGGTTACCTGACCGGCGCCGAATGGAACTGGTCGACGGTCTACACCCAGTACGCCGAAAGCGTGAAGGCCGGCAAATCTCTCGCCGCCGGCACCATCCCCCACCTCGTCCGCGGCGGTCTGAAGGAAGGCTTCGTGAAGTGTTCTCCTTACGGACCCGCGGTTTCGCCCGCCGCCAAGGCCGCCGCCGAAGCCGCCAAGGCCCAGTTCCTCGCCGGCGACATGGTCATCTTCAAGGGCCCGCTCAAGGACAACACCGGCAAGGAAATCCTCGCCGCCGGCGCCGTCTATAAACAGCAGGACCTCGCCCTCGAATCGATGGGCTGGCTCGTCGATGGCGTGCTCGGTTCCACCAAGAACTGATACGGAACCCGATGACTTCGCAGATGCGCCGTGCCGTGTGCCGCCCAGCCCCGTTCCTCCGGCCGCCCCATGGTCGGACCCGGCACGGCCATCTGCCCTTTTGGGTCATGAATGTGCAGGAAACCCACTCGCCTGCTTCGAAACGGGCTCCCTCACCCCAACCCTCTCCCGGAGGGAGAGGGTGTAGCGTATTCCCCTCAGAACGGTGCCAGTGCGTCATCCGTTCGGGCCGTCGCACCTCGCTGCAGCCAATGCCTTGCTTAATCCTTCGAAACCCGCGGTGCGATTTCTCCTTCTCCCTCCGGGAGAAGGCCGGGATGAGGGCCGCCCGCTCCTCTCCTCGCGATCCGGTTCATCGACCCGATTGTCTCGTCCTCACTCGGTGATGCTTCCCACGACATGACCTCCACCGCCGTCGTCCTTCCCACGCTCCACTGGAAGCCCACCGCCGAGGCAATCCTCATCCCCGTCGGCGCCGTTGTCGCCGCCCTGGTCCTCTTCGGTCTCTTCTGCCTGATTCAGGGCGCTCCGCCGCTCGAGGTGTTCGCCGCCATCTACAAGGCCGCGTTCGGCAGCGGTTACTCGCTCCAGAACACCTTGGTCCGCGCTTCGCCGCTCATGCTCACCGCGCTTTGTACCGCCTTGCCCGCCCGACTCGGCCTGGTCGTCATCGGCAACGAAGGTGCCCTCGTCGTCGGTGGCGCCGCCGCCGCTGCCGCCGGTCTGGCCGTCGCTTCCGCTTCCTTCACCATCGTCATCACCGTGATGGCCCTCGCTGGCTTCGTCGCCGGCGGCCTCTGGATCGCGCTCGTCGCCCTCCTCCACTCCCGACGCGGCGTCAACGAAACCATCGCCAGCCTCCTCCTCAATTACATCGCCATCGCCCTGCTCAATCACCTCGTCAACGGACCCATGCGCGACCCCGAGAGCCTCAACAAACCCTCCTCCCGCGCCATCCCCGACGACCGCATGATCCCGCTCATCGGCGACACCAATATCCATTACGGCCTCTTCTTCGGTATCGTCGCCTGCCTCGTCGTCTGGTTCCTCATGGAACACACACCCTTCGGCTTCAGCGTCCGAACCGTCGGCGGCAACATCCGCGCCGCCCGCCTCGCCGGCCTTCCCGTCGCCCGCATCACCCTCATCACCTGCTTCCTCGCCGGCGCTTTCGCCGGGCTCGCCGGCATGATCGAAGTCGCCGCCGTCCACGGACGCGCCAACGAATCTCTCGCCGTCGGCTACGGTTACGCCGGCATCCTCGTTGCGTTCGTCGCCCGACACCGCGGACTCCCCATCCTGCTCGTCGCCACCCTGCTCGGCGGCATTCTCGCCAGCGGCGGCATTCTCCAACGCCAGTTCAAGCTCCCCGACGCCACCATCCTCGTCTTCCAGGGACTGGTCTTCGTCATGATTCTCTTCAGCGACTCCCTCTACGGCCGCTTCGACATCTTCAAGGACAAGCCCCGAACCGCATGAATACCGACGCCTCTTCCATCGGCGCCTGGGGCGTCCTGATCGGCATCCTCGCCGGCGCCTTGCGCGGCGGCACCCCGTTCCTGCTCGTCAGTCTGGGCGAATGCCTCACCGAGAAGAGCGGCAAGATCAACCTCGGCCTTGAAGGCGCCCTCCTGCTCGGCGCCATGTCCGCTTACGGCGCGTCCTATGCCACCGGCAATCCCTGGGTCGGCGTTGCCGCCGCCGCCCTCGCCGGAGCCCTCCACGGCGCACTCCACGCCTTCCTCGTCTCTCGACCCAAGGTGAACGACATCGCCGCCGGCATCGCCATGCTCATCTTCGGTTCCGGCCTCGCCTTCTACCTCGGAAAACCCTTCATCCAACCCAGCGCGCCCCAGTTGCCCGGACTCCCCCTCGGCTTCTGGAGTTCTCTCCCCCAGCTCAACGCCGCGCTCCTGCTCAGTCCCCTGTTCCTCATCGGCATTGCCATCGCCTTCCTCATGCGCCACGTGTTCTGCGCCACCCGCTGGGGACTCCAGATCCGCGCCGTTGGCGACGCCCCCGCCGCCGCCCGTGCCCTCGGCATTTCCATCCACGGAACCCGCACACTCTGCATCATCGTCGGCGCCGCCCTCGCTGGTCTCGGCGGCGCCCATTTGTCGCTCTTCTACCCGGGCGCTTGGACCGAGGCCATTTCCAGCGGCCAGGGACTGATGGCTGTCGCGCTCGTCATTTTCGCCCGCTGGAATCCCGTCCACTGCCTTTACGCGTCATTGTTGTTCGGAGGCGCCCAGGCCGTCGGTCCATCCCTACAGGCGGTCGGCATCAGCACCGGTTACTACCTCTGGAACGCCTCCCCCTACGTTCTCACCCTCGTCGTCATGATCCTCACCTGCTCCCCACGCCGCACCCTGAGCGGCGCCCCCGGTGCCCTGGGATCTTCATCATGACGTTCCGCACGAAACATCCTTTCGTAGCGGCGGGCGTCCCGCCTGCCGTAGAGGGGGGCGTCTCGCCCCCCGGAAGGGACGATCCATTCGATAGAGGCCGCCACCCGCCTCAACCGCCGGGCAAGATGCCCGGCTCTACGGCTGGCGAGACGCCCGCCGCTACCAATCTCGGCCTGCTCTCCCTCCTTTCATGAAACGCTACGTCGACGCCCAACCGTACCCCTGGCCTTTCAATGGCGAACTCCATCCGGACAACACCGCCCTCATCGTCATCGACATGCAAACCGACTTCTGCGGCCGCGGCGGTTACGTCGATTCCATGGGCTACGACATCTCCCTGACCCGCGCCCCCATCGAACCCATCCGCCGCGTGCTCGCCGCCATGCGGCCCCAAGGATTCCGCATCCTCCACACCCGAGAAGGCCATCGCCCCGACCTCTCCGATCTTCCTGAAAACAAACGCTGGCGCAGCCAACGGATCGGCGCCGGCATCGGCGACCCCGGTCCGTGCGGCCGCATCCTCACCCGCGGCCAGCCCGGCTGGGACATCATCCCCGAACTCGCCCCGCTCCCCTCCGAACCCATCATCGACAAACCCGGCAAAGGCTCCTTCTACGCGACCGACCTCGATCTGCTCCTCCGACGTCTCGGCGTTCGCAACCTCATCCTGACCGGCATCACCACCGACGTCTGCGTCCACACCACCATGCGGGAGGCCAATGATCGCGGTTTCGAATGCCTGCTCCTCTCGGATTGCACCGGCGCCACCGACCTCGCCCATCACCGGGCCGCCCTGAGCATGGTCCAGATGCAAGGCGGCGTGTTCGGCGCCGTCGCCGACTCCCTCGATCTGCTCCGCACCCTCGAGAGCCTGCCATGAAGGGTCACCCGACCATGCCACCGCTCTCCATGAATCTTTCCGTGGCAGCGATCGCGAGGGTTGAACCGGGCCCCCTCACCCCGGCCCTCTCCCAGGGGG
>CAUJJW010000206.1 GCA_963205105.1 Verrucomicrobiota bacterium | reverse complement strand
GTCGAAGAAGCGCGTCTTGCCGCTGTTGATGCTCTTGCGCATGTCCGTGTCCGACTGATACGGCGTGCGGAATCCGACGGCGTCGGCGCGGGCGAGGGCGCCATCCAGGGACGGCCCGGTGGAGGCGCCGGTGATGACGTTGATTTTGAAAGGTTTGCCCTCCGCGTGCAGGGCTTCGGCACGGGCGGCGACCGCCTTGGGCACCACCTTGGGGGCACCCGCCGCGGTGAAGCCGCTGAATCCCACGGTTTGCTGGTCGGCAATGAATAGGGCCGCCTCCTCGGCGGTAAGTTTCGTCAATTGCTTGTTCGTCATGAAAATCCTCCCGTTACCATCCGTTCACTCGCATTCCCTCAGCCGCGTCACGTCGTACGCGGAGAAAATCTCGGTCCGCCCATCCAGGCGACGCACCTGAAGTCGGCCCGCGGCGTCCACCCCGCCGAAAAATCCGCGGACCACTCCGGAATCGATCTCGATCTCGATGGGAACCTCCGGGTTCCACCACCGGTTGAGCCGCGGCACGAGAACGGCAAACCCCCCGGAATGGATTTCACGCACCACCCCGCTGAGACGACCCAGAAGCAGTTCCGCCAGGTGGTCCAGCGATGGCACCGCCGACACCATGTCCTGGAGCCGGGCCACCGCCCCGGCCAGCGCCGGATCGGAAGCATCGGGGCGGTTGCCCACGTTGATCCCAACCCCCACCACCGCCTGTCCCGGACGAAAGACATCCACCAACAAACCCGCCAATTTCCGCGAACCGGTCATGATGTCATTGGGCCAACGCAGCCTCAACGGCGCTGCCCCGACCGATTGCAACGTCTCACACACCGCGAGTCCAGCGGCCAGGGGCAAGGCGGCCCAACCCTGCTCCGGCGGCCCGGTCGGGACCACCGCCGAGAGCCAGAGCCCACCCGAATCCGAAACCCAGCTCCGCTGGTGGCGACCGCGTCCGCCGGTCTGGGAATCCGCGCGCACCGCATTCCAGGCCGGCATGGCGGCGGCGGCGTCGTTGGTCGATCCCACCGAACCCAGCCGGTGCAAGGTCCAGGCCGGCAGGGCGGGGCCGCCTGGATTACCTTCTGCAGCACTTGGAGGATCAGCGATCGCCATGAACCTACTCTCCGGACCGACGGTCTCTGAGGAGGGAACAGGATCCATAGCCGCCGATGTGAGGAGGCGGAACCTGTCGTCTCAGAGGGAGGAGCCGCGCGCAGGCAAGAGCGAATCGCGGCGGCTCGGACGGATGGGGTTCACGCCTGTCGCCCAGGGCAGGCCTCGACACCCTCTCCCTCCGGGAGAGGGCTGGGGTGAGGGAGCCTCTTGCAACCCTCGCGACGGCTTGCAGGGTTAGTTTCATGCCATGGCTACCAGGGCCTGTCCCTCTTCAACGGCCGATCCGACGGCAACCTTAACCTCGGCGACCTTCCCCGGCCGTGGCGCCATGACAAAAGTGTTCATTTTCATGGCTTCCAGGGTGAGCAGATGATCGCCCTCTTTCACCTCCTGACCGGCTTGGACGTTGATGGCCGTGACCCGGCCGGCGAGGGGACTCGGAATGTCGCCCGGCCCGGCGACTGCGGCCGGAGCGGCAGCCGGGCTTGAAGCCGCGGGGGCGGCGATCGGTGCGGACGCCACGGAGACCGGCGCCGGACCTTGCGCGGGGGCGGTCGATGGCAGCGACGGATCCTCGTCCATCTCGACGGAGACGTCGTACGATTTTCCATCCACGGTGACTCGAAGTTTCCTGATCATGTTGGGGAAGGGATTTCAGCGAACCTTGTGGGACGAATAATGTTGGAACCGGCCTTCCATGGCCCAGGCGTTGACCCAGGCGACGGAAACGGAAGCCTTCTGGACCTCGAGCACGCGGTGGGGGCGGCCCAGCACCACGGAAACCGCCGCCGCAATCAGGGCGAGGGTTTCGGCGTCGACCGTTGCGGGCCGGCGGGGAGTGAACCACCGTTCGTGCGCCGCACGCGCCGCCTCCAGCTGGGAGGAAGCCTGGCGCAGCGCCTCCTGAACCGCATCGGCACGGTCCAGGTCGTCAAGTCGCGGCAGAACGCGGTGAATGAAGGCGAGCGCACGACCAAGTTGCGCTTCGCCCGCGGGCAGTTCCTCGGGGGGAGGTGCCGCAGTGGCGGGAGTGGGTTGGCTGCTCATGATGTCGGACGGGTTGGACCGGTGGGTTCAGGGGTCACAGCGGGATCGTCCCGTGCTTCTTCGGCGGGCGCGTCTCGCGCTTGGTCAGGGTGTTCCGGAGCGCGAGGCAAATCGTCGCCCGGGTTTCGGACGGTTCGATGACGTCGGTGATCATGGCCTTGGCGGCCGCCTCGTACGGCGAGCAGAAGCGTTCGCGGTATTCCGAGACCAATTCCGCCTCCTTCTTCTTGGGGTCCGTCGCCGCCGCGATTTCGCGCTTGTAGAGGATCTTCACCGCACCCTCGGCACCCATGACCGCAATCTCCGCCGTCGGCCACGCGTACACCACATCAGCCCCCATGTCGGCGCTGCACATGGCGAGGTAGGCACCGCCATAGGCTTTGCGAAGAATGATGGTGATCTTCGGCACCGTCGCCGCCGCGTAGGCGAACAGCATCTTCGCCCCGTGCCGGATGATGCCGCCCCGTTCCTGCTGAACGCCCGGCAGGAATCCGGGCACGTCCACCAGCGTGACGAGGGGGATATTGAACACGTTGCAGAACCGGATGAACCGCGCCGCCTTGTCCGACGCGTCAATGTCCAGGGTGCCCGCCTTGACCGCCGGTTGATTGGCAATGATTCCAGTCACGATCCCCTGGAACCGCGCGAAACCCACCACGATGTTCCGCGCCCAGTCGTGCTGCACTTCCAGAAAATCGCCGTTGTCCACCAACCGCGCGATCACCTGCGTCACATCAAACGGATCCTTCCCTCCGGCCGGCACCAGGTCATTCATCCCGGGGTCCGGCGACAAATCGACCTGCGGAGTCGGCTGATGGGGCGGATCCATGACGTTGTTCGACGGCAGGAAGCTGAGCAGCTTGCGGGTGATCTGAACCGCGTGCGCGTCGTTCTCGGCCACGAAATGGATGTTGCCGCTCACCGTCGCGTGCGCTGCGGGACTTCCGATTTCATCCATCGTGCACTTCTGCCCCGTCGCCGCCTGAATCACCTCGGGACCGCAGATGAACATGTTCGAAGTCCCCTTCACCATGATGATGAAGTCCATGAGGGCCGGGGAATAGGCGGCGCCACCGGCACAGGGACCCGCCACGATGGCGATCTGCGGCACCACGCCCGACACCAGCACGTTGCGGAAGAAGACCTGGCCGTAACCGGACAGCGAATCGTCACCTTCCTGGATGCGCGCCCCGCCTGAGTCGTTGAAGCCGACGATGGGACACCCAACCTTGAGCGCGTATTCCATCAGGTCGCAGATCTTTTTGGCATGAATGCGCCCCAGGGACCCGCCTGCGACCGTGAAGTCCTGGCTGAACGACGCCACCAGGCGCCCGTCCGAGAGCCCCACTCCCGTCACCACGGCATCGGCAGGCAACGACTTCTTCTCCATGCCGAAATGGTGACAGTCATGTTCGGCGTGCTTGCCCCATTCCTGAAAGGTCCCGGATTGATACAGCTCCTGAATCCGGTCCCGGGCGGTCATGACGCCCTTCTTCCGGCGGGCTTCCATCTTGTCGAGGCCGGCACCGGCCTCCGCGGTTTCGCGACGTTTGCGAAGTTCTTCCAGGAAATGTTTGGCGATAGGCATGGGAAAGGGTTCGTGGAGGGTGATCGGCTGAAGAGGTGCTGGGTTAGTGACCGGCCGCGCCCGGCTTGGGCATGCAGAACTCGGTCAGGACGCCGAAGGTGGATTTGGGGTGAAGGAACGCGACCTGCTTTCCACCCGCGCCGTCAAAAGGCTTCTCGTGAATCAACCTCACGCCAGCCGCCGCCGCTTGCCCCAACTGCGCTTCGATCGCATCGGTGGCAAACGCCACGTGATGCACCCCACCCGCAGGGTTCTTCTCCAGGAATTTCGCGATCGGGCTCTCCGGATCGGTCGGCTCCAGCAACTCGATGTGCACATCGCCGCACGCGAAGAACGCGGTCTTCACCTTCTGCGACACCACTTCCTCGATGTGCTCACACTTCAGTCCAAGGGCCTTCTCGTAGTACGGAACAGCTTCGGCCAGCGATTTCACCGCGATTCCCAGATGGTCAATGCGTTGGATCATAAATTCAGATGGATGATGGATGGGAAGATGTTGAACCAGCCTCCGCACGGTCCGGCGCCGACTTCAGCGCCTCGGCCAGGGCGGCTTCATGGGCTTCAAACAAGGCGCGCACCGCCCGGATCGGCGTCAGCCCCTGCCGGGCCACAGCTTCTTCCAGGATCGCCCGTTGTTGCTGCACCACCGGGTGCCGTCGGAACCGGGTCACCAGTTCCTCCCGGATCAGATCCTCGAACCACTGGCGGGCCTGCTCGGTCCGCCGGGTCGCGATGCCACCGGCCGGCTCCAGTTCCCGATAGAAACGCTCCACCTCGGCCCAGCATTCCTGAATGCCTTCCCCGGTCAGCCCCGAGGCCAGGGTCACCGGCGGCGTCCAGCCCGGCGTTGCCGGCGCCATATAGTGCAGCGACATCGCCTGCTCCCCGCGCGCCATCTCGGCCTTCAAACGGTTGTCGCCATCCGCCTTGTTGATGATCACCGCGTCGGCCATTTCCATGATGCCGCGCTTGATCCCCTGCAGATCGTCGCCCGCTCCGGCCAACAACAGCAGGAGGAAGTAATCCACCATCCCCCGCAGCGCGGTCTCGCTCTGCCCCACACCCACCGTCTCCACCACGATGACGTCGAACCCCGCGGCCTCGCACAGCAGCATCGTCTCGCGGGTCCGCCGCGCCACGCCTCCCAAGGTCCCCCCGGAAGGTGACGGCCGAATGAAGGCGCCCGGTTCCGAACCCAGTCGCCCCATGCGGGTTTTGTCGCCCAGAATGCTGCCCCCCGACCGGCTGCTGGTCGGATCGATGGCCAGAACGGCGACCCGATGCCCGCCGGCGATCAGGTGCATGCCCAGGGTGTCGATGAAGGTGCTCTTGCCGACGCCCGGCACCCCGGTGATTCCCAACCTCCGGGCCTTGCCCGTGAACGGCATCAGTTTCTGGAGCAGTTCCTGCGCGTCGTTCTCATGACGGGCAGACGTGCTCTCGATCAGGGTGATCGCCCGCCCCAACATGGACCGATCCCCCCGCCGCACGCCCTCCGCCAATTCGCCCACGGTCGGCGGCCGGTGACGCTGCGCCACCGACGCAACCGCGGGTTCGCTTGTTTTCTCGTGCATGTCAGCGCTCCCAATCGCACACAGCCCCGCCAACCAGGGCCACGGAATCGATGGAGCCAAAAAGGTCACGGATCTCAGTTCCCGCCAAGCCGGCGTTCCAGGTCGTCGATCAGTTGTTGGGCTGCGTCCGGAATCTGGGTGCCCGGACCGAACACGGCCGCCGCACCGTGTTCCTTCAAGAAGGCGTAGTCCTGGGCCGGAACCACCCCGCCCACGATCACCATGATGTCCCCGCGCCCCAGCTTCCCAAGTTCTTCCCGGAGCTGGACCAGCAGCGTCTTGTGACCGCCCGCCAGCGAGCTGATACCCACCACGTGCACGTCGTTTTCCGCCGCCATTTTCGCCGTCTCTTCCGGCGACTGAAACAGCGGCCCGATGTCCACGTCGAAACCGAGATCCGCGTAAGCCGTGGCGACCACTTTCGCGCCGCGGTCGTGTCCGTCCTGGCCCATCTTCGCGATCAGAATGCGGGGACGCCGGCCATGATTCGCCGCGAACGCCTCCGTCGCCTGCCGCACCGCCCCGATCTTCGGGTCGTTGCCGAACTCGGCCTGGTACACCCCGGAAACCGAACGAATCACCGCCTGGTGGCGGCCGACGACCTTCTCAATCGCCGCCGAGATCTCCCCGAGCGTCGCGCGGGCGCGGGCGGCGTCGATGGCGAGCGCGAGCAGGTTGCCTTCCGTTCCCGCCGCGGCCTGGGTGAGTGCTTCGAGGCATTCGCGAACGCGGTTCGCATCGCGCCCGGCCTTCAGTTCCTTGAGCCGTTGAATTTGCGACGTCCGGACCGCGGCGTTGTCGACTTCAAGCACCGGCAGGGCGTCCTGTTTTTCCAGCCGATGCCGGTTGACGCCGAGAATGATCTCTTTGCCGGAATCAATCCGGGCCTGTCGCCGCGCGGCGGCTTCCTCAATGCGCAGCTTGGGTAATCCGGTCTCGATGGCCTTGGCCATGCCCCCCAGCGATTCCACCTCCTGAATGTGTGCCCAGGCGCGGCGCATCAGGGCGTCGGTCAACGCCTCCACCAGGTAGGAACCGCCCCAGGGATCGATGACCTTGGTGATTCCGGTTTCTTCCTGCAAAAGCAGCTGGGTGTTGCGCGCGATGCGGGCGGAGAAATCGGTCGGCAACGCGATCGCCTCATCCAGGGAGTTGGTGTGCAGCGATTGCGTGTGGCCGAGGGCCGCCGCCATCGCCTCGACACACGTGCGGGCCACGTTGTTGTACGGGTCCTGTTCCGTCAGCGACCATCCCGAGGTCTGCGAGTGGGTGCGCAGCGCCATCGATTTCGGATTCTTCGGGTGGAACTGCTGGATCAGCTTCGCCCAAAGCGCGCGAGCGGCCCGCATCTTCGCCACTTCCATGAAGTAGTTCTTGCCCTGGGCCCAAAAGAACGAGAGCCGCGGCGCAAAGGCATCGATGTCGATCCCCGCCCGCAACCCGGTCCGGACGTACTCAATGCCATCGGCGAGGGTGTAGGCCATTTCCAGGTCGGCCGGCGCTCCCGCCTCCTGCATGTGATAGCCGGAGATGGAGATGGAGTTGAACTTCGGCATCTTCTGCGACGTGAAGGAGAAGATGTCGGCGATGATCCGCATCGAAGGAAGGGGCGGATAGATGTAGGTGTTCCGCACCATGTACTCCTTCAGGATGTCGTTCTGAATCGTGCCGGAGAGTTGCTCCAGCTTCACACCCTGTTCCTCGGCCGCGACCACGTAGAACGCCATCACCGGCAAAACCGCCCCGTTCATCGTCATCGACACCGAGATCCGATCGAGCGGGATCCGGTCGAAGAGAAGCTTCATGTCGAGGATCGAGTCCACCGCGACCCCCGCCTTGCCCACGTCGGCAAAGGCCCGCGGATGATCCGAGTCGTACCCGCGGTGCGTCGGCAGATCGAAGGCCACCGACAACCCCTGCTGCCCTGCCGCGATGTTGCGCCGATAAAAGGCGTTGGATTCCTCCGCCGTCGAAAAGCCGGCATACTGGCGCACCGTCCAGGGCCGCGACACGTACATCGAGGCGTAGGGTCCGCGCACGAAAGGCGCCACCCCGGGCATGGAATCGAGGTGCTCGCAGCCCTTCAGGTCCTCGGCCGTGTACAGCGGCTGGAGGTCGACGTGCTCCAGCGTCTTCTCCACCAGTTGCTCCACGGTCTTCCCGGTCTCGCGTTCCACCTGGGAACGCCATTCCTCACGGGTGACTCCGGCCGGCTTGGCCTCAAAGGGTACGGTCGTGAAATCGGGAATGGTTTTCATACGGTGACACCCAGGCGTTTCGCGATGGCGGTCAGAACTTCAATGGCACTCGCTCGAAGGTGGATGAATTCGTCGACGCCCGCCGCCTTGTGGGCTTCGACCTGTTCCGGCGGGTAACCCGCCAGAATCACCGTCAAACCCGGACGCGCCGCCCGCAGTCCCTGAATCAGCGGCGGCACCAGGGCCGGATAGGTGTCGTCGGTGGAACAGAGGCAGACCGCGCCGGCCCCCGACTCGACCGCCGCCGCCACCGCCTCATCTGGAGTGGCGAAGCCCCGGGGCACCACCACTTCGAAACCGGCCACTTCCAACAGGCCTCGGGCGAAGTCGGCTCTCGCCTTGTGCTGCTTGGCCGGCCCCATGGTCGCCAGAAAGATTTTGGGACGCGCGCCACTCTTCCGAGCCCACGCCTCGACCGCGCCGCGCAACCGTTCGAAACCCACCGCCGCCCGCGTGATGCAGACGGGCACCACCGGGGCGTCCGGTGTGTCGTGAATGCGCACCGCCCGGGTCACTTCACCCAGCGTCGCGCCGTCGGTCACCGCGGCGACACAGGCCTCAAACAGCGCGGCATCCTGCTTGCCCACCACACCCGCCAACCTTGCGAGAACGGCCCGATGTTGCTGGTCGTCCGCGGCGGTGCGGGCCGCGGCGATCTCACGGGCCCGGCGTCGTTGGAATCCCTGGGCGTCCGCAGCCAACGCCGGCACCTCCAGGGGTTTCTCGGCGAGGTTCGCGTAGGCGTTGGTTCCGATGATGCTGTCGCGCCGGCGGGCGGCGTTGGTCAGTCGAGCCTCGGCGACCTTTGCCACTTCCCCCTGCGGCCAACCGGCTTGCAGGGCCTTGGCCATGCCCCCGCGCTTTTCGATCTCCTGAAACACCGCCCAGGCCCGGCTGGCCAGCTCGGCCGTCAGATGTTCGACATACCAGGAACCGCCGGCGGGATCCGCCACCTGGGTCAACTGGCACTCATCGCGGAGCACCAACTGCTGGTTGCGGGCGATGCGCTGGGAGAAGGCGTCCGGCGTCCGGACCACTTCATCGAAGGCACCGACCTGCAGCGAGTCGCAGCCGCCGAGAACCCCGGCGAACGCTTCGACGGTGGTTCGCAGCATGTTCACGTACGGGTCGTAGATCGTCTTGTTGAAGAGGCAGGTTCGCACGTGAAGCGTGGTGCGTTGCGCCGCCGATGTTCCCCCAAGCACCGATGCCAGCCGGGCCCACAGCATCCGGGCCGCCCGCAATTTCGCGATCTCGGTGAAGAACTGGGCCCCGACGGTGAAGGCGAACCGCAGCCGAGGCGCCACGACTTCGAAGTCCAACCCACGCCCGGTCAGCGCCCGGACATATTCGAGAGCCGTCGCCAAGCCGAATCCGAGTTCATGCACCGCATTGCCGCCCGCCTCATGCCACGGCCGGGTGTGCACGCAGATCGTCTGAAGCCCGGGAGCCGCCGACGCCGCCCATCCGGTCAGGGCCGCCATCTCGCGGTAGGCGGAATCGAGCGACTGGGCGAGCCGACCTTCATGGGCGAGCACGCCCAGGGGGTCCATTTCGATGCAGCCGCGAAGCTTGGCCAGGTCGATCCCACGTTGTCGCGCCAGCGATACGAGCAGCGATGCCACCGGCATTCCGGAAGCGCCCGACCGCACGTACACCGGGACCTTGGTCAGATCGATCCCCCGCAGCGCCGTCTGCACATCCCCCAGGTAGGCCACCGACAACCCGCCTGAGCCGATCTCCTCTTCCGGCGCCCAATCCGGGTCCGCGCCGTTCCGGGTGGCGCGGTCCACCACCACGTTCAAGGCGGTCAGTCCCCGCTCCAAGCCGGAGCGGGCGGCATCATTGAAACCCGCGGCGTCCGGCATGGCGATTTCCTGGGAAACCTCCCAGGCATGGCCGACCACGCCGCTGGCGGATGAACCCCGGACGAACGGTGCGGAACCCGGCAACGAGTCGAGATGGGCAAGGCCGGCAACGTCCTCTCGGCGGTAGATGGGTTGAAGGGTGATGCCCTCGTAGGTGGACGAGAACATCTTCTTGTCGAAGGGCGCACCCTTCAGCTCCGTTTCCACCTGGGCTTTCCAGGTTTCCCGGCTCACCGGCGGAAACCCGGCGAGCAAGGGTTCGGGGCTGGGTCGGGCTTGGGGTACGGAGGACATGGTTCAGGGGGCTTGCGGTTCAACCTTCCAGGGTTTCCACCACGACATCGTGGCGTTTGCCGTTCAGCGTCAGGGTCAGGCGCCGGCCATTCCCGGGTCGGGCCGGACTCGATGCTGCCGCGGGGGAACCGACCGCCGGGGCCGCCGCAGCAGCAGCCGAAGCGGGTGCTGCTCCCGCGGCAGCCTTGGCGGAAGTCTTGTAAAGGGCCTCAACCTGCTGGGGGAACATCGCAAACATGACCACGGTCTCGTCGTCGGTCGGCAGTCCCTTCTCAGCGCATTGCTTCCGGTACTTCTCCAGGCCGGGCTCCAGCAGGTCCGCCGGCCGTTCCGTGACCGGTTTCTTGCCGGTCTGCCGTTCCACCTGGGCGAGCACGCCCGGATCAATCGGCCCTGGCGTCTTGCCGTACTTGCCCAGGGCGATGTCCTGGGCCGGCTGGCAAACCATCTTCCAGCGACCAAACTTCACATTCATCATCGCCTGGGTTCCCACGATCTGGGAGGTCGGGGTCACCAACGGCACCCACCCCAGTGCCTCGCGCACCACCGGAATCTCGCGCACCACCTCGTCGAACTTCTCGGCCATGCCCTGTTCCTTCAGCTGATTCCGGAAATTGGACAGCATGCCGCCGGGCACCTGGTAGATGAGAATGTCGGAGTCCACCCGCTCGTTGGCCGGACTGGTGAACTTGCTCAGCTGCTGGTAAACGCCTTCAAAGTAGGTCCGCAGTTCCGAGAGTTTTTGGGTGTCGAACTTCGGCGCGCGCGGATTGCCCTCCAACAGGGCCAGCATGCGCTGCGTATCCGGCTGGGAGGTGCCGTTCGCGAAGGGAACAATCGAGACTTCCACCGCGTCCACCCCGGCATCGATCGCTGCCACATAACTCGCGGCCCCCAAACCGGCCGTGTCGTGGGTGTGAAGGGTGATCGGAATGCCGATCTTGCCCTTCAGCTGCTTCACCAGATCAAACGCCACCCGCGGCTGAATGATCCCCGACATGTCCTTGATGCCGATCGAATCGCAACCCATCTGCTCCAATTCCACGCCCATCTTCACGAAGTTGTCGATCGTGTGGACCGGGCTGATGGTGTAGCAGAGTTCACCCCGGGCGTGCTTGCCCTGCGCCTTCACCGCCTTGATCGCGGTGGTCAGATTCCGCACATCGTTCAGCGCATCAAAAATCCGGAGCACATCCATGCCCGCCGCACAGGTGCAACGGACAAACGCCTCCACCACATCGTCCGGAAAGCTCGCGTATTGAACGATGTTCTGCCCGCGCAGCAGCATGATGTGCGGCGTCTTGGGCGCCGCCTTCTTGAGCTGGCGCAGGCGTTCGAACGGATTCTCATCCAGGTAGCGCAGACAGGAATCGATCGTCGCGCCACCCCAGGTCTCCAATCCATGGAAGCCCATCCCATCCAGGATGGGAGCCGCCGGCAGCATTTGCGGCGTGGTCATCCGCGTTGCTGCCATGGATTGATGCCCGTCCCGCAGGACGGTGTTGTTGAAGAGGACGGCTGATGTGCTCACGGCTTCTGGAGCGTTGCCAACATCCGTTCCCCAAGCTTTCCCAACGTTGGCAAGCGCTCACCCTTTCTTGTCATCACCCAAGCAAATGAGGGTCATGAAGTCGACGGAAGAGGGGCTGAATACTGCCCGCCGTCGCTGAATCGCCCTAACCTGTTGCCTTGGAACAGATCAAATTGGCACGGGTCACGGTTCGCGCACCAACCTCAGCGATCCTTCGTCAAACCAAGCCTCACCCCCGTTGGATCGCAGTTCACAAATGAATTCGACCTCGGTCAGGAGATCGTCCACCTGCAGACCGAAGCCCAATTGCGTCCACTGGTCATCCTCCAGCACGCGCAAGGGAACACGCGCACCCGATACCCGGAGCCCCACGCCGCCCGTCGCTCCCACCCCTTTCGTCTTCACCCTGCCTTCGAATCGGTAGCGCCCCGCTTCCAAAGTCACCCTCGATCGCCACGAGGCCGCACCTCCCGCGTCGCTCATCCGGATGCGCAACCACACGGCGTCGTCGGCGATTTCCCGATCCAATCGGGCAGCACCCGGATTGCCTCCCGTCAGACTCCGACGCCAACCGGTCAAACGTGCCAACCCGGCATCGTTGAACGTCAGGGCCTGGTCCGGCGACGCCAGTTGTTCGGAAACACTGCGCGCGCGGTCACCGATACGCTCCGCGAAGTCCGTCACCATCGCGGCATGCCATGAAGCGACATCCGGTGAGTAGGCTGCCAGCGTGGGCTGAATCCGGCGGGCCATCTGCCACAGTCGATTGGTGAGCTTTTCCTCCTGAAGCACCGTGGAGCGCAACGCTGCGATACGCTCGAGGTACAGCTTCCGGCCCATCGGCGTGCCGATCGCCGCACGTGCCACCAGGCCGCCCATGCCGGGTTGGATCGAGGCGGTGGGGCTGGAGCGTCCCACCCCAAACGTCTGATCCAGACCATGCGGCAGGAACACCATCTTGCCCGTCGAACGGTCGTGGAAAACCCGGTAGTTGTTCCGGTTCATCGCGTAGCCGTCCCAGTGGCAGGTCAACACTTCCATGGCGACGAAACTGATGAATCGATCCATGTCGAGAACCTCGTTCAACCGCTCCCAGCGTTTCGCGGGAACCGGCTCGCTCGACGCCTCCACCAACCGGTCCAGGTCCGCGCGGGAATCCTTGTCGTCACCGGAATTCACCTCCAGATCGTCGGTGATTTCCCGGGTGAAGCCGCCATCGAAGAGGTTTCCGTCCACATTCTTGAAGTGCCGGCGGAGGAAGGGCTTTCCCCAGCCCTCGGAAACCACATAAAGCCCCCGATCTTCTCCGTTGATCACGACCGTGGCGTGCTCCACCCGGGGGGCTGGAACACCGGCCGCCTCGAACATCTCCCGGCAGATGGCCTCGGAAAGGTAGGTGGGGTCCTGCACGGAGTTGTTGAGGGAAATCTTGCTGTACCCATGGAAGCTCTGCCCCTTTTTGTGCTTCGAGAAATTCAGGGTCATCGCGGGTTTGTCATCGAAAGATCGAGAACTTCCCGCGGACCCCTTCGGATGAAGCGCCACATCGGTGTACGTCACCCCGCCTTCGCGAACGGTGACCTTCACTTCCGGTCGATCCTGGGACGGACCCACCCCACCGCGCATGGCTCCCCAGCCGTTCCAGCGATAGGCCAGCAAGGTCTGGTAATCCTTGCGGCTGATCTCGATCTCCACCCGATAGAGGTCCTTCGGAAGAGGCGCCACGGGCACATACTTCGGCGTCGGCTCCCGGTAGCGCTGCCGCTGCCCGTTGATCTCCCGACCTCCCCCAAAGCCCTCGCCCGGATTCGTGAATCTCCGCACCGGTTCCGGCGGCATCGTCCAGCGCATCCAGACCACCACCACCAGCGTCATCCAAACCAAAGCGCGCGCCACCCGCCGCACCGGCGACAAGGGTTTTCGTGGACGGAAAAGTCCCATGGTGTTTCTCGGTGGATGCCAGGCACAGGAGCGCCTGCGCCACACGCAACGCGACCCTGGTTTCCAGCTGAGAATGAGACCCTGAACAGCAACCGCCCGGAATCAACTCCAGAAACGGACCGTCTCATCCTTCCGATAACAGAAGGTGTCCTGTCCGTGATCGAAGAACCCGTACCCGGCCCGTTGCATCAGCGACTCCGCCTCCCGCTTCCGCTCGTGCAACAGCACGCTCTCGTAGTTGATGAACCGGATCGGCGTCTGCCCGAAGTCGATCGTCGACAGAATCTCCAGTTCGTAGCCTTCCACATCCATCTGCAGCAGATCCACCCGTGTTACGCCGTGTCGGCGCAGCAACTCCGCGAACGTCAGACAGGTCACCGTCTCCTCCACCCGGTGCTGGAGGTAAAACGCCTTCAATGCTGCGTCCTTTTCGAACCGATCCCACAACGAGCCCATTCGGTCGCTCTTCAGCGATCCCAACTGCGACAACCAGTCCGGATATCCGTGCGCCACCGGGTCCACCCCCAACCGATAAAACGTCGCCTCCCCGTTCCGATCCGCGATCGCGACGTTCTCGCAGAACACATTCTTCGATCCGCGATAGTTCTCCACCAGCTTGACGAAGTGTTCCTTCACCGGCTCCACGCAGATCAACCGGCCTCCCCGCTGGTCCAACCGGGGCCGGAGCCGCGCGTACAGAGGATCGTTCGGCGTGTTGCCCACGAACGCCCCCAACTGAACCACCGTGAAGTCCGACTGCCGCACGACCTCGTCCAAAGCCAGATGCACGGGATGCGGCCGCGGCGGCCCCTGACGCCAACGCCGCCACGCCGCGCCTGCCACCCGGCGCAGTCCACCCTCCCGATACGCTTGAGCGATCTTGCCGAGCATCCGTGTCCACTCCTTCCAATTCCGTGAACCCAGGCCGCACGTCCCCGAAGGGGCTTCAGCCCACTTCCCAACCCGGCCGGTACGATTCCTTGATGATCGCCTCCGCTTCCGGCGCGTTGGTCGCCTTCATGTTCGGGCCATCCCATTGAATCGGTTTCCCCGTCCGCAACGACAGCACCCCAAGCAACAAAAGCTCCGTGAGCTTCGCTCCATACTCAAAATGGCTGCTCGCCGCCGGACCACCCTTGCAGGCGTCGATCCAGTCCCGGTGGTGCCCCTTCGACCGCGCAATCGTCTTCGCCGGCGCCGGGTAGGTTTCATTGCGTTCTTCCGGCAACAGAAACGGTTTTCCGCCCAGCCCCGGACAGATCATCGCTCCCTTGTCCCCCACAAACAGGGAACCGCGCCCAGGCATTTCCTGGTCCGCCGGCCACCCGTCCGGCACCGGCGGCCGCAATCCGCCGTCGTACCACATCGCCCGCACCGGCCCACGCGCCGGACCTTCACCCCGCGCCGCAAAATCCCAGTACACCATCTCGCTGTGCGGGGTGATCTCGGCATCCATCTGGCTCCCCGGCCGACCATGCACCCGGTAGGGATGCTGCAAATCCAGCGCCCAGCAGGCGGTGTCCAGATCATGACAGACAAAGTCGCCGATCGCCCCCGCACCAAACGCCCAGAAATCACGCCAGCGCACCGGAAAGTAAGCCGGGTGATACGGCCGCGGTTCGCGCGGTCCCAGCCACAGATCCCAGTTCAACCCCGCCGGCACTGGCGGGGTGTCCTTCGGCCGCCCCACCAGATCCTTGTTCCAACGGGTCGCCCCCACCCAAGCATGCACTTCCCGCACCGTCCCAATCGCTCCCGCCGCCAGGTACTCGACCGTCTGCCGCATCCCCTCCAACGAGTGCCCAATGTTCCCCATCTGCGTCGCCACCCCCGTCTCTTTCGCCACCGCCGCCACCCGCCGCGCTTCCCAGATGTTGTGCGTCAGCGGTTTCTCACAATAGACATGCTTCCCCGCCAGCATCGCGCGCACCGACACATACGCGTGCAGATGGTCCGGCGTCGCACACAACACCGCGTCCACCGACTTCTCCTTCTCCAGCAACACCCGAAAATCTTCGTACGCCGCACAGGTGTGGTTCGGGGTCTTGGTCGCGTAATGTTTTTCGACGAATGCCTTGGTCGGTGCCCATCCCCCCTGCCCTCCGTAATAGAAGTCCGCAAGGCTGAACGATTCCGCCGCATCCGCCACCGCCGTCACCTGCACATCCGGCAGTTGAAACAACGATTGGAGGTTCATCCGCCCCTGCCCGCCGGCCCCCACCAACGCCACGTTCACCTTCTCGCTCGGCGCCACGAATTTCGGGCCGCCCAACACGTGCCGCGGCACGATGGTGAAGGCAAACGCCGACGCCGCCAGCGACGCCGATCGTTTCAGAAAGGTCCGGCGGTTGCCCGCGCCCGCCGAGGTTTTGGGGGTTGGGGTTGCAGATCCAGACCGCGATGTCCTGGGAGCTTTCATGGCGTGAACAACGTTCCGCGAAACGCTGCCACAGCCGCCCCGCCGCTGCCCAGCAGTCTCCGGAGTCCAGCCTCCCAGTGGGCGCATTTCTGTGTTGTCGCAGGACACGACCCTGTTTTCGACAGGATGAACAGGATGAAATGCCGATCCGATTGGGTTCTGTGCATCCTGTGAATCCTGTCCAAAACCCTCCGATGCTGGGTTCACCCATCCACAACTCGGAGATGCGCCCCCTTCCAGCTAAGCGGAACGATTCAGATGGGTCTCACGCAAAGACGCGAAGACGCCAAGAAGGACCGACCGAAAATGAGCACTGCACCTGTGAGTGTCCGCGAACCAAAAGGTTTGGGTGCCTGGAAGGTCCCAATCCTGCCCTTTTAGGGCTTTTCTTTGCGTCTCAGCGTCTTGGCGTGAACTCCATCGATTTCATCTGAATCGATCCGGCTCAGGCGCCATGCTCACGGACCTTGAACCGAGGAGAGGTTCACCACAGAGGCACGGAGGCACAGAGTTGAAAGCGGTCTGTCTCATTTCTCAGTGCCTCAGTGCCTCAGTGTCTCTGTGGTGGAAACCGGGTTCATGGGATGGGTCCGAGGGTGTGTTCGAAGAATTGGTAGAGCTGTGCGTTCGAGGCTTCGGTGGGGTCGTGGGTGGGGCGCAAGGTCATGGCCACGCCATGGGTTCGACCGAGTACATGGTTGACGGCGATCACGTGGTTGAGTGCCTTCCAGCGTTCGGCGGGATCTTCGGCGCCGCCGGACACGAGAAACGGGCGCGGCGCCATGAGGGCCTGGAGTTCGTGCAAGTCATGCCCGGCATCGACGAGGGCACGGTAGGCTCCGGTGGCCGGATTGTCCGGGGTGGGGATGCCGGGGCGACGTTCGGATCCGGGCGTTCGACCGAGGTACCAGACGTCCCAGTAATTGACGTTGGAACGTCGTTCATCCCAGACGATGCCGGGATCGCTCCAGGCAGCGGCGGCGAACCGATCGTCGAGACAGGCGGCAAAGAGCGCCCATTTCCCGCCGTAACTGTGCCCGACGATTCCGAGCCGGTCGGGGTTCACCTCCGGCAATTGAGCCAGGGCGGTGGCGGCGTTGGCGGCCACGTAGGCGAGGAAGGACAACGGTTGGCAGGTGGCAGTGCCGAGGTCGGGGCGGCGGGCGTCACCGCCGGGCGAACCGATGGACAGGGTGACGAACCCACGCCGAGCCAGTTGAAGTCCGAAGTCACGGAGCGGTCGGCCCTCGCCGATGCTGGTTTCAGGCTCGTAAAAAGGGACAAGAACCGCAGGCAACGGGCCGGGACGATCCGGTACGAGCAACCAGCCTTCCCCGGTCTGGCCGCGGGCGATTTCGAGGCGGACACGCCGGCGTTCGAAGGTCTCGCCTGGTCGACGCTGGCGCGCGAGCACTTCCAGCGCGGGACGTTCCAGGAGGGGTGGCCAGGGTCCCATGGCGGCGTGCCAGAGGCGGAGCAGTTCCTGTCGGCGTTCGGCCCAATCCGCGGGAGTGGTGACGGGTCGACCATCCTCGAACCGGAGCAGGCTGCGGAAGGTGCCGAGGTCACCGGCGAACTCAATCGGAGGTGTCCAGGGAAGCCCCGTGTTCAAAAGCGACCTGCGCACGGACCGTGAACTCGGGCTTCCGGGGGGCGAGACGCCCCCCTCGACGGCAGGCGAGACGCCCGCCGCTACGGACGCACGGTTCATGGAGGTGGGCGCGCTGTGGGCCGCCGGTGGGGTGGGTTGGTGATGCGGTTGTGGGAGGACCGTGACCACGACGCGCTGGTAGCGGGTCAAAGGCGGCGCGCCGTTGTCGGTGACCCGGGCGATGAAGTGAAGGGTCTCGGGCGATCGAACCTTGGGCAGCGTGACGACGAGATCGGTGCCGCGTGTTTCGAAGGTGACCTCGCCTTTCCAGGTGCCGGGTTCGCGATAGTGGATCCATTCGGTCTGGAGCGTGTCGCGGTCGGGGTCGGAGGAAGCTCGGGTGGTGAGGTGCAGGAGAGTGCCACCCGGGGCGGTGGCTGGCGGCGTGGGTTCGATGCGCACGAGCGGTGGGTGATTGGCGGACTGGGTGGGTTGGACGCACCAACGGAGTCGGGCGCGGAAATCGTTCTGCAAGTCTGCCGCCCAGCGCAGCAGCGTGTTGTCGCGGTTGGTGGAGCCATTCCAGGAATCCGACTGGTCCGACCAGAAGTAGGGGTGGTGAGCGGGGCCGGGACGCGGGTTGAGTCGTCCACCCCACCCGCCCCAAGCGGGGTGCTCGGGCGTGTTCAGGCCGTTGGGAACCAGGTAGAGGAACGACAGGGTATCCCCTTCCTTGCACCAGTGCGTGGTGTTGGTGGGATACAGGGCGCCGAGCGGGCCTTGATTCAGGAGATCACGGACGACATCGAAGCCGCCCGCAGTTGAGACGAGCGGTGAGAACCGATGGTACCAGCGGCGGCCGTCACGTTCGGGGCGCCAAGTGTCCACCCACAAGGGAAAGGGCGGCGCGATCTCGGTCGTGTGCGGACCGAAAGCGTCGGAGGAAGTCAGCCTCAGGCGCTGCTTGAAGGTGGCGTAGCCCTGCGGTCCGCGTTCGCGCAGCACGCGATCCAGCGCCCGGCGAAGGTTGTTGGTGGCGGCGCCGTTGTCGCTGCCCCAGTCGGAGTACCAGATCGGGCGGGGGTCGGGCCGATCCACTGCGGCGATGATGAGTTGCACGGCGTCGTCAGTCTCGTTGTAGCCGGCAACGGTTCGGGCGCGGAGCGCGTCGGGTGCGGGGTAGCGGGGATCGTGTTGGGACAGGAGCGGCCAGCAGGCGGCGTAGGCGTTGAGTTGGCGGCGGACGATGCCGAGGCCGGTGCGTTCGGGGTTTCGGTTCTCGCCGTTTCGGGCCGTGGGGCGATTGGCGATGATCCCGTCGACGTCCCATTCATTGGCGTAGAGCAGGAAGCGGACGAGGGACTGTTCGTCGTCGGGATCACCGCCGGCATCGGTTTCGATGAGCACGCGCAGGCGGTCGTGGTGCGAGGTGGAGGCTGCGGCGGCTTCGGGTGGGCTTGCGGAAGGAGGCGAGTCGGGCGGTGGAGACACCGCAGCGAGCAGAAGCCGAAGAGCTTCGTTCTCCTGGGTCGTGGATTCCACGACGGTGTCGTTCCAGGACACGATCAGATCGAGGCTGGGAAGGATCCAGAGCGCGCGTTTTCCTCCATGCCCGAGAGCGGCGTAGGTGTCGATGGGTGCGTCGGGCCAGTGACGGTGGCCGTTGGCGTCGATGCCATTCACCCACCACAGGAAACTGTAACTGCCGAAGTGTGCGGTCTGATTGTCCGGGATTTTTCGGGAACCCAACGAGCGCTGCTCGGCGAGCATCGGTGCGGCGCGGGTTCCGGCGCGGGGCAAGGTGGCGGGCAGGGGGCTGCGCGTGGCCATGCGGACGAACTCCGGGGGAAGGAGGAACTCGTGGTTCCAGCGGCCGAGATTGAGGTAGAGCAATCCGAACCGGGCGAAGTCGCGGGGAGAGATGGACAACCGGCCTGGGTTGTTGCCGCCGCCGAAGATGGTGAACGACGGGTAATCCTCGCAGTGGATGCGCTCGGTGAGCAGGGGACCGAGGACCTTGGCATCCACCTCCGGCCAGGGAGTGGCGTAGACGCGGTTGAAGAGCAGGTCGGCGAACAGGGCCATCTGCCAGTCGTTGTAGGCGAAGGCGGTTCCGGGAGACTCGACGAGTCCGTAGCAGGAGGTCTGGGTGGCGAAGTGGCGCCAGGTGATGGCGCGGTCCTTGAAGCCCAAATCTCCGTTCAGGCCGTCGAGGCGCGGTTCCCAACGCAGCGCCGGTTCGTCGAGCGACGGAATTTTGTGGTCGGCGAGCGCGCGGAACAGGAAGTGGGCGAAGACCGGTTTGCAGGCGGAGGCGACGTCGCCGCGGCGGGAGATGTCACCCCAGCCGTGGGCCAGGAAGCCGTGGCGCGCGACGACGCCGCGTCCGCCGACGAACTGGGTGAACGCGGCGAGGCGGATGGGATCCAGTCCGACGTCGGCGGGGGCGGCGTGGGTCCAGGTGCGCCCGGGGAGCGCATCGGCGAGCGCGCTGAACAGCGTGGCGAAGTGCCCGATGGAGAGAATCCAGAACGATGCCTGCGATCGGGTGCGTGGGCGGTTCATGGGATGGAGATCTATCCGTTTTTTGAACGGATGGGGATCAGGAACCGGGGGGAGGCGGGGGATTACGATTACGATGAGGAGTACGAGTACGAGGACGAGGACGGGGGGAGGCACGGTTCATGGAGAGCCACCTGTTCGAAATCGACCTGCTCACGGCCCTTGAACCGCGAAATTGTAAGTCGTTGGAAATCAACGAAACGATTTCACGGTTCATGGAGAGCGGCGTTGGCGCTGGCGCCATGCTCACGGGCCATGAACCTGGGGAGGCGGGGGGATTACGATTACGATGAGGAGTACGAGTACGAGGACGAGGACGGGGGGAGGCACGGTTCATGGAGAGGAAGGTTCTCCAAAAATTGGACACGTATTGGGGCCATGAACCGAGGTGCGAGGAGTGGAGCGGGCGGTCCTCATCCCGGCCTTCTCCCGGAGGGAGAAGGAGAAGATGCGCCGCGGGTTTCGGAGGGCTAGGCCGGGCATCGGCTGGTGCGATTCGCGACGGCTCGGAAGGACGGAATCCAGGCATGTCCCCGAGGGTAGGACGCGACACCCTCTCCCCCCGGGAGAGGGTTGGGGTGAGGGAGCCCTGTTCAACCCTCGCGATGGCTTCCATGGGAAGGTTCATGGAGAGCCACCTGTTCGAAATCGACCTGCTCACGGACCTTGAACCCGGGATTCCGGGGGGCGGGACGCCCCCCTCTACGGCAGGCGAGACGCCCGCCGCTTCGGACCATGAACCTGGGGACGCGGGCGGATTACGAGTAGGAGAAGGAGTACGATGACGAGGGGAAGGCAGGTTCATGGAGAGCGCCCTGTTCGAAATCGACCTGCTCACGGCCCTTGAACCGCGAAAATGTAAGTCGTTGGAAATCAACGAAACGATTTCACGGTTCATGGAGAGGCCCCACGAGTTGCGAATCGCGTATTGGGACCATGAACCGGGGATTCCGGGGGGCGAGACGCCCCCCTCTACGGCAGGCGAGACGCCCGCCGCTACGGGGGCGCGGTGGTTGGGAAGGTCACTCCAGGCGGGTGACGCGGAAGTAGCCTTCGGAACCGTCGGGGCGTGCGGCGACTGCGCTTGTCGTGGGGCCGCTGGCCGTGATGGGTTCGGTGGTGGGCACCCACGGGGTGGAGAGGGAGGCCCGGGATTCGGCCACGTATCGGCGGCCGGAGATGGAGGTCCAGGTGAGCCGGACTTCCTTCGGAACTTCCAGGGAGATCTCGGTGATGCCGGGTGCCACTTCGATTTCGTTGGCGTTTTCGGCGCCCGGGGTCGGCGCCGGAAGGGGGCCTCGCACGAGTGGTTCATCGGCGTCCGGTGTTCCGAAGGAAGCGTTGTCCACGGCTCCGCTGTAGCGGAGCGAATCGACGACTGCGAACGTGCCGTTTTGGGGCCGCACGAGGGCGATGACGCCGTTCGGTGCCGCCAGACGGAAGGAGGTGTGCCAGGCGGTGGCGCTTTGTTCGGCGGGCTCGGCGTCGGCCCAGATCAACTGGAATGCTCCGGGCGCGATGGAGGCGGTGCTGGGGAACGGCCACTTGGTCAGATTGGCGAGATCATCGGTCAACCACCAGCCGGTCAGGTCGGCGGGAAGCTCGCCGTGTTGAACCAATTCGATCCACGGATCGCGATCGCCGGCGTTGTCCGTGGGACCGGAGGTGTTGATCGGGAGGATCTCGTTGATCCAGACGTCGGGGAACGGGGGCAGGATGCCGCGTGCGGAATTGGCGTAACCGGGTGTGGTCGATTCGCGGCGGATCTCGAGCACTTCGAGGTTGGCGCCCCAGACGATATCGGAGCTGGTGGCGTTGACCTGATGGACTTCGACGGCGAGGACGTTCTCACCGGCGATCAGGTTGGTGAGGGGAATGGTAAAGGGCCCCTCGATGGTGGCATCGGAGACCGTGCGGTTGGCGGGGGTGGTGTCGAGGGTGGGTTGTGTGTCGACGCCGAGCCGGAAGATTTCGACGCCGTTCAGGTGAACGACGGCGCCGTCGTCGACGATGGTGTTGAGCACGAGGCTGGCGCCATCGGGGAATCCGTTGAAGGTGAAGCGGGAACGGAAGTAATAGGTGAACCTGCCGTCGGTGCGGGTGAGGACGGTGCCTTTGGGGGCGGGAAGGGCGGCGTCCTCGACATGGAGCAGACCGCGACCGGCGGGCCAGGAAGCGTCGTTGAAGGTGCGACTGCGCCAATCGGCGGGTGCGGCGTCGGTTTGCAGGTAGCGCCAGGTGTTGGTGTAGGTGACCACGGTGACGGGCGCGTTGGTGGTGGCCCCGGGGAGGGCGGACCAATTGGCGGGGCGCCGATTGTCCTGGGCGGCGTCGATCAATTGGAGGGATGCGCCCTGGCCGTTGGCGGCGGCGGGCCAGGGAGCGTCGCGGAGGAACGCGACTTCATCGATGGTTTCCCAGGTGTCGGTGGGGGTGGGTCGTTGGAGCCGGACGAACTGGGAGCCGCTGTTGCTGAAAGCCAGCGTGGCATTGCCGAGGCTGTTGGCTGCGGTGCCATGAGCGGCTTGGAAGGCGTCTCGATTGCGGACGACGACCAAGTGGTTGGTGGGCGGAAGAAGGGTTCCGTTGGGGAAGGTGAAATCCAATCCGGTCAACCTCCAGCCGCCGAGGTCGAGGGAGGTGGACCGGGAGCCGTTGAACAGCTCGACGAACTCGGTGTTGGGGATGCGGGGCGCGTATTGGATTTCGTTGATCACCACGCGAAGGGCGGGGATGACGACCACCGAAAACGTCCGGGAACTGCTTTGGGCGGGGATGGCGTTGTCGGTCACCACGACGGTGATGCGATTCGTGCTCGCTCCGGCGTCGATGGGAACGGGCCAGGTGAACACGCCGGTTTGTGGGTCGATGCGGGCCTCGGCGGGGGCGTTGCCTTCGAGGCGGAAGGTGAGGCGTTGAGCGGGCCGATCCGGATCGGACGCTTCGGCGGTGAAGCGCACGAGGGCGCCCTCGGTGACTTCAAAATCCGGAATGAGCCGGAGTGCGGGTGGTTGGTTGCTCTCGTTGACCACGATGGAGAAGGTCAGGGTGGATTCGAGGGTGGAACCGGTTTCGAGCGCGCGGACGCGGATGGGGTAGGAATTCGGGCCGTCGTCCTCGGTGGGGGTCCATTGAAGCACG
>CAUJJW010000205.1 GCA_963205105.1 Verrucomicrobiota bacterium | reverse complement strand
ATTGATAGGCATGAGGGTCTCCGCCCATCTTGAACTCGAGGTCGGGGCCGATGGGACCCACCCAGTCGAAGAAGGGTTCGTCGGACGTGGGGGGCCAGGGAGGGGCGACGCCGCGGCGCGGGTCGCCCAGTCGTCCCAGAGCAACCCCGAGAATGCCGCGATGTTTGGCGTCAATTCCCTCGGACGTCATAGCCTTCTCCAAGGTTGTGGTGAGGCGCCCGATTAGAGCGCCACCGATCGGGCATTTTCTCAGAGCCTGAGAATCTGCATCGAGAAGGGCTTCGGTCACCACAGCAAGGTCTTCTGGCGGCGATTCCGGTGAGGTCCAGGCGTCGAGTTCTCCCACCATGAGTTGAGCTGCCGTCGGATCCGAAGAGGGCCAGCCAAAACACCGCCAATGCAGGCGAAGCGCTTTCAGCGCTTGCTCTTTGGTGGATGCGCGCCGCGCATCGGACAGCAAGGTCTGGAGAGTGCGATGGGTCTCCGGCGCGTACCGGGCGATCTGGACGAAGGTATCGAGAAGTTCCTTTTGTTCCGTTTGGGGATCCTCCAGCCAGAGCTCCATCATGGTTCTGAGAACGAGTTCGCGTTTGGCGGGACTCAGCCGCTGGCCATCGCGAATCGCCATGCCCAGGAACCCCGATAGACGGCGAAGGCGATCGGGATTCTCCGAAGGACGTGTCACGTGATCCACGATCAGGTCGACGAATTCATCGTCGGCCGCGTCGGCTTGGCATCGGAACAGGAGCAGGAGGCACGTCTCGCGCCAGGAGGCGAGAGGGGCCTTTTCGGCCAATGGCTCGATGAGTTGACGAACATCGGGATGCCGGTCCTTGAGGCGTACGGCCGCCAGGTAATCCTGGAACGAAAGGTGAGCGAATCGGAACTCTCCACCTCCGGCAGATCGCAGCAGTCCAGTCCGATCTTCGCCGTGGCGAATGAACGCCGTCGCATCGGATTCGATCGTGCCTTCAGAGTGATTGCCGCGTCCCTCTTCGTACTTCTGGCGATCGCGCTGCCGAAGTTCTCCGAACCAGGACCGTAATTCGGGCTCTGAAATGATGGCCCGTGAGTCCTGATCATTCGATTTCTCGACCTCGGGGCGCTCCTGGGCCTTTAAGGCGATGTGGGCGAAGTAACGTTTCGCTTGAGCGGGGTCCATTGGCGGGACCAGCTTTTCGATGGGGGTCAGCGACTCCCGTCGACGACTTCGGGGGCTCGTTTCGTCTAGGGGTCGATCCTTCTCCCTTTTGATCAGGAGCATTTCGACACAGCTTTCATAAAGTGCTCCTCGCGACGTCGGGAGACGCCCGCGGTCGTAGTGAATCCATGCCATCAATGTCAGCATGAGCGGGATCGTGGCCATCTCGCGCGTCTTCCCCAGCGCGTCATCAAGTGCTTCGAAGAACTCCCGTACATGGCGCTCTCGGATCCGCGCGGACTCGGGGTCCGGAAATTGGGCCTCAAACCAGCGAGCAATAAAGGACTCCTGCTGGATTCGATGGAACGGCATGACGTCCCATTGTTGGAACTCGGCTTCGGGCAAGGGGGCCTCAGGGTAACCAACGACCCGTGAAGTAACCCAAATGGGCACGCCGGGGTACTGGGCGCGGAAGGCGCGGATGGCTTCGACCACCTTAGCGCGACGGTTCCTGTCCCCAGCCTCATCGAGCCCATCGAGGAACACCTGGGCTCGTCCTGCGAGGAGCAAAGCCTCGATTCGCCAGGGATGAAAGTCGCTCGCGGACGTCTGCGTTGGCGCGATTGAGGCTCCTTTCAGGTGATGGGCAATGGCCTCTACGAGGCGAGGGCATTCGTCGATGTTCAGGGCATATTCCCGCAAAGGCAGAAACAGGGGAACTCTATCGTCGTCCCCGGACCCCGAACCTTTCGTCGCTTCCACAGCCAGAAATCTGAGAATCGAAGTCTTTCCAATGCCCGGTCCACCTAGGAGAACGTTGTCCCGACCCGCGGCTTCGACTTCGCGCAGTCCGACCGGTACCTGCGCGCTTTGCCCGGAGTGCCGAAACTCCTGCGGAACGAAGACCTCTCGAAGCGAAAAGCGGCGTGGATCGCGTGCTCCGTCGTCCTCGCCAGGTTGGCGTCGACGATCTGGGAAGCCGAAAAGCCGAAGATCGCAATGGATCCCGCCCGCCACCTTCCAGAAGCGTCGATACCAGTGGTTGAAGGGATCGACACCCAAGTTCTCCCCACCCGAAAGCGCTTTGGCGAGTTTGGGAAAGTATCGAGCCAGGAGTGGGGGACACCGAAGAAGCCATTCCTCAATCTGAGGGTAGTGGACGTTAACCACTTGCCATGCTTCGCTCTTGCCCCGTTTGGTAAGCCGCTTCCCGTCATGGGCACCGATCGGAGTTGGGGTCACCATGACACAGACCAGTGTGGGGGAATCATCACCTCTGTAAGCGGAGCTGGATTGGCGCTGATCAGCCAAGAATCTCCAAGCCAGCATGGTGTCCCTGAATACAAAGATGTGGAAGGAACCGTCCAAACCGCAGAACGATCCTTGGACCACCAAACCTACCGCTTCGTTGTCGATCTTCCCGGTCCCCCTAGGCCCGGCGAGTTCGAGTACACAATTCTGGAGCCGCAGCTCGTGGATCAGCAGAGCGGAGGTCAGGGGTACAAAGTCCGGCCCATCGAGTACGGCAGCAAGGCCATCGATCCGTGCTCCAGCCGACGCAACATCCGCTGGTTGCCGGTTGAGGACCGGCGTCGGTGGGTGGGGAGAGGGTTTTAGAGGAGGATTCGCGTTGAGGCGCCGGAACGAGGCGAGCAATTCCACCATGCTGGAGGGTGTTTTGCTGCCCTGTGCCGCATCCCACCTGCGGAGCGATTGATAGAATGAACGGCGTGGTTCCGAAGAAACGCCAAACCTCTCGACCTCCTTCCACATGAATTCGGCTACCTGTTCCACTGCTTTCACAAGGGGTGTTTCACCTTGGTTCAACCATTTACGCGTCAGGGCGTTGTCGACACCAACCTTGATGTTGGGTGTGGTTTGATCGGTATCGCTTCGGAAAAGCGGTCGCACTTCCTGCACAAAAGCCGCGAAAGCCGTGCTGGGTCCCTTGAAGGAAGTTCGTTTCGAGGCGCGCTTGGGTTTCGCAGGCATAGGAATCGGAGCGATATACTGAATGGTCCCCATGCCGAGCGCCAGTCCGGCATCCTCATCGATCCACGGCGGATCCTCGGTGCTTAAAGGTCCTGGGCTGCCTCCCGCACCCCGGCCGGGTTGCGGTATTTCCACACTTCTGGACCGGATGAATGCCAGCGGTGCTGGTGGATTCAACCGCTGAGAAACGGGGCGTCCGTGGATTTTTGAAGACCTATTCTCCGGTTCGCCAGTCGCTCGCGATCCGTCGCGAAATGAACCTATCCCTCCTTTAGCGAAAAACGTTCGGATCGCGTTTGCTGATGGGCGAACGGACGCGTTCCGGGGGATGCCCAACAGGCCTTTCCCGCGTCGTCGGCAGCGGCTCGCGACCGCTGCCGGCACCTACTCAGAACTTGAACAGAAGAACATGAATCAGGACATCAACGCAACATCGCGGATCACTTACGGCGCATCAGTTGGCGGGATCAATCACTCGGAATCTCCTGTGGCCCCTCTCCACCTCGCGCCCTTGTCGCCGGAATCGTGGGAGACTCTGGGGCGGATCGGCTATGCGCCGCTCGATCCCATTCTGCCTGCGGCATTCATGGATGCCTTGCCCGGTGAAATCGAACGATTGATCGAGAAGGGTTGGATGCGTCCGCCGGCCGATCGGATCGTCAACGGTCGGCCCACCGAGCATTTGGTGACGCTGGGCGTGGTCCATGGCAATCCCCTGGGAGCCCCGATCTTTCAGGCTTCAGCGCCGCTGGCAGCGCTCTTCCGCGCCATGCAGACGTTTGGTCACGCGTTCAACGCCAATCGCCGAAAGCTAATCGCCTCCGGCCTCGTGAGCCCGGAGGAAGCCCCGGAGATTGCCGTCGAAGGGCTGGACATGAACCACAACCGGGTGGTCGAGGGTTGGACCGGACTTCATCCGCATGAGGACCAGCTTCGCTTCACGGCTGGCGCGATGCGGTTGCCCAAGACCTCCATTCGTCATCAACTCCAACAAGCTCGCGTGGTTACGGTGTCCGGGTATTCCCGCCCGCTCACGGCCACCGGGGCCCGCCTGCATGACCTTGGTGGAGCGCTCACGTTCCATGTGCGGAAGAACGTACGTGGACCGGAAGACAAGGCGATCCACGACGTTGTGTCGGCGGTCCACGGAACGGGCGCGGTGTTTTTCGCCCACACGATGCACGGAGTGGCGCGGATGACCGCTCCGGGTTCGGTGCGGTATTCGTTCCAGGCCTTCTTTCCCGCCCGCGCGGTGTGGGACGAAGTCGTCCCTCGCATCGATCGGGGAGAACTGATGGCCGAGCTTCTCGCGGAACGCGCCGCAGCAGCTGCGAATTCGCAGCCCGTTCGCTGATCTAAGCCTCACGCCTGGCCCCTGCCGAAGGGGCCGGGCCTCTCTCTAGCCAACCTTTTAACGCACCTCACTCATGAACATTCATCTTTACAGTCTCCACGGTCTGTTTCGCGCCGGGGCTGCCGAACTCGGCCGTGACGCCGACAACGGCGGTCAGATTTCCTACGTTCACGACCTGGCACGCCAACTGAGCGCCCACCCGGATGTTAGTGGCGTGACTCTGGTTACCCGTCGGATTTTCGATATGCGGGTCGATCCTGCGTACGCTGTCGACGAAGAGCGGATTGACGGGAAGTTCAGAATTCGCCGCGTCTCGTTTGGGGGCGATGAGTACCTGATGAAGGAACTCCTTTGGCCGCACCTCGATACATGCGTTGAGGCGCTTCTGCGGCAGGCGCGGACCACGGGCGACATACCCGATGTCATCCACGGGCACTATGCGGATGCTGGGTACGTCGGTGCCCGGGTCGCCGAGGCCTTGGGCGTGCCGTTCATTCACACCGGACACAGCCTTGGGCATCCCAAACTCGACCGACTGGTGACGGACGGCATGGGCCGGGAAGAAGCCATGCGGACGTATGCCTTCGCGCCACGGTTCGCCGCCGAGGAGCTGACGCTGAACAAGGCCCGATTCGTGATCACGTCGTCGCGGCAGGAGGTGTCCACCTACGCCACCTATGCGCACTCGGGAACGGCGCGGTTTGAGGTGTTGCCGCCGGGTGTGGACTTCAGCCGTTTCAAGCCGGGCTACGAACCGGACGCTTCGATCCAGGAGCGGCACGGAAGTGTGCTCGTGGAGACCCAGCTTGCGCGGTTTTTGCGAGATCCCGCCAAGCCCCTGATCACTGTTCTCTGCCGGGCGGATCGGAAGAAGAACATCGATGCCGTGGTGCGGGCCTACGGGGAGTCGCCGGACCTGCGCTCGATGGCGAACCTGGCGCTGTACATCGGTCGGCGCGACGACATTTCCGACAAGCTGCCGGGTGAGCGTGAGGTTTACGAGCGCCTGATCCGCCAGGTGGATCGACTGGACCTGTATGGACGGATTGCGATTCCCAAGCACCACGATCCGGCGATTGAAGTGCCCGCATTGTATCGCGCTGCGGCCCGTCGCCGTGGTGTGTTCGTCAACGTCGCTCTCACCGAACCTTTCGGCCTGACCCTGCTGGAAGCGGCCGCCTCGGGACTTCCGGTGGTGGCAACTTCGGATGGAGGGCCTTCGGAGATCGTTCCCGCCCTGGAGAATGGGCTTCTCGCGGACCCGAACGATCTTGGGGCCATCCAAGCCACACTGCGGAAGCTGCTGACGGACGAACACCGTTGGCTCACGTGCTCGCTCAGCGGGGTTCGGAAGGTCCGCGAACGCTACACGTGGGAGCACCATGTGAATCGATACCTCGAATTGGTCGGAGCGGAGCTGAGTGAGCGCGCCACTGTCGCGGCCTAAACCGCTGGAGAAACCTCAAGATCAGCAGAAAAAACCATGAATTCGATCGATCAAACTCGGGCCGATCTTCCCGTGAACCTACGGGCAGCGAATGGCGAATGGCGAATGCTGAATGGGGAGGAGGGGAGCGGCTCCGTAGCAGTGGGCGTTCCGCTTGTCGTTGAGGGCGGCGTCTCGCCCCCCGGAATCCATAGTTCAACGTACCCCGTGATATCCGACTCTTGGAAAACTCGGCCTCCCATGGCTCGAGCCGTGGGAGCTCATTCCCTGTTCATGACGGATATCGATGGAACGTTGATCGCCGAAGGCAATACGCGCGATCAACCGGGACTGGAGGAATTCAAGGATTGGGTGACTCATCGCGAAGGGCGATTCGCATGGGGCGTCGCTACGGGGCGCCGACTGGAATTGGTCCGCCGCGTTTTTGACGAGCACGAGCTGCCTGTTCCGGACTTCGTGGTGGCCTCAGTGGGGGTTGAGATTCACCTGGACCTGTCGGGCACCCGGGTAGACGCGGATTGGACCCGACACATCAACCACCGATGGGATGCCAACGCTGTGCGCGCCATCGCTTTGAGTCTTCCGGGGCTGACACCCCAGAAGACCGCCAGCCAGCACGCGTTCAAGGTCTCGTTCCAAATCGACGGTTCGACGTTTCGTCGGGCGGACCTCGAAACCGCGCTCGGTGATCTGTTGCCGGACACGAACGTGATCATCACGCGCAACACCCACCTGGACCTCCTGCCCGCTCGGGCGTCGAAGTGGCTCGCGATCCGGCATCTTTGCGCGCGTTGGGGATTCCCCCTCGAGAACCTTATCGTTGCGGGTGATTCCGGCAACGACCTGGACATGGTCGGAAATGCGCCCCGGGCGATCATCGTGGGCAATCACTCGGACGAACTCGACACGTTGCGGGGTCGACCCGGTGCCTACTTCAGCGTGGGCCACGCCGCGCTGGGCATCGGCGAGGGAATCCGCCACTTTGGTTTCCCCGGTTACGCGCTGCCAGGCGGGCCGGTGTGATTAATTCCGTGTCCTGGGGTTGTACTTCGCCCATGGATTTTACGATCCGGCGAGACGGGTATTCCGAGAGTATTCCGGGGCCAGGTAGGCCAGGTAATTCTGTCGCCGGGCCCTGATGACGCAGGGTTGGAGCCTATCGTGGCGGGCACTCTCTGGATCGCAGGATTCCCTCGGGCACCGGCGTTCCTACCTTCCTCCTAGCGCCACTGAATTCGCGCGTTTGAAACCATGGTCCGTTCCTCAGCGGATTCCTGGTCATGATGCGCAGAATCCGGGACCACCTTGAAGATCACCCCTTGGCATGCCTGGGCATGCCGTGTTACGCCCTGAATGGGGATTCTTTTCAAGGGAGGGGGTCGTAATGAGCACGCGTCGGCGTCGTTGCGCGCGGTCGACCGGGGTGAGCCTGGAGATTGCGGTCTTGGAGTACTTGCGGGAACTGGCGGACCGGTCGGAGCGGGATCGCAGTTTCTGCATCAACCAGATCGTTCGGGAACACGCCGAGCGACACGGCCATCCCCTGACACCGCCGCCGCTCCCACCCGAGGTCCCAACCTCACGACCGGTGGAGGAGAGCTGAGTCATGGGCACGCGTCCTGGGGCCGACGTTCCCTTCAAGGGATTCCCCGACTTTCGGTCGAACGTCACGTTCACCCCCATCCAGTTCTTCACGTTGGTCATTCCCCATGCCTCGCGGAGCACGATCCGGATTGTCGCCTTCGTGCTTCGCCAACTCCTG
>CAUJJW010000204.1 GCA_963205105.1 Verrucomicrobiota bacterium | reverse complement strand
GTTCTTTGCATCAATTTTTTCTGGTGGCAGTAAAGCTGTGGTCCGACCCGATCCCTTCCCGAACTCGGCCGTCAAACGCAGCGTTGCCGATGGTAGTGCATGTATAGCTTGCGCGAGAGTAGGTAGCCGCCAGTTTATTTTCCCAAAAGGCCCCCGTTTTTTAACGGGGGCCTTTTGCTTGGTGCACTGGGGAAGCGAGCGCGATGGATCATTCAAGCATCGCGATTCACAGACGTGCACGGCCCTATGGGCCCGGATCAGATTCCTTCGCGGCCTGGCTCGGTCGAAGACGGATCAGGTGATTTAGTGGCGGATTTGCGGCACAGGTCGCGCAACAAGGACCAACCGTGGTGCCCCAACGTTCGCATGGTGGCCTTGTTGGCCTCGAAGATGGCGTCGGGGTCAGGGAAGTTCTCCAAGCCACGCTCGATGCTGTCCTCCCTCAGGATGTGCAGCGTGGGATACGGCGATTGGTTGGTGCCGTTGGTGATGTCGCCGGGTTCGGCATCGGCGAATTGGTAATCGGGGTGAAAGCTGGCAACCTGCAGCGTTCCGGAGTAGCCGAGAGCTTCGACGGCGTCCTCGGCATCGGCGAGGAACTGGTTGTATTCAGCGAAGTCCTGGAGGACGTGGGGATGGATGACCAGGGTGGTTTCGGTCTCCTCCGGGGGTACGTTTGCGAGGTGGCGGAGTTCCTGACGAAGCTCCTCGAGTAATTGAACGGGATCGGTTGTTAGGCTGACGGTGTAGCGGATTTGGTTTTTGACCGCTACGGCAGCAGCGAAGGGGCAGAGGTTCAGACCAATGACGGCGCGTTTGACCCATTCCTGGGTCTCGGCGATGAACGGATGTGTGGGATCGGAGGCGGGCAATGGTGAAGACCTCCGGGGTGCAGGGCGGTGTGAGCCATTGCAGCGACACCGCGGGCGCGGAACTAGAGCAATTTGGCGAGAAGCTCGTCGTTGGTTTTGTACTTACGGACCGCGCCGGTGAGGGTTTCCATGGCTTCGATGGGATTCAACTCGACCATCATGCGACGCAGCTTGCGGACAGCATCGATTTGCTTGGGTGAGAAGAGCTTTTCTTCCTTACGGGTGCCGCTCTTTGGAATGTCAATGGCGGGGTAGAGACGTCGGTCGGACAATTTCCGGTCGAGGATCAGTTCCATGTTACCGGTTCCCTTGAACTCCTGAAAAATGAGTTCGTCCATGCGTGAGCCTGTGTCGACGAGGGCTGTGGCCACGATGGTGAGGGAGCCGCCGTTTTCGATTTTCCGGGCGGCGGCGAACATTTTGCGTGGAATTTCGAGGGCGCGGGCGTCGACGCCGCCGGTCATGGTGCGACCGCTTCCGCCGTGTACGCTGTTGTAGGCGCGGGCCACGCGGGTGATGGAGTCGAGGAGAACGAAGACGTCTTTGCCTGTTTCGACCATGCGGCGGCAGCGCTCGATGGTGAATCGGGAGAGGCGGACATGCGTTTCGAGGTCCATGTCATTGGAGGAAGCGACGACCTCGGCTTTGACGGAGCGTTGGAAATCGGTCACTTCCTCGGGGCGTTCATCAATGAGCAGGACGATGACGGCGACGTCGGGGTGGTTGGTGGCGACGGAATTGGCGATCTGTTTGAGGATCGTGGTTTTTCCGGTGCGGGGTGGGGCAACGATGAGGCCGCGGGTACCTTTGCCGATGGGCGTCACGAGATCGATGATGCGCATTTCGAGAAGGTCCGGAGTGGTTTCCAGGCGGAACTTCTCGATGGGATCGATCGTGGTGAGATTTTCGAAGCGGACGGATTTGACGAATTCGTTGAAGGGCATGCCGTTGACTTTGACGACCTCACGCAACTGCGGGCTGACGCCGCGGTGGGGAGGTTGGAGGCGTCCGTCGACCAGACAGCCTTCGCGGAGGAAATGACGTTTGATGGTATCGGGCGTGACGAAGACGTCGGCCGGACGGGGTTGGTAACGGTGTTCGGGTGACCTCAGGAAGCCAAACCCCTTTTCGGACACCTCAAGGTAGCCGGAACCATACTCCGGCACGCTCGCATTTGCGTTGTTCATGACTGCAGATTGCCGCCTTCGGTAACGGCCCACGGGACGAGTACCCAAAACAAGAACGCTCCGGGATCCAACGTTTCGAAACTGGAGAACCGTCGCAGAGGCTCCCCGCCTTGGGCCAATCGAAGCAGCCGAATAACCTGCGACAGGTCTTGCTCTATCTCCGGAAACCCTTGAGTGCAACTAGTTTTTCTGGGGTTTCTGGGGATTTGGATGCGGGAAAGGAAGAGTTACGTGACAGAGAAGGTCACTTTTGCATGACGTCGGCCGCGCCGACGAGAGTCTCCAAGTGTTCGATGATCGGACGTGCGCGGGCGGCGACGTTGTTGTCGGTCTGGCCGGCGAAGGTTCGCATTTTCAGGCGCACGGCGAACATGGGATCGCCGTTGCGATCACGGATCGGGAATACGGCTGAGGCGCTTTTTTGGGAGTTCCCAGCGAGGACTGTGCCTTCACGAAGGGTTCGGATCTCCTCCGGGGAGGCGGGATTGCCGAGCTCGCCTGGGTCCGATGAGGCGAGCGCCTTCACCTGACCGGAAGCTTCGGCGAAGACCGTGATTCCCAGCAGGCGCGGATACCTTTCGAGCGCGCTGTCGACGAGCCGTTGGGGAAGGGTTTTCAGGGTTTCGTAAACGACGCGCAGGCTGCTGAAATGACTGACGGAGTCCGACTTGGTCCACAGCGCGAGTTTACCCTGGGTGAAGCTGGTGTCGTTGAGTGGTGGAATGGCATCGCGATCATTGAGGCGGCAGCGGATCTCGTTGCCGCGGCAGGAGACTTCGAGGGTGTTCCATTCACCGCTGGGCAGGCGGATTTCCGGTCCGATGGGATCGCTTCGGATGCCATCGACGAACTTGTAAAACCGGAAGGTGTTTCCGAGAGAGCTGGCGCGGACCACGTAGTAGTTTTTTTCGTCGACGACCCGGAACGCGAGGCCGGCCATGCGTTCGGAGCGCCCGGCGACCGTGCGGAACTTGAGCTTGGCGGTGAAATCGCTGAAGGACTCCTTGTCGTAGATCAGGAGGGGGAACCGTTCATCAGTGGTGTCCTCGGACACCTGGGCGAGGACGGTTTCCGAGACGGGTGTGGGCGACGAGGGGATAAGCGTGGGGAGGGAGGGTTCGGCGGCGACCTGGAGAACACGCCAGTCGGGCGGGGCACCGGAGCCGGTAAGGCTGATGCGGAAATCCGGAGGTGGAGGTCCGGGTTTCAGGGTGGAAAAATCGAGGATCAGTTCTGCTGCCGGCGATGGAGGGGAGGTGAGCAGGAGGAGGGCTAGCGCCAGCAGGGCGGGTTTGGATACAGGGGTCGGCATGCGTGAACGACTGGATGCGAAGGAAGAGCCTTCGGGGAGGGGGCGGTTCATGACCTGCGTTGGAGGCAGGGTTAGGCGATCAAATCACGGACCACCTGTCCGTGGACGTCCGTGAGGCGGAAATCGCGGCCGGCGTGGCGGAAGGTGAGTTTTTCGTGATCGAAACCGAGCAGCGCCAGGAGCGTGGCGTGGAGATCGTGGATGTGAACGGGTTTCTCGGCGGCCTTGAATCCGAATTCGTCGGTGGAGCCATGCACATAACCGCCACGGACGCCGCCTCCGGCGATCCACATGGTGAAGCCGTGGTGATTATGATCGCGGCCGTTGATTTTTCCGGCGTTGGAGCCGGGGGGAGGGAGCTCGACGGTTGGGGTGCGTCCGAACTCGCCGCCCCAGATGACGAGGGTTTCGTCGAGGAGTCCGCGTTGCTTGAGGTCCTTGAGCAGGGCGCCGATGGCCTGGTCGCATTCGCCGGCGAGGCGCCGGTGATTGATTTCGAGATCGTCGTGATTGTCCCAGGGTTGGCCGGCGCCATGCCAGACCTGTACGAAGCGGACGCCGCGTTCGATGAGGCGTCGGGCGATCAGGATTTGGCGGGCCTGCTGTCCATTCCCGTACATGGCCCGGATGGATTCGGGTTCGCGGGAGATGTCAAAGGCATCGGCCGCCTCCATCTGCATGGCGTAGGCGAGTTCGAAGGAGTGGATGCGGGCTTCCAAGCTAGCGTCGCGATTGCGGTCGCGGCTGTGGCGTTCGTTGAGTTGATGGAGGAGATCGAGTTGGGTGCGCTGCTGTTGGAGCGGGATCGAACTGTTGCGGATGTTCTCAATCAGTTTGTCGATCTGGCTGTGCTGCGAGTCGATGTAGGTTCCCTGAAACACGCTGGGCAAAAACCCGGCCTGCCAATTCTGGGACTCCTGAATGGGGTAACCGCCGGGGCACATGGCGATGAAGCCAGGGAGATTCTGATTCTCAGTACCGAGGCCGTAGGTGAGCCAGGAGCCGAAGCTGGGGCGGACGAGCCGGGCTTCGCCGCAATTCATGAGCAGGAGGGAAGGCTCGTGATTGGGCACATCGGCGTGCATGGAGCGGATGACGGCGATGTCGTCGATGTTTTCCGCGGTTTTGGCGAAGAGTTCGCTGACTTCGATGCCGCTTTGGCCGTATTTGCGAAATTTGAAGGGGGAGGCGAAGGCGGCTCCGGTGCGGCGTTCGGTGGGGAGGGTACCCATCGGGAGCGCCTTACCGGCCAGGCGGTCGAGGGAAGGTTTTGGGTCGAAGGTGTCGACGTGGGACGGTCCACCGTTCATGAAGAGGTGGATGACCCGTTTGGCTTTGACGGGAAACTGGGATTCCCGTGGGAGCATGGGGTTGACGTAACCGGAGGCTTGCGCGGAGGGGGGAGTGCCGAGGCCGGCGAGTCCCAGCAAGCCCATGCCCATGCCGGCGCGGGCGAGGAACTGACGGCGGGTCAGGAAGAGGTGCTCAAGGTTGGGCGGATGACCGTGGGGACGGCTCATGGGTGGGGGAGCTTCTGCCGGTATTCGGTGGGGGATTCACCGACCAGGCGGCGAAAAACCCGGTTGAAATGGGTGAGGGACTGGAACCCGACCTCGTAGGCGATTTCGCTGATGCGGAGGTTGGGGTTGAGGAGGAGATTTTTGGCCTTCTCGATGCGGACGCGGGCGAGGTATTCGGTGAAGTGAAGACTCGTGGTCTTCTTGAACATCTTGCAGAAGTAAAACGTGCTGCAGTTGACGGCCTTGGCCACCTCGGAGAGGGAAAGATCCTCGGATTGGTGCTCCTCGATGAACTCTCGGGCCCGAGCGATCATTTGCGGCTCGGCGTTGTCCTGCTGGACGACGAGCTGATTGCTCACCATGGACAAGTGTTCGGCGAAGATGGAGAGGAGCCGGACCATGGCCTCGTACTGTTTGGGGCCGATGACTCGGGTATGGAAATAAGCCTCCTCGGCTTGAGCCAGGTCGACTTTGAGGCCCCATTCGACGAGTTGGCGGGCGGTTCGGGCGAACTGGTTGCGGGTGGGGGTGTGGGGGAAGATCTGGCCGGTTTGGAGGTAACCGAACACTTCGTTCCCCAGCCGGACGGGCACGACGGTGTCGCAGAGGCCGGCGAAGCAACGAACGGTGGTGGGCTCGTTTTTGCTTTGGGTTCGTGCCTGATCCTGAACCTCCAGGCAGGCGGCGCAGGTCCGGCTGTTCTTGGACATGATCGCGCAGAAGGGGCTCTCCTTGGGATGAGAGCGCAGAGCCAACTGCCATGCTTCGACCGGCTGCAGCGACAGGGGGAGTCCGGTCGTTTCAACGAACGCCTTCGAGTAGTCTTCGTAGATCTTCGATTGGCTCAGGCGTTCAATCAGGCTCTTGCTTGCGTCGGGGTCCATCGAACGCTGCGGAAACTGTCGCAATTACGGAGCTGCCGCAACCCTAGATCCGCCGGGAATTCGGGCCTCGCGCAAGATACGGGCCGCATATGGCAATTTTCGTGGGGCGGTTGGCGGTCGATTGGCATCGAATGCAACGGGATGCCACTCAGCATGGACGTAGACATCACCGACCCTCCAGGTATCACCGGGGGGCATGGGCCCATGGAGCGCATGGAGCGTCGAGGTGAGAGCATTTGTCGGCCCTCGGAAGAAATGGCGTTGGGTTGCCCGCGGTTTTATCTCGGGGCGTCGCGACTGGTGTATGCCGTTTTGTCGTCGCGGGCCCGCGGCTTGTCGCTTGGGGTGAACCTGAACCCGGACCAGTACTGCAATTTTGACTGCTGCTATTGCGAGGTTTCGCGGCAGGCAGCCCGGAAGGCGGCGGGACCGGCGGCCGTGAATGCCCAGGCAGTGGCCGCGGAATTGACGGAGGCCTTATCCGAGGTGAACGACGGCGTTCTGCTGCGCCATGCCCCGTTTGCTGCGCTTTCGAAGGAAAACCTTCGATTGGCGCATGTGGCGATCAGCGGGGATGGGGAGCCCACGCTTTGTCCGAACTTTTCCGAAGCGGTGGAATGCATCGTCCACCTGAGGGCGGCTGGCATCGCGCCGTATTTCAAGATGGTGCTCCTCACCAATGGCACCGCGTTTGAGCAGCCCGGGGTTCGTGCTGGCTTGAGGCTGTTCACCCGGTCCGACGAGATCTGGGTGAAGCTGGATGCCGGAACCCAGGCAGGGTTGGAGCGGATCAACCGGACGGCGGTTCCCTTTGAGCGTATCCTGCGCAACATCACGGAATTGGGGCGTGTCCGCCCGATAGTGATCCAGAGCATGTTTGTCGAGGTGGACGGGGTCCTGCCCGAGCGTTCCGAGTTGCTCGAGTACAGTCGTCGGCTGCTCCAGCTCAAGCAGAGCGGCGTTCAGATCTCCGTTGTTCAGGTGTATTCGGCCACACGGCCCCATCACACCAAGATGTGTCGACACCTCTCCTTGCGGGTGTTGTCGGACGTGGCGGCCGCGGTGCATCAGATGACGGGCCTGCGCGTTGAGGTCTTTTGAGACCCCGCAGCACGGAAAGTCCGCGACCTCAGCCATGAGCCCCATCAAAGGGAACGTGGACAGCCGGAACTTCTGTCGGGATGAGACCCCAACGTTGGGCTCGGGCCTTGGCTGGAGGGTTGGATCAGGGGGCTTGTTGGAGGGAGGGGCGGGCGTCTGCGGCGCAGCATGCTGCCCCACCGTGGGTGAGATCCGGGCTGAGGTAAGGAATGCCGAGGGCGAGGCCGCGGAGGATGAGCAGTCCACCCATGAGGCCCAAGGTTGCCGGGGCGAGGTGACGCAGACGGAGGCGAACGGCGGCTGGAACCAAGCGGCCTGACAGGCTGATGCCCAGCATCATGGGGGTGGTGCCAAGGCCGAAGACGAACAGATAGGTGGCGCCTGCGATGGTTCCGCCGGTGGCGGCAGCGGCGGCGCATGCGGCGTAGACGAGGCCGCAGGGCAGGAGACCGTTGAGCCCTCCGAGCACCGCAAGGGAGGGCAGGGACCGTCGGCGGAGGAAATTGGCCATGAGGGCCTTGAGGCCGACGATGGCTTTCACCAGCCAGGGAAACTGGAGAAGCCTGGGGGAAACGAGCAGGCCGAGCAGCAGGAGAGCTCCCAGCGCCAGCGAGACCCAACGTTGGACACCGGCCAGCATGAGGGTCTGGCCGAGGGTGCCGAAGAGCGCTCCGAGCAGGGCATAGACGACCACCCGGCCGGACTGGTAAGCGATCCGGCCCGCCAGGAACTGGGCGCGGGTTCTTCCGGCGACGGGCATGGCGAGCATCAGCGGGCCGCACATGCCGGCGCAGTGAAGGCCTCCGACGAGTCCGAGGAGGAGGGCGGTGCCCAGGTGCATGCGTTGGGGGGTGGCGGTGCCGGCGTCGGCGATCAGGGCCGGAGTTCGGGGCGGACGACAACCTGACGATCGGCGAAGAACTCCTGATCCGCGACTTTCCAATGGAGGCGTACCTTCCAAAGCCCCGATGGAAGGTCGGTTGCGGGAAGGTATTGGACGCCTTCTGCGCTGGTGGCGATGGGGAAGGACTGATCGGCGCCGGAGTGATTGGGCCGGTAGAGTTGAACTTCTCCCGAGGCGCCGGCGGCGGCGTGCTGAGGTGGGAGGGAGAGGGTGAGTCGTTCGTGGGCGGCGTCGTAGACGGCGGCGATGCTCGCCGAGAAGGGGGCGGTTCGTTCGAGTTGATCGAGGCGGGACTGGTACTGGATCTCCTGCTCGTAGTAGTCGGCGGCAACGAGATCGTTGCGGTCTTTGGCGGAGAGGATGATGAGGCCGATGGTTCCGCTGATGAAGACGACGAAGGTGGCGACGATGGCGACGGGCCAGGGGTTGAACGTCCGGGTGCTGGTTTGAGTGGCGGGAGCAGGAGTCCTGTCGCGGCCGGTTTGGGAAGGACTTGAGGATGCAGGATTCATGGCTGGGGATTCGCTTTGGGGCGAGGGCCGACGAAGACGGTTTTCAGGGTTTCGATGCGGACATCACCGGAGTAGACGCCGATGCGGAGGGGGCGGTTGTTGTCGCCGAGTTGGGAGGCATCGAGCTCGATGAGGAGGGAGGTTTCGAAGAGGCGTTCGGCGGGAACGACGATGTCGCGCTGGCTCATGACGCGGATTTCGCCGGGGGAGTCTTCGAGGCGAAGCGTCACGGGAATGTCGTGGTGGGTTTTGTTGACGAGTTTGACGGTGTAAAGATTGGCGATCTTGCCATTGGGCATTTGCTGGAAGAGAGCGCCTGGTGCGCGGAGCAAGGTGGTTTGAATCTCGGTTCGAGTGAAGAGCAGGAACAGGAAGAGTCCGATCAGCGCGAGGAGGACTCCGACGTAGCCCAGCAGGCGTGGGGTGAGGCGGATGGGTTCACCGCGTTCGATGCCATTGAGCGAGGCGTAGCGGATCAGGCCGCGGGGGCGGCTGATCTTGTCCATGACGTTGTTGCAGGCATCAATGCAGGCGGTGCAGTTGACGCACTCCATCTGGGTTCCGTCCCGGATATCGATGCCGGTGGGGCAGACATTGACGCACTGTTTGCAGTCGACGCAGTCGCCGAGGCCTGAGGTCTTCCGGGCCTGGGCGCCTTCCTTGCGACGGAAGATGCCACGTTTCTCGCCTCGTTTGTAATCGTAGGCGACGACGATGCTGTTTTCGTCGAGGAGCGTGGATTGGAATCGGCCGTAGGGGCAGATGAAGGTGCAGGCCTGTTCGCGGAAGCGGGCGAAGATGCCGTAGAACACGAGGGTGAACAGGACCATGAAGGTGAGGCCCTTGACGTGGTCGGCGGGGTTGTCGGTGATGATCTTAAGAAGGGCGTCGCTGCCGATGATGTAACTCAGGAGGGTGTTGCCGATCAGGAACGACAGGGCGAGGAAGAGGGCGTGTTTGCCTCCGCGCTTGAGGATTTTCCCGGCGGTCCAGGGAGCCTTGGAGAGGGCTCGTTGCTGATGGGAGTCGCCTTCGATCCAGTATTCGAGCTTCCGGAAGACGCCTTCCATGAGGACGGTCTGCGGGCAGGTCCAGCCGCACCAGAGACGTCCGAATGCGGCGGTGAAGATGACGATGCCCGTGAGAAAGATGAGCATCGCGGTGGCGAAGATCGGCAGGTCCTGCGGCCAGAAGGTCTGGCCGAGGATGACAAACCGTCGGTCGACGATGTTCATCATGAGCAGGGGGCTGCCGTTGATCCGGACGAATGGTCCGGCGAACATGATGGCGAGCAGGACGAAATTGACCCAGGTCCTGAGGTTGTAGAGCTGTCCCCGCGGCTTCTTGGGATAGAGCCACATGCGCCGACCGTCCTTGTCGGCGGTGGCGAGGTGATCCCGAAAATCGCCCCAGTCCACCTTCTTGATGACCTGATTGTCGGTCGGTGCGGTGGGTGGAACCGGGGCGGTTTTCGGGGGTGTTTTCACGGCTGAAATGACGTTGGCGACCGGCGCGGGTTATTCGAACTCGCTGGGGCCGGTTTGGACGGGCTGTTGGTTTTCCGGCAATTTCGGGTTCGGAGGCTTGGTGCCGCGCAGAGTGTAGATGTAGCTGGCGACCAGGTGGATGTCATTGGGCTGGAGCACGCCCTTCCAAGTCACCATGCCTTTCTCGGGAATGCCGTTCCAGATCACCTTCAGG
>CAUJJW010000203.1 GCA_963205105.1 Verrucomicrobiota bacterium | reverse complement strand
GACTCGGGCTTGGACGCGGGGGACGCCCTGCCTTTGCTGCTGCGATGGGCGGACGATCCCAATGACGAAATCGCCCGGGCCGCGGTGCGGGTCCTGGAGCCGCTGCCGCGCGCCAGGGACCCGCAGATGGTTGGGGCAATGGACGGGGCTTCACCAAGCCAGTGGTGTGTTCTGGCGCGGATTCTGGGTTCCCGCGAAGTGCGGGATGAGCGGTTGGTTGGGACCTTGATGGAAGCGCTGGGGAATCCGGCCTTGGCTTCCACGGCGGCCGAGGTGTTGGGAAAGCTTCAAGCGGATCCGGGGCGGGCGATTCCTGCACTGCTGCAGTGCGCCAAGGGGGCAACGGAAACGAAGGTGCGCCTCGCGGCGATCGATGCGATCGGGCGGTATGGATCGGGAGCGGGGGCGGCGGTTGAATTCCTGAAGGAGTTGGTGGGTGCCGGAGCGCTAGCGGGTGCTTGGGGAGCGCCATCAGGACCGGGGATCCCGCCGGGCGAGACGCCCGGCTCTACGGCAGGCGGGACGCCCGCCGCTACGACCGAGGAGGCGACGATCCTGGCGCTTCATGCGGCTGGGGCGCTGGCTCGGATCGAGCCGGGATCCGCGGAGATCCGTCCGGTGTTGGATCACGCCCTCCGGCACGGAACGGTGGTGCAGCAAGTCTTCGCGGTCGACGTGCTGAAGGACACCCCGATGGATGGGCGATTTGCAGTGACGGGATTGCTGGAGGTGCTGAAGGGCAAGGAGTTTTGGGCCCGGGTCCGTGCCGCGCAGGCTCTGGGAAAGTTGGGGCCCGGAGCAGAAGAAGCGGTGCCGGAATTGCTCGAGTGGATCGGGGACCCTTCGCGGATGGGAAATTCGGAGTCCGTGGGTTCGGCACTGGCTCGCATCGGGGAGCCCGCGGTGCCTGGGTTGATGGGGTTGCTGGCGGTACCCGAGAAGCGGCGCGCGGTGCTTGGGATCCTGCATGCAATGGGGCCCGTGGCGGAGCGAACGTCTCCCTTTTTGGCCCATCTGCTGGCCGATTCCGATGCCGAGGTGCGCCGGATGGCGTGCCTATGCCTCATGGCGATGGGGACCAATGCGATCTCGGTTCAACCGGGTTTGGTGCAGCATTCCGAAGGCAGCTCGGGTGAGCCGGGGATTTTTGCTGCCTTGGCGTTGTCGGTGGTGGACCCCAGCAACGCCCAGGCGCTCGCCCGGACGGTGGAGGCGTTGCGGGACGAGAGGGATGCGATTCGGGAGATGGCGGTGTTGGCGCTGAGGCTGAGGCGCCCGCTTCCGGTGGAGACGGTGCCCGACCTCCTGGGGGTGTTGAACGGACCTTTTGAGCCGGGCGGAGTTCGACGCGAGGTGTTGGAAACGCTGGGGGTCATGATCCCGCATTCGCCTGACGCGCTTCGGGCGCTGATCCGCGCCACGCAGGACGACGACGAGTGGGTGGCCCTGGCGGCGGTTCGCGCCTTGGGTGAAGCGGGGCCATCGGCGCGGGAGGCGGTACCGACGCTACGGAGGTTGTTGGAGTCAGGCAGTGGTTGGCGGCATGGACGACGGGCCGTGGAGGACGCCTTGGCGAAGATCGATCCGGCCAGCCCAAGCGTGGGTGGGCGGTGACCGCCATTCCCGAGCCTTGACATACTGTCCCGTATGCACACGGTCATCACATGGAGACCGTCACGGCCAAGGTGTTCAGATCTGGCAATTCGCAGGCGATCCGTCTGCCCAAGGCATGGCGGTTCTCAACCACGACCGTCCAGATCGAGCGGACAGGTCGGGGACTGTTGATCATCGACCCCAAAGCCGAGGCAAGGCGGGTCCGAGCGCTTTCGAAGCTCTATGGGTCGTGCCCGGAGTTTCCGCCCGTTGAGCCATTGCCCCTCGTCGAGCCGTGATTTACCTGCCTGACACCAACGTGTTTTCGCGGTATTTGCGGGGAGTCGACGAGCGTATCCGGGAACGTTTGGAATCGAACCTCCGCCACTGTCGTCTTTCGGCGGTCGTGCTCTCCGAGTTGGAATACGGTGCTGCCAAACGTCCCGACCTCCCCGCGCTTCGAACGCGCGTCGCTCGGCTTCGCGAGATCATCTCGAACGAAGTCCCCTACACCGGTGCTGATGCCGTGATCTACGGAAGCGTCCGGGCCCATCTGGCACGATTGAAGCCGAATGCCCAGCTGATCGGCCCTTACGATCTGATGTTGGCCGCTCAGGCCCTGCGGATGGGCGCCGTGTTGATTACCCACAATGGCGCCGAGTTTGGACGAGTTCCCAACCTCGCCGTGGAAGACTGGCAGGTGTGAAGGCCACGCTGGGGGCCTTGGGGAATCGAAAGGTGTTCCTGTCACCTTTCGGCCATTGGTGACCACGTGGAGGGGATGAGCATGCACGGCGATTCAGCAGCAGTGATCTCCGACGAACAACTGTGGCGCCGGTCCCAAACGGGCGATCGCGAGGCGTTCGGGTGTCTCGTCGAGCGGCATCAGTCGCTCGTCTGTGCCCTCGCCTACAGCGCGTGTGGCGATGTGGCCCGATCCGAGGATCTTGCGCAGGAAACGTTTGTCACCGCCTGGAAGCAGTTGGGCGAGTTGCGGGAGCCATCCCGAGTGCGTGCCTGGTTGTGCGGGATCGTTCGAAACCTCACGGCCAATGCCCGTCGTCGCGATCGGCGTCGCGGAGGGGATCCGGATTCACTCGAAACGGTCGCCGAGCACCCATCGCCAGGGCCCGACCCGGCCGCGGAGGCCATCTCCCGAGACGAGGCAGCCCTGTTGTGGCGCACGCTGGCGGGGATGCCCGAGGTCTATCGCGAGCCGTTGGTGCTGTTCTATCGGGAACAGCGCTCCGTGGCCGAGGTCGCTGCTGGCCTGGAATTGAGTGAAGACGCTGTCAAACAGCGGTTGTCGCGTGGACGAGCGATGCTGCGCGATGAACTGCTGGCCCGGGTGGAGTCGGCGTTGATCCGCACCGGGCCCACCGCGGCGTTCACCACCGCGGTGCTGGCCGCGATTTCGATTGGCTCCGGGCCGGCCGCAGGTGCGGCGGTCGCGGCGGCGGCGCTTTCCGGCAAAGGAGCGGCAGGCGTTGGCAAGGGCGTGCTGCTGGGACTGAGTCCGTGGGTGGTTTTCGGGCCGATGCTGGGAATGCTTTCCACGTGGTTCAGTACCCAGGCTGCGTCGCTCACGGCACGTTCCGCCGAAGAACGTCAGGTGGTGCGGCGCACCGGCCGACGGTTGGGGGTGTTTTCTTTGCTCATGAGCATCGGACTTGCGGTGACGATGCGGTGGGCAGCGGTCGACGGTGGGGTTTCGCCGATCTGGCTGTTGCTGGGTACCTTCGTCTGGGTGGCGGTGTTGTTGGCGGTTCTGTTTCGTGGAAGCCAACGGATGCAGGGCGTTGTGGGCCGAATCCGTGAAAAGACCGGAACCGACGACCCGGCTTACGCGACGCGGTTGGCCCGGCACGGACTGACCATCGACCGAGGGGTGAACTACGAGTCCGGCTGGCGATTCCTGGGACTGCCGTTGGCGGCGTTCGCGTGTGGTGGTTTGGACGCGGGTTCCCACCGGAGTCGGACGGCGCGAGCGTGGATCGCAGGAGGGGATCTGGCGATCAGCCCGCTGTTGGCGTTCGGCGGCGTGGCGATCGCCCCGATTGCCTTGGGTGGGGTATCGATCGGACTGATCAGCGTCGGAGGTTGTGCGTTCGGTGGACTGGCGCTGGGCGGGATTGCGGCGGGCGGGTGCGCTTTCGGTCCGGGGGCATTGGGGTGGACGGCGGCAGCCGGTGGGTTGGCGGTGGCGAGGGACTATGCCGTCGGCGGGATGGTTCGGGCGGCCGAGGCGAACACCGAGGTGGCGAAGGCGTGGTTCGGGTCCCAGTGGTTCATCGAGCCGGTCGGGTTCTTTTTCCAGCACGTCTTCTGGGTCATTCTGCTGAGCGCGGTGATTCCGCTGGGTCTCGTGGTGTGGCAGGCCTGGAAACGGCGCCGGGTGGCGAGTTAGGAGCAATTCAGTTGGATCTCACGCGAAGACGCGAAGACCCCAAGAAGGTCCGTCCGAGAAAGAGGTCCGTGCCCAGAAGGAAACGCGAACCCAAAGGTGTGGGTTGATGGAGTGCACCCGACTCGTCGTGTTCTTCGCATTTCTTGGCGTCTCGGCGTCTTGGCGTGAACCATCAGGGCTTGGGTGGCGGCAGGATCTGGACGGTGAGGGAGGAGGGGGCGTCGACGGCGCGGTAGACGCGCTGGGTGGCTTTGCGGAAATCCTCGGGCTTGGCGTAGGCGATGTTGGGCACGTAGGTCTGGGGATTGCGGTCCACCAGGGGGAACCAGGAACTTTGCACCTGGATCATGACGCGGTGATCGCGGCGGAAGGTGTGGAGCACATCGGGCATGGTGAACCGAAGGGCGGTGACCTTCCCCGGCTCGAGGGGTTCGGGAAACTCAAAGCTGTTGCGGAAACGCGCGCGCATGACGTCGCCACGGACCAGTTGCTGATAACCGCCCATCGCCAGGTGGGCAGGGTTCGGTTCCGGGTCGGGAAAGTCTGCGTCGTAGACATCGATGAGCTTCACCACCCAATCCGAGTCGGTGCCGGTGGATGAGACATGCAAGGTGACCTCCAACGGCCCCGCGACCGTGAGATCTTCCTCGAGCGGATCGGTTTCGTAGACCAGGACATCGGTGCGGGACGCAGCGAACCGCTGATCGTGAACCGGGTAACTCCGGGGGTAATCGGTGGTGACTTCGAGGGTGAACGGCACGGGTTTGGCGGGGTCGCTGACGTATTCGTCGAAGGCATTCACCCCTTCCGCCGGCGGGGAGAACGCGAGTTTGCCTTGGGGGTGAAAGAAGAGCTGGCGGGTCTGGGCGTTCTTCGGAGGCCATTGGTCGAACCGTCGCCATTGATGGGTGCCGGTCTCAAACATGTGGGCTTCGGTGGGCGTGTAGTTGGTGTCGCCCTTCAGGAA
>CAUJJW010000202.1 GCA_963205105.1 Verrucomicrobiota bacterium | reverse complement strand
AGTCGTCGACCCCGGCACGCTGTCGGTTTTCCGGCCGTTGACGCTGTCGGCGGACGAACCCGAGCAATCACGCCGGCTTCAACTGGCGAACTGGCTGGCCGACGATGCGAACCCGCTGACGCCGCGGGTGATGGTGAACCGGCTGTGGCAGCATCACTTTGGGGTGGGGTGGGTGGACACGCCCAACGACTTTGGGAAGAACGGTTCGCCGCCGACGCATCCGGAACTGCTGGATTGGATGGCGAGTGAATTGGTGGCACGGCGCTGGAGCATCAAGGCGATCCAACGACAGATCCTGCTCTCCGCCACCTGGCGGCAATCGAGCAGCCCGCGGGAGGAAGGATTGCGGGTGGATGCCGCGAGCCGGCTGCTGTGGCGATTTCCGCCACGTCGATTGGAAGCCGAAGCGGTGCGTGACAGCATTCTGCACTTGAGCGGCGCCTTGGATCTGAAGCGTGGCGGGCCCAGCTATCACCTGCTGAACGTCGATCGCGAGAACGTGTACCACTACCATCCGAAGGACGACTTTGGGCCGACCGAGTTCCGGCGCATGGTCTATTCCTACAAAGTGCGCATGGAACAGGACGATGTGTTCGGGGCGTTTGATTGCCCGGACGGAAGCCTGGTGGTGCCGAAGCGCAGCGTTTCGACGACGGCGCTTCAGGCCTTGAACCTGTTCAACAGCCGGTTCGTCCTGAGCCAGTCGGAGATCCTGACCGAACGACTGGCCCGCGAGGCGGGACCGGCGCTTCCGGATCAGATCCAGCGCGCGTGGCAGCTGGCATTCAACCGGGCGCCGTCGCCGGACGAAGCGCGCGACGCCCTCGCGTTCGCGGGGGAGCAGGGGATTCCGGCGGTCGCCCGTGCGCTGTTCAACGCCAACGAATTCCTGTTCATCCCATGACGCGCCCTTCGGGACTGCCTTTTGCCGGCCATCCGCTGCTCGATCGACGGCGTTTTCTCGCGGATGCGGGTGTGGGCCTGGGAGCGATCGCGCTGACGCATCTGCTGGGACGGCAGAATCTGCTGGCGGCGAGTGTCTCGGGCAAAGAACCGGTGCGCCCGATCATCGATCCCGCCCAGCCGTTCGCGCCGCGGTCGACGCATTTTCCGCCGCAGGCGAAGAACGTGCTCGTGATCTTCTGCAGCGGTGCGTGCAGCCACCTCGACACCTTCGATTACAAACCCGAGCTGATCCGGCGCCATGGCCAGCCGATGCCGGGCAATGAAAAGTTGATCACCTTCCAGGGGGAGCAGGGTGCGCTCACCCGAAGTCCGTGGGAATTCCGTCCGCGCGGGCAGTGCGGGAAGATGGTTTCGGATCTGGTTCCCCATCTGGGCGATTGTGTGGATGACCTGTGTTTCATCCATTCGATGCAGGGGAAGACCAACACGCACGGTCCGGGGGAGAACTTCATGTCGACCGGGTACACGCTGGACGGTTTCCCGAGCGTGGGTTCCTGGACCACCTACGCATTGGGCACCTCGGACCAGAGTCTGCCGGCGTATGTGGCGATTCCGGATCCGCGGGGAAAGCCGCAGAACAGTGTGAACAACTGGGGGCCTGGCTTCCTGCCGGCGGCTTACCAGGGAACCGCCTTCAATGCCGCGAGCCCGGTGCGGAATCTGTTGCGTCCGCAGGGCATCACGGCGAAGGGCGATCAGGCGACCCGCGACTTTTTGCAGCGGTTGAATGACCGGCATCTGGAGCGTTTTCCGGGAGACACCGAACTGGCGGCCCGGATTGCCAGCTACGAACTCGCGGCGCGCATGCAGCTCAGCGTCCCGGAGGTGGCGGATTTGTCGGACGAACCGGAGCACATTTTGAAGCTCTACGGCGCGGACGAGTCGGGAACCAAAGTGAAGGACCTCCGTGCCGCCTATGCGCGGAACTGCATCCTGGCCCGACGCCTGGTGGAGAAGGGCGTGCGTTTTGTGCAGCTGTTCAACGGCGCGTATCAGACGGGCGGGGAAGGGGTGAGCAACTGGGACGGACACAAGGACCTCGCCGGCCAGTACAGTGTTCATGGCCCGGTGTTGGACAAACCCACGGCGGGTCTTCTCAAGGATCTGAAACAGCGCGGTCTGCTTCAGAACACGCTGGTGGTGTGGTGCACCGAATTCGGCCGGATGCCGACGTTCCAGAAGGGCGCGCAGGGTCGGGATCACAATCCGAAGGGTTTCACCTGCTGGCTGGCCGGTGCGGGTGTGCGGGCTCCGTTCAGTCATGGGGCGACCGACGATTTTGGGTACCAGTCGGTCATCGACGTCGCCACGGTCTATGACTTCCACGCCACGATCCTGCATCTGCTGGGCCTGGACCACGAACGGCTCACGTTCTACCACAACGGGCTCGAACGCCGGCTGACCGACGTGCACGGGAGCGTGATTCGACCGGTGCTGGCCTAGAGGAACAACTCAGTTGATCTCACGCGAAGACGCCAAGACGCAAAGAAGGACCGGCTGAGAAAGAGGCTCCAGCCCAGAACGAATCGCGAACCCAAGAATGTGGGCTGACAGTGTGCTCCCCACTCATCTTGTTCGTCGCATTTCTTGGCGTCTCAGCGTCTTGGCGTGAACTCCATGGATTTCATCTGAATCGTTCCGCTGAGCCGCCCAAGCAAAACCCCCGACCGGTTGGCGCTGAGAAGCGGCCTTCCAATCGGGGGTTTTGGTGAAATGAAAACGGCGGAAACGCCGAATCAGGCGGCGGTGGATTCACCCACCTGCCAGCGGAGGAAGCGGCGGATGGTCAACGTGTCGTCGACCGCCTTGCCGGTGCTCTCCAGGTGCTGGCGCACGGTCTTTTCGGGATCTTTCACGAAGCCCTGCTCGGTGAGGCAGACGGTCTGGTAGTACTTCTCCAGAATGCCCTGCACGATCTTCTCGAGCGCCGCGGCCGGTTTGCCTTTGAGGCGGTCGGACTGCATGGCGATCTCGCGTTCCTTGGCGATGATCTCGGCGGGCACCCCGTCGCGATTCACGGAGGTCGGACTGGCGGCCGCGATCTGGAGGGTGATGTCCTTGACCAGCTGCTTGAACCCTTCGGTGGAAGGCGTTGCGTCCTTGGAGCAGCCGACCTCCAGAAGAACGCCCACCTTGCCGCCGGTGTGGATGTAGGCGGCGATCATGCCAGGGCCGTTCAGTTCGAAGCGATCGCTGCGGGCGATGCGGATGTTTTCGCCGATCTTGGCGACGGCCGCGATGCGCAGGGCTTCGAGGTCGACGGCAGGGTTGCTGGCGACGGCGCGGGCGACGTCGTCACAGAACGCCTTGAACGTGTCGTTCTTGGCGACGAAGTCAGTTTCGCAATTGATTTCGACGAGCACGCCGGTGCGTCCGCCGGGGGCGATGTTTTGGGCGATGACGCCTTCACGGGCATCGCGGCCGGCCTTTTTGGCGGCCTGCGCGACGCCGCGTTTCCGGAGGATTTCGACCGCAATGTCGAGATCTCCAGAGGCCTCGGAGAGGGCCTTTTTGCAGTCCATCAGGCCGGCGTTGGTCATCTCGCGAAGCTTGCCAACGGCGGCGGCGGTAATCTCAGCCATAAAAAGTAGTCAGGGTTGGGAACCGGGTGGAAGGGTGGGATGGCCACCCTTCCTTGCGGCCCGGGATTCGCGGGTTCGGGATCAGGCGGCGGCCGGGGCAGCTTCCGTGACGGGAGCCGCAGCGGCGGGCGCTTCGGCGACGGGCGCGGGGGCGGGGGCGGGGGCCTCGGAAGGCTCCACCGTCTTGCGACGCGCGTACTTGGCTTCGTACTCGGAACGGCCGCGATTGATGGCTTCGGTCATCGCGCTGAGGATCAGGCGGACGGACCGGATGGCGTCGTCATTGCCGGCGACCGGGTAGTCGACGAGATCGGGGTCGCAGTTGGTGTCGACCAGGGCGATCAGGGGGATGTTCAGGCGGCGGGCTTCGGCGACAGCGTTGTGTTCGCGCTTGATGTCGACGACGAGCATGGCGGCGGGAAGCTTCTGGGCCATGATGCGGATGCCATCCAGGTTCTTCTTCAAGCGGCCGGCTTCGCGGCGGAGCATCGATTGCTCCTGCTTGACGTAATTCAGGATGCTGCCGTCGGCCTCCATCTTCTCAATATGGCGAAGGCGCTCGAGCGACTTCTTGAGGGTGGAGAAATTGGTGAGCGTGCCGCCGAGCCAGCGTTCGGTGACGTGCATGGCGCCGCAGGCGGTCGCGGCTTCCTTAACGGCGGACTGGGCCTGTTTCTTGGTGCCGACGAACAGGATTTCCCCGCCCTGACGCACGGTTTCGAAGAGAAACGTCGTGGCGGCTTCCAGCTGGGTGACCGTCTTGCTGAGGTCGATGATGTGAATCCCGTTGCGACCTTCGAAGATGAACGGCTTCATCTTGGGGTTCCAACGACGGGTCTGGTGTCCGAAATGGACACCGGCTTCGAGCAGTTCCTTGATACCGATGGTCAGCACTGTCTTTTCCTTTTTTCTACAGCCGTCCGCTGTGGGGCGTCCGGCCATCCCGCGGATAACGGGATTCAGTTCGGTGTTGTTGTGGCCCCCCTGGTCCATCCGGACCCGGGATTTGAAGGCCGTTCACCCCGCGCCATGACTGGCCACAAGGGGCGGGAAAGCTATCAGCCGCGGAAGCAGCCGCAACAGCTAATTCCTGGCCTTCTGAATGCCCAGGACCACGCCGAGCACGATGAAGACGCTGCCCCAGGCGTGCCCGGCATGCGGCTGCGCCCCTGCCCAGGTTGCCGCCAGGAGGGTGCCGACCACCGGTTGCAGGTAGATCGTCATCGCCGCGACGCTCACCGGAACGTCCTGAATCACCACATACCAGACGCTGTAACCGACCGCGGTCAGCACGATTCCCAGAAACGCCAGCCACCCCCAGGCCTCCCAGGTCAGCGCCGCGATGCGCGATCCGTGCCCCGCGGCGTCGGGCAGCAACATCAGCCCGTTGGCCAGGGTTCCCGCCGCCAGCGCCAAGCCGGTGACTTTGGGAATCCCCCAGCGGCTCACCAGGGGCTTGCCCATCACCGACCACACCGCCTCGGAAACGAAGGACAGCACAATCATCAGGTTGGCGATCAGACCGGGCAGGGGAGCGGAACGGTTCCAGAGCGACATCAGGCTGACCCCGGCGATGGCCAGGGCGAAGCCGGCCCACCGTTTGCCGGGAATGCGCTCGTGAAGGAAGAGGGCGGCGCCCAACGACGACACCAACGGATCGAGCACCAACAGGATGGCGGCGTCGCTGGCCCCGCTGCGTTGCATGCCCTGGATCTGAAACTGGTGTCCCACGGTGAAGACGGTGATTCCCATGATCACCGTGCGCCAGAAGTCGCGCCCGCGGGGCAGCTTGCCTGGCAGCCAGGGCCAGACAACGGCCAGGCCTGCGAAGGCGAAGCCGTAACGCAACGAGACAAACTCCAGCGGGGCCAGTTGCGACTCCAAACGGGTCACGATGGCCGGCAGCGCCGCCCAACCCACGTTGAGCGCCAGCAGGAGAATCAGGTGGCTGCCTTTCAAGCCGGGCCTAGGGCCTATCGCCGCTTGTCCGGGTAGGACGGCACAGGAGGAATGACCACCGGCTTGCGCGCGAGGGCCTGCTGAATCTCGGAGATGGCACGGTTCAGCTGATCGTCGATCCCCGCGAACTCCCGCGCCGGATCGTTGTCCACCACGATGTCCGGTTCCACGCCCACGCCTTCCATGATCCATTCGCGGCCTTCGAGGTCGAAGCGGCTGAACTCCGGACGATTCAGGGAGCCACCGTCCAGCAGTGGCAGGGAGCCGCGGATACCGACCACGCCGCCCCAGGACCGCTGACCGATGATCGGGCCCAGTCCGTGTTTGCGGAAGCGGTAGGCGACGATGTCGCCGTCGCTGGCACTGAAGGCGTCGAGCAGGAGCACCTTGGGACCGAGCACCTGACCGGAGGGATCGACGTTCACCGCGCCGTTGCGGGCGATGGTCCACATGGCGGGTTCGCGCCGCAGGCGTTCGATGATGTGCGGGGAAACGTTGCCGCCGCCGTTGCCGCGGCAATCGACGATGAGCGCCTCCTTGTGCAGCTGCGGGTAATAGAACTTCACGAACTCGTTCAAGCCCGGGACGCCCATGTCCGGGACATGGACATAACCGACCTTGCCGCCGGTGGCTTTCTCCACGGTCTCGATGTTGCCGAGCACCCAGTTGAGGTAATAGAGCGGCTGCTCATCGTCGGTGGGGATCACCACCTCTTCCCGGGATCCCTCCTCACGGGGTTCGGAGTGAACCTTCAGACGCACTTGCTTGCCGGCCAGTCCGACCATGGACGCGTAGAAGTCCGCCATGTCCCGGGTGGACTTGCCGTTCACCGCCAGGATCAGGTCGCCTGCCCGCACGTTCACGCCGATCTCGGTGAGCGGACTTCGGTAGCGTGGATCCCAGTTCTGTCCGCGGAGGATCTTTTCGATCCGGTAGTAGCCGGAGGCGTCCCGACGGATGTCGGCACCGAGCAAGCCCAGAGGGATGCGCTCGGGTTTGGGGTAATCGCCGCCGCCGACGTAGGCATGGCCGGCGTTGAGTTCGCCGATCAGTTCGCCGATGACGTAGGTCAGGTCGGCCCGGTGACGGACATGGGGCAGGAGGGGTTCGTAACGCCGCCGCATCGCCGCCCAATCCACTCCATGGAGATTGGGGGCATAAAAGAAGTCCCGCATCTGCCGCCAGCATTCGGCGTAGATCTGGCTCCATTCAGCCGGGCGATCCAGCGCGACCCGGACGTCGCTGAGACTCAGTTTCTTGTCGCCCACATCCAACTTGCCGGTGGGAAGGTCGATGATGGCGAGGTCGCCTCCGGTCCGCACGAGCATCTTCTTCCTGTCGGCGGTGACGCGGTAGCCGCCGACGTCGCCCAGTTCGGTTTCCTTCTCCTTGTCGAGTTCGTAGAGGACCAGCTTGCCCTTGCGGAGGTAGTACAGTTTGTCGCCGACGGAAGTGATGGCGCCATAGTTCGACGGTCCGGGCGGCAGGGCGGCGATGCGTTCGGGGAGACCGTCGGCGTCGACGGCCACAGTAACGGTGGCGGTGTCGGTCTTGTTGGTGGAGGCCGGGGTGTTGGTGTTGGTGGTCGTGGCCGTGGAAGAAGGAACGGTGTTGGTGGCCATGCCGGGTTCGGAGCCGGCTTTGGCCAACTGGGTCACCACCTGACGGAACTGAGGATCGTTCAACAGGGCACTGAGGGTGCCGACCGGACGATCCTCCGGTTTCACGTCCGGGGGCTTGGCCGCTGGATCGGCGGGTTTGTCGGTCTTGTCTGTCTTGTCTTCCTTGAGCTTCACCTCGTCGGACTTGGGGGCAAACGGGGACTTGGTGGCCTTGGCGAGGGTGACGAAGTAGATCCGCTCCATATCGTTGTAGACATGGTTCCACTCGGTGCTGCCGTAGGTGGGATTGAAGGAGCGTTCGGACACGAAGAAGAGGTACTTGCCGTCGCTGCTGAACGCCGGCGACCCGACATCAAACCAGCCGTCGGTGGCGGGAATCGATTTCCCGGATTCAAGGCTGAAGAGGAAAATCCGGGAGAAACGCCGGACTTCGGGTTTGGCGTAGGCGATCCAGCGGCTGTCGGGCGCCCAGGCGAACTCGCGGATTTCAAAGGCCTCCGAAGTGTCGACGACCTGCACGCCCTTCGAGTCGATGTCGACGAACTGGAGGCGGTTCTTCTTGTCGGTCCAAGCGAGCTTGCGGGAGTCCGGGGACCACGAGGGAGCGTATTTGTACGTATCGGAGCCCGTGGTGAGCTGGCGTGGTTCAGCGAGGCCGTCCTGGGCGCGGATCCAGAGTTCGTCCTCGCCGGAAGCGTCGCTGATGTAAGCGATCCATTGGCCGTCCGGGGACCAGGAGCTGTCTCGTTCGTGGGTGCCTGGTGTGGCGGTCAGATTGCGGGTGGGTCCGTGTTTGGCGGGAACGGTGAAGACGTCGCCGCGCGCGCCCACCACAGCCCTGGATCCGTCCGGCGCGGGAAAGGAGGAGCTGACGTCCTTGGAAACATCGCGCCAGCCGCCGCGTCCGCTGGCGAGGTCTTCCCGGATCTCAATGGGGATGCGCGTCACCTGTTCGGTCGCTAGGTCGAGCCGGTGCAGGTAACCGCCGTTCTCGAACACGATGGCGGCGTCGTCGAGCGACGGAAACTTCACGGCGAACTCGGTGAAGCGGGTGATCTGGCGGGTTTCCTTGGTCTTCAGGTCGAGCACGAAGAGGTTGGCCTGCCGGTTGTCGTCGCGTTCCGACACGAAGTAGATCCGGTCACCCTTCCACATGGGGAACATGTCCTGGGCGGGATTCTCGGTGAGGCGGGTGGTTTCGCGGGTGGCGAAGTCGTAGAGCCAAAGGTCGTCGGCCTGTCCCCCGCGGTAGCGTTTCCACGTGCGGAATTCGCGGAAGATCCGGTTGTAGACCAGTTGCTTGCCGTCGGGGGAAAAGGAGCACCAGCCTCCCCGGGGCAGGGGCAGGGTCTCGGGAACACCGCCACCGAGGCGGGCGATGGTCAGTTCGCCCTTGAACGGATTCCATTGGGTTCGGCGGGAGCGGTAGACGATGGACTCGTTGTCGCGCCAGGTGAGCACGATGTTGTTGGGCCCCATGCGGTCGGAGACATCATCGCGATCGAGGGTGGCGGTGTAGGTCAGGCGCCGGGGTTCGCCGCCCTGGGCGGGCATGACGTACACCTCGGTGTTGCCGTCGTACTGGGCGGTGAAGGCCAGATGGCGTCCGTCCGGCGAAAACCGCGGGAACATCTCGTAACTGTCGGGGTCGCTGGTCAGGCGTCGCGCGACGCCACCGGCGGAGGCGACGGTGTACAAATCGCCGGCGTAACCGAACACCACCTGATCCCCGTGAATGGCCGGGAACCGGAGAAGTCGAGCCTCGTCAGCTCGCAGAGACCATCCGCCCCAGGAAAGAAGAGCCAACAGCAGACACACCAAGCGTTGCATGCGCGAACGCTAGCGGTGAACCCGCTCGCGTCACGAACGAAACCCGTGCTTTGCTCGCGGCATGTCGGATGCCCAATCACTGATCACCTGTCCCCACTGCCGACACGAATTTCCACTCTCGGAAGCCGTGGCGCAGCGGATCCGCGGCGATCTTTCCCGGGAGTTCGAAGAACGCCGTCAGGTGGCGGAGGCGGCCATGATGGAACGCGAAAAAAGCGTGCGCGACCACCTGGCCCAACTGGAGACGCAGCGGCAGAACCTCGACACGGAACTGGCCCGGCGCATGGTGGCGGAGCGCCAGAAGCTGCTGGTCGCCGCCGCGCAGCAGGAACGCGAGAAGATCAGCATTGAATTCCGCGATCTTCAGGGCCAGCTCGCCGAACAACGGCTCAAGCTCGATACGGCGCGTCAGACGGAACTGGAGCTTCGCAAGCAACAGCGCCTGGTCGAGGAACGCGCCCAGCAACTGGAGCTCGAAGTGGCCCGCAAGCTGGATGCCGAACGCGGGAAGATCGCCGAAACCGCCCGGGCCCAATCCGCGGAGGAACACAAGCTGCGGCTCGCGGAAAAGGAGCAGTTGATCGCCGGCATGCAGCAGCAGATCGAGGCGCTGAAGCAACGGGCCGAGCAGGGTTCCATGCAGCTGCAAGGGGAGGTGCTCGAACTCGAACTCGAACAGAATCTTCGCAGCGAGTTTCTGACCGACGTGATCGAACCCGTGGCCAAGGGAGTTCGCGGGGCGGACGTGCTTCAACGAGTCCGGACCAACCAGGGTCTCGAGTGTGGCTCCATCCTCTGGGAGACCAAGCGCACCAAGCATTGGGCGCGAGAATGGCCGGCGAAACTAAAGGAGGACCAACGCGAAGCCCGGGCGGAGTTGGCGGTGATCATCACACGGACTCTGCCCGACGGGGTGAAGTCCTTTGCCTTGCATGAAGGGATTTGGGTGTGTGACTACGCCGCGGCGATCCCGCTGGGCGTGGCCTTGAGGCAGGGTTTGGTCCAGGCGGCGGTGGCGCGTCAGGCCCAGGCGGGGCGGCAGGGCAAAATGGAGCAGTTGTACGAGTACCTGAGCGGTCACGAGTTCAAGCAGCGGATCGAAGCGATCGTCGAGGCGTTCGTCACCATGCAGGGCGACCTCGAATCGGAGCGGCGCGCCATGGAAAAGCAGTGGGCGAAGCGCGAACGCTCCATCCGCCAGGTGATCAACCACACCGCCGGACTGTACGGGGGCGTCCAAGGCATCGTGGGGCAGGCGGCCCTGCCAGAGATCAAGTCCCTGGAACTCTCACAACCTGGCTGAACCCTGGGGAGGTAGCATGGAGAGGAGCGTTTTCCAAAATTTGGACACGTATTGGGACCATGAACCGGGGAGTGAGGAATGCAGCGAGCGGCCCTCACCCCGGCCCTCTCCCGGAGGGAGAGGGAGAATATTCCCCGCGGGTGTCGGAGGGTAGAGATGGGGATTGGCTGGAGCGAGTCGCGACGGCTCGGAAGGACGGAATCCAGGCATGTCACCGAGGGCAGGACGCGACTCCCTCTCCCTCCGGGAGAGGGTTGGGGTGAGGGAGCCCGTTTCAACCCTCGCGATCGCTGCCATGGAAAGGCTCATGAGTAGCCCCCGTCGACGCAGGGGAGACGCCCGCCGCTATGGACCCTGGTGTGCCTCATGAAATCGGATTTGGATGCTCCGCGGACGTCGGTACGGTCCTCGCATGTCCACGTGCTTCTCGCTGCACTCCCACGTACCACGTCTGCTGGGGATCCTCGGGTGGGTGGCGTGGATCCTTGGTTTGGGGGCTTCGGTTCAAGGTGCGGCGATGCCGCGGAACGAGGCGGCGATTGCGGCGGTGGCGCAGGGGTTGACGGATACGGCTTTCGCCGATGCCTGGGGTTTCGATCCTTCGGACGCCACGGCGTCGGTGCAGGCCGCCATTGATTCCAGGGCACGCGTGGTGATTGTTCCCTTCACGGGGGCTCCGTGGGTGCTCCGGCCGGTGACGCTGCGCGGTGACTTGGAGCTGATTTTCGAGGCGGGGGTGCTGGTGCTGGCCAAGGCCGGGGAGTTTCAGGGCGGCGGGGATTCGATGTTTCGTGCGACCGATGCCACAAACATCACGGTGCGCGGTCATGGCGCCACGCTGCGAATGCGCAAAAAAGACTACCAGCAACCGCCGTACACCAAGGCGGAATGGCGCATGGGCCTCGCCTTCCTGGGATGCCGCGATGTGCACGTCGAAGGCTTGCGCATCGAGTCGACGGGTGGCGACGGCATCTACATCGGTTCGAGCAAGGCCAATCGGTGGTGCGAAAATGTCACGATCCGCAATTGCGTCTGCCACGACAACCACCGTCAGGGGATCAGCGTCATCAGTGCCGTTCATCTGCTCATCGAGCACTGCACCCTGTCCGGCACCGCAGGAACGCCGCCGGAAGCCGGGATTGATTTGGAACCGGATGAGCCGGACGAGCGCCTCGTCGACTGCGTGATTCGCAACTGCGTGGTCGCCGACAATGCCGGCAATGGGATCCTCGTCTGGCTCAAGCCGCTGACCTCGGCGAGCGTTCCGGTCTCCATTCGGTTTGAGAACTGCCACGTTCGCATGGGACCCGCGGGTGGCATGCGGGAAGCGGCTCCGTCGACGCCGGCCGAGGGCTGGTCGGGGTTTGTAGTGGGCGAAGTCGCCGACGATGGTCCCCGGGGGCTGATCGAGTTCATTCGCTGCACCTCGGAGAACACCGGTCGGGAGGGGGCGAGACTCAGCAACAAATCGGCGAAAGGCGTCCGTGTTCGTTTTGTTTCGTGTCGCTGGAAGAACACCTGGCGGGCGCCTCATCCGAAGTACGGGGGGCCGCGATCGCCGATCCTGATCCGCAGTCACACGCCGGAACGCTGCACCGTCTCCGGCGGGATCGAGTTTGTGGAATGCCAGGTTGAGGACGATCTGGACGCGGCGGTGGTGCGTTTTGAGGACGATGACGGAACGGGATCGCTGAAGGACATCCGCGGAATGATCCAGGTGCATGGCATGACAAAACCACGGCTGCGTCTGGGCGCTGCGGTGGAGGACGTGTCGCTGCGCCTGGTGGAAGTCCCGGTGAAGAAGGAGCCGTGAAGCGGGGGAGGCGGGGGATTGCGAATACGATTACGATTAGGATGAGGAGTACGAGGACACGGGGAGGTTCATGGAGTGGAGCGTTTTCCAGAAATTGGACACGTATTGGGACCATGAACCGTGGAGCAAGTAATGCCGTGAGCGGCCCTCATCCCGGCCTTCTCCCGGAGGGAGAAGGAGGCGATGTGCCGCGGGTTTCGAAGGGCTGGGACGGGTGTTGGCAGGAACGGGTCACGACGGCTCGGACGGCTGGAGTTCCGGCATGTCGCCGTGGGGGATATGCGGCTCCCTCTCCCCCCGGGAGAGGGTTGGGGTGAGGGAGCCCGGTTCAACCCTCGCGATCGCTGCCATGGAAGGTTTCATTGAGAGCCACCTGCTCGAAATCGACCTGCTCATGGCCCATGAACCGAGGACTCCGGTGGGCGAGACGCCCCCCTCTACGGCAGGCGGGACGCCCGCCGCTACCGAGGCACGGTTCATGGGAAGGGCAACTCAGTCACCACTGGCGATCCGGGAACAAGGGCACCGTGGGTCCGCGAACCTCGTCGAGTTTGAAGGATTCCAGCATGGGCAGGAATCGTTTCTCAGCGGTTGGCCAAAGAGCCTCGGGCGCCATGGCGTTGATCTGAAACAGGCGACCTCCATCCTCCATGAGGACCAGGCGCGCTTTCATGACGACGCCGAAACCTTTTTGAATGGCGTCGCAGGTGACGGCAGGCGCCGTACCGAGGTGGGATGGTGCGATGGGGCCGCGGACGAACCCTTGGTTGCGACAGAGTTGTTCGAGCCAGTGGGACACCAGGCCATCGGTTTGGGCGGGGCGTGCGGCGATGCTGAACACGAGGGGGCCACGCGGGGTCAAGGTGACGACGAGCGGCAGAAAGGAGGTGCGGCGGGAGAAGTCGTGTTCCTGGATGGGCAGGGGCGAGACCCGAAAATCGCGCGGCTTCAAGAACCGGCAACGCAGGGCCGCGAGGCTCTCCGGGGCGACGACATGCTCGACGTAGCCATCCGTGGGAAGGTGGTTCATTGAGGGTTGGGTTGGAGCTCCAGGCCGCCTGCCGGCGGTGGTTTTCTGGGCAGTGAAGGATCTCTACCAGGGATCAGGGCTGGCCGACCATCCGACCATGGGCTGATGGTGAATCGGACTAGGGACGAAACTTGAGTTGGGTGCGTAGGTGTGTTCGGCGAGGCGACCAAAGTCCCATTGTTGCGAAGGCAGGAAATGAAGTACCCATAAGTCCGCTCGGAGGCATCCCCCTGTCAGTCACCACCACGTCGGAGGCCATGGCGTTGTGGGGCGGTCTCGAATGTCACCGGGTTCCAAGGACACCCTGATCGGCTCGTTCCACTTCTTCCTTTCGAACGAATGAACATCACTCGACTGCCAACCCCGCACCGTCGTTGCACGGTCGGGATAACCCGGTTCGCACTTCTGGTCCGTCTATGGATGGCGTGCATCCTTTTCGTCGGATGTCTGGAAGGCGTGAGTCACGCCCAGGTTTCCGGCGCCATGGACATCTGGCCGAGGAACTCCAGTGTGGAGCTGGGCAGTACGCGGCAGTTCGGGGCGTATGTTCCGATCACTCCCAACACGATCACGTGGCTGGTGAACGACATCCCGGGTGGCAACACCGCCGTGGGAACCATCAGTTCGGCGGGGCTCTACACACCGCCAGCCACCGCACCCACCGCCAACGTCGTCACCGTGAAGGCCCGGAGCACGGCCTACCCCGGTTCCTTTGCGTCCACCCCGTTGGCGATCACCCGGAAGTACCCGTGGTTGTGGAGCCTCTCGCCGTCGTCCCTCAACGTGGGCAACTACCAGGTCAGTCTGAACGGTGCCAACTTTGCGCCCGACTCCAAGGTGTTGGCCAATGGCGTGGAGCTTCCCACGTCGTTCGTTTCCAGCACGCGCCTCGTCGCCAGCGGTGTCGCCTCGCAGACCGGTACGCTCCAGTTCCGGGTATCCCAGCCCGCACCGGGCGCGGTCACGGGCAACGTGGTTTCCGCCACCGTCTCTATGCCCACGGTGGCCGTGGTGGTTTCGCCAACCAGCGCCTCCGTGCAGCTCGGCGCGTCACGGTCCTTTCAAGCAACGGTCACCGGAACGGCCAACACGGCGGTGACGTGGTCCGTGAACGGCATCGCGGGAGGTTCCTCCGCAGTGGGAACCGTCTCAGTGGCGGGTGTCTACACTGCGCCCGCCATCATGCCCGCATCGTCGACGGTGACGATCCGCGCCACGTCGTCGGCGTCTGCGTCCTCGTACGCCACCGCCACCGTGACTCTCGCGACTCCTCCGGCGGTGTCGGTCGTCGTTTCGCCAACCACCGCCTCCGTGCAGCTCGGAGCATCCCAGACGTTTCAGGCAAGCGTCACGGGTTCGGCCAACACGGCGGTGACGTGGTCCGTGAACGGCCTCGCGGGAGGCTCTGCTGCGGTGGGTACCATCTCGGCGGGCGGCCTCTACACGGCGCCTGCCGTCATGCCTGGATCGCCGACGGTGACGATTCGTGCCACGTCGACGGCGAACACGCTGGCCTTCGCCCAGGCCGTGGTGACGTTGGCGGCGCCGCCACCGGTCACTCCGCCGTCGCCAGGGCTCCTGGCGGCGGGACGGTTCCTGGAGCAGTCCTCGTTTGGTCCGACACCTGCGACGTTGGTCGAGGTTCAGCAACTGGGTGTCACGGCGTATTTGGACGCGCAATTGGCGTTGCCGGAGACTCCGATCCCGACGCCTTCGGTGAATTCGATGGGAGCGCTGCGGCAGTGGGCGCTTCACAATTACACGACCGCTCCGGACCAGCTGCGTCAGCGGATGGCCTACGCGCTCAGCCAGATTCTGGTCACCTCCGGATTCAAGCTGGTGTACGCCGACGAGATGCTGCCCTGGCTGCGACTGCTCAGTGAGCATGCCTTCGGCAACTACCGTGAACTGCTGCGCGAGGTAACAATCAGCCCTTCCATGGGCAAGTACCTGGATCTGGCGAACTCGATGAAGCCGGGACCGGCGGGTGGGGCGAACGAGAACTACCCGCGCGAACTGCTCCAACTGTTCTCGATCGGTCTCTGGATGCTGCACCCGGACGGCTCCCAGGTGCTGGATGGTTCGGGCAAACCGATCCCGGCGTACTCCCAGGATACGGTGGCGCAGGTGGCGTTGGCGTTGACGGGATGGACCTATCCGACAGCGCCGGGAGCGACGCCGGGAGGCAACAACTGGGAGGCCTTCACCGGTCCGATGGAACCCAGGCCGTCGAATCACGCCACGACCGCGAAAGCGTTCCTGGGCTGTTCCCTGCCGGCGGGGCAGACGGTCGAACAGGACTTGGACGGGGTGATCGACTGTCTGATGCAGCATCCGAACATCGCGCCGTTCATCGCGACACGACTGATTCGAAGCCTGGTGATGAGCAACCCGAGTCCGGGTTACATCGGGCGGATTTCGGCGGTGTTCGTGAACAACGGAAGCGGGGTGCGCGGCGATTTGAAGGCGGTGGTCCGCGCCATCCTGCTGGATCCGGAAGCGCGCAACGACGCGACGACGGTGAACCAGGGACGGCTCAAGGAGCCGATCCTGCAAGTGAGCGGCTTTCTGCGGGCCTTGAACGGGCAATTCAGCAGCACGCAGCAGGTGACCTATCTCTTCGACTACATGGCGCAGTCGGTACTGAGTCCGCCATCGGTGTTCAGCTGGTTCTCGCCGATGTATCGGGTGCCTAAGAACCCGCAATTGTTTGGGCCGGAGTTTCAGATTTACACCCCGACGGAAGCGACCCTGCGAGGGAACATGATCTACTCCATCCTGAACTATCCGGGGACCGATCTGCCGGTGGATCTCACGCCCTTCCAGCCCTATGGCAACGACATGGCGACCCTGGTCGAGAAGGTGAACGTGACGCTGCTGTACGGCCGCATGCCGGTGGAGATCAAGCAGGCGCTCATCACGGCGGCGGCGCCGGGGTACGACGCGAGAACGCGGATCGAGACGGTGCTCTACCTCGCCGCGCTCACCGGTCAGTACGCCGTGCAACACTGAAACCTGTTCCTTCCTTCAACCCTGTATTCTTTCGAACCATGTCCTCCTTCCAACATCGTATCTCGCGTCGACAACTCCTTGGCGGGCTGGGTGGCGCCGCTCTCTTCGCCCGACTGGGGCGGATGAACGCCCTGGCCCAGGGCGCTCCGCCGGATTACAAGGCGTTGGTCTGCATTTTTCTCACCGGCGGCAATGATGGTCACAACACGGTGGTGCCGCTGACCCAATCACAGTTCAACGCCTACCGTGCCGCTCGTGGCACGATTGCGTTGCCCGACGGCAATGGCGCGCTGCTGCCGGTGGAACATGTCGATGGCACGCCCTACGGCCTGAACCCGGGTCTGGCGGCGGTTCACCCGCTCTGGGCGCAGGGACGCCTGGCGGTTCTCGCGAACACGGGCCTGCTCGTTCAACCGGTGAATCGACAGCAGTTCCTGGCCAACGCGGCTCCGGTGCCGACCAACCTGTTCTCACACTCGGACCAGATCCAGCAGATGCAAAGCGGGGTGCCGACCACGTCGGGTGCGAGTGGTTGGGGTGCGCGGGCGGTGGACGCGGTTCAGTTCATGAACGGAGTTTCCACGTTTCCTCCGAGCATCTCGGTCACCGGGCCGTCCTTGTACTGCACCGGGCAGGTGGTGCAATCGGCGAGCCTGCTGCCGGGGTTCAATCTGGACGCCGCCGGCATGAGTCTCTGGCCGCAGGCCGCGGCGAACGCCCGCAAGGCGGGGCTGCAACAGGTGCTCGAATTCAACAGCGGCCTGGCTCTGGTGCAGTCCGCCAACCAGGTGCGCAAGGACGCCATGAGTCTCAACGCGATGATGACCGGCGCCTCGGCCCAAGTGGCGACCGCCTTCCCTGCCACCAACCTGGGCAGCCAACTGCTTCAGGTGGCCAAACTCATCCAGCTGCGATCCACCACCGGCATCCACCGCCAGGTTTTCTTCTGTTCCATCGCCGGATTCGACACCCACGGAGCGCAGAGCTGGCAGCATTGGGATCTGCTGTCGCAGGTCTCCGAGGCCATGGCGGCGTTTTACACGGCCACCGAGGAAATGGGCGTCGCCGATCGCGTCACCACGTTCACGCTGTCCGACTTCGGTCGGACCTTGGAACCCAGCGGTGCGGGCAGTGATCACGGATGGGGCAATCACCATTTGCTGATGGGCGGCGCGATCCAGGGGGGAAGGGTCTTCGGCACCTTCCCGACGATGGCGCTCGGCGGACCCGATGATTCCGGTTCGCGGGGTGCCATGATTCCGACGACGTCGATTGACCAATACGGAGCGACGTTGGCGAAGTGGTTTGGTGTCCCGGCCGCGCAGTTGCCGGCGGTGTTCCCGAACATTGGCAATTTCGGGACGACCGACCTGGGGTTTTTTGCCTGAGCAAATCCGTTCGTGACAGACGGGAGGTGGAGGTGGCACTCGTGTTGGGGTGGATGCGGCGATGTTGGCCAAGGCGCTGGAGACCCTGGGTTGTCCGGCGGCGAAATCGGCGGAGATGGCGGCGCAACTGGAGAAGCGGGCCAACCAACTGGTTGCGGAGCGTGGCTGGACCCGGGAACGTGCCCTGGTGCATCTGCTGGGGCTGATGCGGGGAGGGTGGGCGGCCAAGGAACGCGGCCTTTAACGCTCTCTCCGGGCCAGGCACCGACCACGAGCACGACCACGACGATGACCAACTCAACGACACCGATTCAACCGTGGCCACTGCAACGATCCGAGGCGTTGGGTGATTTCCGTATTTTCCGCATGCGGCGGGACTGGCGGCAATCGCCGCGAACGGGTCAGGAGCACGCGTTTTACGTTCTGGACTCGCCGGACTGGGTGAATGTCATCGCCCTGACGCGCGAGGGTCAGGCGGTGATGGTGGAGCAGTTTCGGCACGGCACGTGTTCCGTGGATCTGGAAGTGCCCGGCGGGGTCATGGATCCGGAGGACGAATCGCCGGTGGCGACGGCGATCCGGGAGCTGCGGGAAGAGACCGGTTACGAGGGACGAAATGCGCGGGTGCTGGGGAAGATCGCGCCGAACCCGGCGATTCAGGGAAACACCTGTCACACGATTCTCATCGAGGACTGCGAACTGGCGGCGGGGCTGGATCTCGATGCCGGGGAGGATATCCAGACCCGGCTGGTGCCCGCCGATCAGCTCGCCGGCCTGGTGGCCAACGGTAGGATCCACCATTCGCTGGTGGCGGTGGCCATCTTCCACTTCGAACTCTGGCGCCAGGGCGTGAAGCGCGCTTAGCGGAGCGATTCAGTTGGAATGGATGGGCTCTGCCTGGGTTCAGGCGGCTTGGGTGAGCGCGGTTCGGAGGGTCGCGGCTGCGGTGGGCAGGACTTTTTCGAGCGGGCGGATCTGTTCGATCACCTGATGGAGCATGCTGCTACCGGGAGAAGAGGTGATGCGCTGGAACCACCGCAGGAACTGGGTGGAAACCACCTGCTCCAGATGGGCGGGGACAGGCGAGGGCCGGGCGTTGGTCGCCAACTCCGCGAGACACAAGGCGGCGCTGTGGTAGGCATCGCCGGCGAGGGCCGAGGCTCGGAAGAACGGGATGGCCGCCGCGGGATTGCCGGTGATCAAAAGGGCCTCGCCGTGCTGTCCCGCCAACAGGGCCTGGGTCGGGTGCGCCTTGGTGGCTTCTCCCGTCCAGTCGATGGCGAAGTCCAGAAGGGACGGGTTGCCGAGGGCGATCTCTCCGCCCAGGCGCCAGACCTCGGGATCGCCCTGACGGGTGTCGATCAGTTCATGAAGCACCTTCAGGGCATCAATCGGACGACCCATCCGTTTGTACAACCGGGCCAGGTCGAGGCGCACCCCACGGCTGGACGACTCGTCACGAAGGGCGGCCCGGAAGGCGGCCTCGGCTTCGGTCAATTGACCCGCGTGAATGAGACAAAGACCAAGGCAGTGGTACGGCCCCGCTTTCCAAATATCGGGATTGATCGGGGATGCTGTCGGCAGATGCCGTTTCGCGAGGCATTCCTTGATCTGCGGCGCCGCCAACGCGGGTCGTTCCAGTCGAAAATAGGCCAACCCCAGGGCAAAATGCAGCGACGCGGTGGGTTCGTAGGCCTTGGCGACCGGTGATTCCAGAACCCTCACAATCTCCGTGTACCGACCGGCCTTCATCAGCACCGAGGCGTACTGCATGAGCAGCGTCTCCCGCAACTCAGGCACCTTCTGCTGCTCGGCATGATCCGAGAGCGCCTGGAATGCCTTCTCGTACTCGGCAATGCCCGATTCGAGATTCCCACTGTGCACGGATTCAAGACCGAGATTCATGAGGAGATTGGCGTCATCGGGGAATTCCCTCACCGCTTCCCGCAGAAGGCGAAGATTCCGTTCCGATTTGTTACGAGATTGAACTAGTTCGTTTGTATAGCCGTAGTGCTTAATCTGAGCGGTTCCGAGCGCGGTGTCGAGGCCCCACTCTTCGGCCCGCACGAGGATACTGGAAAAGACCTGCTCATGGATACGGCTTACATAAAAGAGGCCGGGGGCATTTCGGAAAAGTCTTGGAACGTAGGCAACTCCTTCTGCTTCGGCACCAATGTTTTGCAGCGGAATTCTCAGGCCAAGAATGCCGGATTTTTTGAAGTCACGACGAAGGTTGTCGTGCTGCTCGGGAGGGAGTTGCTCATCCGCATCGAGCATCAGGATCCAGTCGCCGGTGGCATGTTCCAGGGCGGCATTTCGGGCGGCGCTGAAATCGTCGCACCAGACGAAGGAATGCACTTGGGCCCCGAATTCGCGTGCAATTTCAAGGGTCCGGTCGGTGGAGCCGGTATCGACGACGATGATCTCATGGGCGATGGCCTGGATGGATTGCAGGCAAGGGCCTAGGAACTGCTCCTCGTTCTTGACGATCAGGCAGACCGACAGGCGACAGCGGTGTTCGGGGCTGGTTTCGGCGAGTTCAGGAGGCAGGGCCAGCCACGATGGTCGGGAATTCCCGTGGGCATGTCCCTTGAGGAACGTTTTGGCGGGTTTCCATTGGGGGGCGATGGCTTTGGACTGTTGGCCGAAGCGACGGGCGGAGGAGGCGTCGCCCACGGCTTTGGCGATTTCGCCGAGCAGCAAATACGCTTCGGGGTGGTAGGGCCGGTGTTGGAGGGCATCGACGGTGAACTCCCAGGCCTCGCGGTATTTCTTCTTCTCGAACAGCTCGTGGGCTGCGCCGAGGTGTCCGACACGGGCGCAGGTCGGTAATTCTATGGCTCCCGGGCGTGTTGGGGCGGATCGGGTGGGAGAAGAGATGGGCGTCCTGGCGGCGACGGCCTGCGCGCGGTGAAGGGCGGCGGCGGCGGCGTGGCTCCAGGTCCAGTGGGCGTGAACGTGCTGACTTCCGGCGATGCCACGGGACCGGGCTTCCTCACGATGGTCGTGGACCCATCGCATGCGGCTGGAAAGAGCGGCGAGGTCGGGTTCCAGAAGCCAGCCGGACCGCACGAGGGGCATGCCGCTGATCGAGGCACCGATCTCCTTGCGAAGCGCCGGAACGCGGAAGGCGATCTGCTCCGGGGCGAAGTCGTCGGTGGCGCCACCTGCGGTGACGATCACGGGAAGACCGCAGGCCATGGCTTCGAGAACGGGGAGGCCGAATCCTTCGCCTCGGTAGGGGTGAACGAGGCAATCGCAGGCGGTGTAAAGGCCGGGGATGGCATCCGGTGGCAGTTCCTCATTGAGATAGAGGATTTCGGGAGCGTTGGGTCGGGCCTGCGCGGCGCGAATGCTCTGCTCGAAGGTCTGACCCGCGTAAACGTCCTTCCCGCCGAAATCCTTGATGACGAGGCAAACATCGTCGGCGGCCGTGAACTGGGCCAGAAACGCTTCGAGCAGAAGGTCCGGGCCTTTGCGGAAGATGGTTCCCCCGACGAACAGGAACTTGAACGACTTCCGGGTTGCGAGAGCCAGGGGTTGGACCTTGGGATGGAAACGCGCGGGATCGATGCCGTTGGGAACGACGAAGACCTTCTCGGCGGGCACACCGGAATCGACGTAAACCCGGCGGACGTAGTCGGAGGGAACCCAGACTTCATCCACCCGGGCCAGATCGTTGACCCAGGACCGCGGGAGGGAACCAAACTCCCAGGGTTGGATGACGACGAGCGCCCCGGACTGGGGGCGGTCCCACTGGGGAGGCCAGGCGTGGCGAACGGTGACTTTGGCGTGGCGTGACGGCTTGGAGACCATCCGGCTGGCCAGGCCGATCCAGTCCTTGGGCGCGTTCTTGGGCAGGCGCGAGGGTTCGCCGATGCATTGCACCTTGGCGTCGGGATTCTCGCGCAGTGCCCGGGTCAGTTCCCGGTTCACGTGCGACAGACTGCCGTGATCGAGGAACGACCCGATCCAGTCGATGGCCACCGACTCTGGAACCACGCCGGTGCGGGGGGCGGGCACGTCGGATGGCGCGGCAACCCCTGAACGAGCGGTGACCTTCGAAGCGGAGGCTGGAACCGGGGCAAGGTCGAGGGAAACGCCCAATCGTCGGGCGACGGATTGAACCGCCGCCTGCCGTTCGGAGTTCGAGCCGGCGATGCGCCAGGCTTGCTGCAGAAGTTCAAGGGTTTCCGCAGCACACCGGGTGGCCTGGTTCTGGACTGCTTCCCCGAGCAGGTGATCGAACAGATAGACGACCCGGCCAACCCGCGAGTATCGGTCGTCGTCGTGCAGGACGACGGAGAAGGGGTTGTAACGGATGGTGAATCCGGCGGCCTTGAGCCGGGACGAGAAGTCGACGTCCTCGCGCTGGTAGAAACCTCGTGCTTCGTCCCAGGCCACGCGATCGAGAGTGGCGGTCTTGAGCACGCAGATGCCGCCGGTGACGTAGACGTTGGGATCCGATTCCCAGTAATCGAGCAGAACGGATCCCTTGAGTCCGCCGGTCGTGGCCCAGTCCCAAAACCTGGAGCCGTCGGTGTTCAGAATCCGCACCGCGAGGAGGTCGTAACCTTCACCGAAACGCTTCAGTCCCGCGGCGAACCCGGGGTCGAAGACGATGTCGTCGTCGCTGACGACCAGGTGATCGAAGGCGGCCAGGCGGCCGAGGGTATTGCGCATCTTGCCGAGGCGCCCGGACTTTGCAGCGGCGGCGAGATCGACCTTGCGCACGTCATCGGGAACCTGGGCGACATTGCCGCCGACGAGGATTTCGAAGTGTTCGAGTCCGAGAGCGCGGATGCTGGCGATCTGTCGGGCGACTTTTTCGGGGCGAGAACCGCCGGTGATGATGCAGAAGCTGTAGCCGGGTTGGCGGGTCGGTGCGGGCGTGGATGCGGGTTGAAGGCCGGCGCGGACGAGATGGAGCGCGCGGGATAGGTCGGGGTTCGACGCGCCATCGAGTTCCTCCTCCAGCACGCCGAGGATGGCGAAGAACAGGGGGGTTTGGCCATGGCGATGCAGGTCGAGGAACCCGGGGACGGAGGCGGCGTTGGACGCCTCGGTGAGGTAGTCGAGAGCGGAACGGATGGCGGCATCCGGAATGGATTCAGGTCCAAGAACCGAGCCAAGCCGTTGGATCAGGCGTTGGACGAGGACGGGGCGCGGGTCGGAAGGGGGTGTCGGGGAGGCACCGACGCGGGTGGCGTCGGCATCGCGGGTGGCGCCGAGGAAGGAGAGGCCGCATTGGCGGTGGACGAGGCAATGATAGGCGGCCTGGGCATCGGCTGGGGCTCCCCAGCGACGCAGACTCATGGCGCTGAGCAGGAGAGTTTCCGGAGCCTCGGGCCGGATCTCGGCGAGGCGGGCGCAGGCTTTGGCGCAGGGATGCACCTTGCCGGCGGCGAATTGGCGCCGGGCGGTCTCGACGAGCGAGGCGAACTCATCCGAGGCAGGGGCCTTGGACTTGGACGGGGAATGAACGCGTCCGTCGAGGGCCTCCAGGATGGCGAGCAACTGGGTATTCTGGCCGAGATCGGCGGCTTCGACGCTGCGTCGCGCGTACGTGAGCGCGGCGGGAGTGTCGCCGTATTTGGCCATCAGCAGCGAGGCGAGGGACCAGGCGCGGGCGTTGCCCGTGGCGATGGGGGCGCCGGCGGCGTAGCAGAACGGGAAGAGGATGTTGAGGGCGTGGCGCCTGATCAGGGCCTTGACCGCATTCGCCTCGTAGCGCGTGTCGGCCGGCTTGCGCAGCTGGGTGAGCGAATCCTCGTGGCGCCGGTAAATGGCGACTTCGGTCCGCATGGACTTCACCACCGCTCCGGCGCCGGCCCGGGTCCAGAACTCGTAGTCGTGGGCGCGGGGGAATTCTGGATTGTAGAGGCCGAACCGTTCGTAGCAGGTCTTGCGGACCAGCGTGCCGACATTCGGAAGGCGGTTTTCGATGGTGGAATCGGAGATCAGGGATTCCGTCCAGCCATGGTAATCATGGTAGGTCCACACTTCCTGCACGCGCAGCTGTTCGTCCGCCACGAGCAGGTTGCCGTACAGGACATCGAGGTCCGGGTTTCGCCGAAGTTCGGCGACATAGAGCGCCACCGTGTCGGCGAGAAGAAAGTCGTCGGAGTCCAGCCAGACGATGTAATCACCGCGCGCCTCCTGGACGCACCGATTTCGGGTGGCCGGTCCGCCGCTGTGTTCCTTGGTGAAACAACGCACCCGCGGATCACAGAACGTCCGGAGCAGGGAGTCGGTTTCGTCGGTGGAACCGTCATCGACGATGACCACCTCCAGATGGGGATAGGTCTGATGCAGGGCGCTTTGGACGGCTTCCTGGAGGAACCGGGCGCGGTTGAAGGTCGGGATCGCGACCGTGATGAGCGGCGCGAAATCCTTCTCGGCCGCGGTTGGCGCGGGCGCCGGTTTGAGCCCGGACGGAGCGGCAGCGGCGGTGGGGTGGATGTCCGTCGGGATCTTCGGAAGGACGAGATGATCCTTGCCGTAGAACGACTGCCACGCGGTCCTGAGCGCCTCGTACCGCGGATGCTTGCGGTGCAGGCGCTCGCGCGATTCAGCCTGCTTCTTGTGCTTCCGGGCGAGGTGCTCCTCGTTGGCGGCGTAATCGTGATAGACCACCGGCACCGGGGAGTAGATCTGTCGGCGCCGATCGCTCTCCACCTGGAGCAGTCGGAAGGCGAGGTCGATGCCGCCGCCGCCGAACACAATTTCATCGTCCCAGCCGCCCACCGCGAAAAATGGTTTTGCGAGGTAGGACGTGTTGCCCTCGACGTCGGCGTGAATGGGGAACCGCCGGTCGCCCAGGTGGTAGTGCTTCGCCAGTTCGTTGAGCGGGTTCTGGGTCTTCGGGAGGATGGCGCCCCGGACTGCGATGACATCAAACAGCCGGAATTCGTCGAGGTGGGCGGCGACGCAACCGCGCTCGGGAATGGCGTCATCGTCGAGGAAGAAGAGGATGCCGGCCTTGGCGAAGGCGGCGCCGACATTGCGGGCGAAATAGGCGCCGGTGTTTTCGGTCAACTCGACGAGGGTATCGACGAAGGGGCGGACCTGATCCGCCTCGACCGTGCGCGATCCGTTGAGCACGTAGACGATCTCAAAGCGGCCGTCGCGGTCCTCCTGGAGCTTTTGCAGGACCCGGATGGAATCGACCCGGATTTCGTGGGCGATGATGACGATGGAGATTTCGGGGTCGTGGCGTGACGGGATGTACTCGAGGCTCTTCAGTTTGGCGGCGTACGCGTCGAACTTGGCCATCCAACCCCGGAACGAGAGTGCGGAGCGAAGCGCGGCAATGGGGGAATCGACGACGACCGATTTGACCGGGGCCTGGGGTTTTGTCTCGGGAGGGCGTGGTTCGACCTGGACGGCGGCCTGCTTTGGACGCAGCGGGAGCGTGCGTTGCAGGCGTTCGTCGTCGGTTCGCGGCGGGAGCTTGAGGAACTCGTGATGCTCGAGAATGCCGGTGTGCTTCCACCCCAGGTAGGCTCGGGCGGCGCGATGGCGGTCGCTCTTCCGATCCAGCTTCGAGTCATCCTCGGCGTAGTCGTGATAGATGACCGCCGATGGCCAGTAGAGAATGGCGGAAGGGCCAAAGCGGGCGGTGATGCGGAACGACAGTTCCACGCCTTCGCCGCCGAAGAGCAGGGGATCCTGTCCGCCGAGCTGTTTCCAGACCGCCACGCGGATCGCGCAGTTGCCTTCGGTATTGAGATTGGCGGTGATGGGTGCGTCGCCGAGATCGTAATGGCGGACCCGATCGTTGTGCTCGTGATCGGTCTGGGGGAGGACTTTGCCCCGGAAGGCAACCATGTCGAAGGCGTCAAAGCCGGCGAGGATCGACGCCAGATAACCGGGAGCGACGGTCGCGTCGTCGTCGACGAACACCACGGTGGAGGCGCGGGCGAAATGGACGCCGATATTGCGTGCCTCGGAGGGCAGGACGTTGACGGGCGTCTGGACGTGGAGGAGAGGCCGGCTCTGGAGTTCGGCCTCGATGCTTTCGTTGCCGCCGTTGTCGACGACGATGACTTCGTGGTCGGGGTTGGAGGGGTGGGCGAGGGAATCGAGACAGCGGAGCAGGGCCTGGCGTGTCTGATGGGCGACCACGACGACGGTGAGTGACGGCGCATTTCCGGTGCGATGATCGACTCGGCGGAGGGCGTCGTAGACCACCTTCTCCCGGTATTTGCCGGCCTCGGCCTGGGCTTCCTCGAAGCGGCTTTCCCGGATGAGATCGAAGCCGCGGAGGAGATGCTGGAAGGCCTCGGGATTGGTGTCGGTGGGCAGCAATGAAGTGGCCGGGACAGTGAGCGAATCCGGAGACGTCGAGGCGGCAGGAATGGCGGCGACTGGCGGCTGGGTTTCGGCAGTGGGACCGGGTCGAGTGAGGGACTCGGTGGCGAAACGCTTCAGGTCGGAAGCGAGCCGGGCTTTTTCGCGTTCGAGCGTTTCGACCCTGGTGGCGAGCTCCTTGTTGCGCAGCCTCTGCTTCTCCACCGCCGGAATATGGTGAAGGGTTTTGAAACTTTGAGTCGGGCGGACGCCCCACTCGGAAGGCCAGTGCAGGATGCGTGCGTGGTCCGATTCCTGGCGGGTCAGTTCCCGGTTCTGATGGCCAAGACTTTCCTCGGCATACCAGTGGAGGCCGAGAACTTCCGGCAGGTGGAGGAACTTCTCGGTCTTGGCGAGCCGAAGCCAGAACTCGTAGTCGCCTGCGGATCGGTAACTGGGATCAAAGAGTCCGAAACGGTCGTGGAGGTTTCGACGCCATACCGGTTGGGGACCGACATAGCAGCCGCGGAACAACAGGACGCGATCGAAATTCGGCCAGCGATAGTAACCGCGGAGTTCGGTGAACCCGAAATCGGGATGCACATTCTCGCAGACCGCGCAGTCGGCGTAGGCGAGGGCGCAGTCGGGGTGGGCTTCCAGGGCGGCGACAAGGCGTTCCAGAGCTTCGGGCCGGTGGCGGTCGTCGGCGTTGGCGCTGGTGAGATACGGGGCTGTGGCCAGCCGGACGGCACGGTTCCACGCGCCATAGATGGATTCGCGCTCGGTGCGGAGGTAAACGATGCGCGGATGGCGCGCCTGGAATTCCTCGACAATGGCGCGTTCGTTTTCCGGGGAACCGCTGTCGATGACGATGATCTCCAGGCGATCGGCGATCGTTTGTTGGAGCAGATCCTGGAGGCAGCCGCGCAGGTAGCGCTCGGACTTGTATGTCGAGATGATCGCGGAGATCAGCGGCGGCTTGTCGGCGGCGGTCGCACTGGACGGGGCCGGCGGGGTCGCTGGCTTGGCAGGGGCGGCTGCCGGGCCACTCGTGGGGACCGGGGCGGGCGCTGCTGCTGTTGCTGGAGGGGTTGGAGACGCCGCGGTTGTGCCGAGTGCGGAAAGGTTCTCGAGCGCGATGGCGTGATGCGGATCGACGCGGAGCACCTCGTTGAAGGCGGCACGGGCTGTTTCCGTGTCGCCGGTCTTGGCGAAACACACGCCGAGCGCGAGCAAGGCATGGATATCGTTCCCGTTCAGCTGGATCAGCTGATGGTAGCCATGGGCGGCGTCCTGGAACTGGCCGCTGCGGAAATTGAGATCGGCCAGCAGGCGGACGGCGGAAGGTTCCGAAGGGTTGATGGAGAAGGCGGTGCCCAGGGCCTTCTCGAAATCCTCGATGCGACCGGCCTGCACAAAGGCGGCGGCGAGGGCGGCCAAGGTGGGGGCGTGGTCGGGGCGGAGATCGGCGGCGCGTTGAATCGACTGAATGCCGTTGGTGAAGTCTCCGAGCTGGAGCAGGAGATTGCCGGAGGCAACCCAGACATCGGCAGCGTCGGGATCCAGGTCGAGCACGCGTTCCAGCCAGGAATGAGCTTCGACGAGTTTTCCTTCCTGGAAGTATTTGTCGGCCTGGCGGAGGCAGTCGTGGACGGCGTTGGAGGCGCGACGCGGCTTCTTGGCAGGGGGCGGTGGGGTGGCGGGTCGGGTTCCCGGCTGCTTTGCGGGCGGGGACGCCTTGAGGGATTGGCGCAAGGTTTCCCAATCCACCCGCCAGACATCGAGATCGGCGAAAGTGTGCCGGCCCAGAGTGTCGAACCAATGCAGCACTTCGCGGACGCGACGCTCGTCGGTCCTCTCAAGGGAAGCCGGGTCCAGCGGGGGATGGCCTTGGAACCACTCCGGAGGGACCGGTCGGGTCTGCAGGGCGGTCTCATCCTCGCTTGGCGCGTACCGCTTGTTGATCTCGCTGCCGGGGCGATCCGGGAAACGGACCCGCTCCATGCAACGGTACCAGGACTGTTTGATCTGGAGGTTGGGCCAGTGAACAAACTGGAAGTGAAGAACGCCACGGTCGTAGCCGGGGACGGTCACGGCCCGGCCTTTGAGATTCGCGGGAACCCTGGGCGTGTGAATGAACTCGGAAGAGTACGAGCACGAACCGTCGTCCGCGAAGGCGAACGCCTTGCGGTTGTTCGTCCAGACCGATTGATCAAAGCGGTACTGGCCGAGGCCGCGCCACAGTTGAATCCAGGTCAGCACCAGCCGGTCGCCGGGAAGGAGGCCCAGAATGTCCCGCCGCAGAACCCCTTCCGTCTGGCAATTCGCGGTGAAGGCCTCGTCGGCATCGAGAACGATGAAATGTGTTCCGCCGAGCTGGCGACCCGCCTCGAGCAGGGCGTTGCGATCCCCGGGTTCATCGCGGTTCCACGCCTTCTTGGTGAGAATGCGCTCCACCCGGCATTCCGCGGCGATGCCTTCAACAACCCGGACGGAGTCGTCGTCGGAGAAGTCGTCGAGGTAAATGATCGCGTCGGTGAAGCGGGCCAGCGTGCGGAGGCAGAACGGAAGGCGACCGGCTTCGTTACGGGCGGGGACGAGCCCGATGATGCGAGGCTGACCGGGCCGTGGGGTTGGGGCGGTTGGAGCGGACGTCTGGACTGAGGTCGACGGTGTGGTGACGGCAGGGGTGGCGGGGGATGTCCCGGCGCCCAGCAGTTGATCGATGGCGGCGACGTCCTTGAGGTCCTTGCCTTCGGCACGCTTGGCCTTCATGGCGCGGAGGGTGGAAAGGGCGACGAACTTGAGCCCCTGGAAGTAGAAGTGATGGTCGGGGTGGAAGAGGATCTCGTCGCGGCTGACGGCGTGGTGATGGACGTGGGCGTTGTGGCTGTTCACCTCCGGCATCACGGCGGCGAAATCGACATCGCCGTGGTGGAGGACATCCAGGTCCTGGGCATCGCGGATGCCGTAGGCGGCCATGGTGGCGCTTCCGTCGACGCAGAGGCGTTCGGGATCTTTCTGGGACTGGCGGATCCAGTCGCGGTAGCGGTCGAAGTGCTTTTGGAACCGCTCGAAGAGCCGGCGGTTGGCGTGGTTCAGGAAATGGAGGCTTTGGGCGTGGAAAACGAGGGAGGCGAGCCGTACGGACTCCGCGTGGGTGTCATTGATGTGGCACGACTCATTGCCGAGGCCGAAGAGCTTTCGAATGCGCTCCTTGGCAGGCCGTGAGGAGGCGGAGTCACGGGGAACGAACAGGAAGACCCGGAGCGGGCCGGTGCCTTGGAAGCGGGCGCGGGCGGCTTTGGCTGCCCCTGAGAAACCGTTCGCCCAGGTGCCGATCCAAGGTTCGGTGGCGTAAATGTCATGAACGAGCAGGGTGGGACCCTCCCGTTGAAGCTGGATGGATTTCTCGTACGCGATGGCCCCGAACTCGTTGAGAATCTCGCGAACCTCGGCGTCCCGGCCCGCTGCGCACGGGAAGAGGAAGACCAGTTGTGCGTCGGTCCGCCAGCGGACGAACTCCAGGGCGATGGCGTCCTGGGCTGCGGAGGAAAGGCCGCGTTTCTGAAAGAAGGCCCAATCGTAGCGGTTCGCCTGAAGGTCGAAGACCAGGAGATCGACGTTGGCCCCGTGATGCAGGGCGGCGGCGGCGCGGTGGGAACCGTCGATCGGAGTTCGATGGCGGTCGACGGGCACGAGGGAGACGTTGGCGTCGAAGCCGTCGTTGCCGATGGAATCGAGCACCTGATCGAAGGCGGTACGATAATCGGCGATGCCCGTCTTGAGACCGTCCGCCTCGCGGCACGAGCCGCCGGAGAAGGCCTGGATGTGTTCGCTGTAGACGGTTTCGGCCCAGACGTCATGGATGCCGAGGGCTCGGTGGCGGGCGTAGAGAAGTTTGGCGCCGAGGTCGAAGCGTTCGGGGCCGAGCAGGCGCAGGGGTTCGACCGACTCCCGCCGGGGTTCGGATTCGAGGGGGAGGTAGCGGATCTGGAGCAGGTGGGGATTGACCAGCTCGGTCCAGGGGCGCTGTGGGAGGGGTTGGGATGGGGCTTGGGCCGGAAGGGGGAGCCAGACGGAGTTCCCGGTGCCGTTGCCGGAGGGGCAGAGACCGATGCCGGCGAGGAAGAAACCCTGGGAAGCGCAGAACTCCCTCAGATCGGTGAGTCGGCACTGACCTTCATAGGTGGTCTGGGAACAGGCGACCTCCAGGAAGAGGGAACGGCAATGACGCAGGGTGTTGACCGCGCCGCGGAGGACGAGGAGCTCCGCGCCCTGAACGTCGCACCACAGGAGGTCGATGGGCTGGTTGGCGAGTTCGGGGAGGCTGTCTAGGGAGACGACCTTGACGGTGTACGATTCGGCCGGGGTAAGGCCCTTGGGAATCCAGGTCTGCTGATCGGCGCGGGTCTTGAGTGGGAGCAGGGAACCCACGCCGTTCATTGAGCCTTCATGGAACACGGCGGAGCCGGCCTGATCGCCGACGGCGTAGGGCAGGCAGCAGACGCGGGGTTCGTTGGCGTAGGTGGCCTGGAGTTTTTGAAAGTAGCGGGAACTGGGTTCGAAGATGAGGATCTTGGCCTTGGGATAACGCTCGAGCATCGTGCGAACCTCGGTGCCGAGGTAACCGCCCACGATGACGATCCGGTTCACGGTGTCGTGGGGGCGTCCGATCCAGTCGGGGAGGGAGGTTTCGACGGATCGCTGGATGGCCTGATACGCGGGATCGTCGTGGGTGCCGGCGAAGTTCCGGGTGGTGGGCAGGTTGGGAAACTGGGGCAGGGCGTGCTGAATGCGGGCGGCGAACAGGTCCTGTTTGTTGTCGAGCAGGACGGAGTAACCGTGTTGGGCGAGCAGGGAGAGGATCAGGTCCCGGCGGGAACCGTACTCGACGACGATCAGCTGGGGTTGGAAGCGGTTCAGGTCGAGACTTTGGAGGACCTCCAGGTCATGGCCTTCGGCATCGATGGTGAGGAAGTCGATGGTGGAGATTTCTGCTTCCTCCAGCATCGAGGTGAGGGTGCGGGCGGGGACGGATTCGCGGGTCCAGGACGCTTGATAGCGTTTTTCCCAACGGGCGTTGTCGGTGCCCGAGATGGAGGCGACATCGGAGCCCCACTGGGGAAGGTGAGGGTAGGTGGAGACGTGGAGGGCCACCTCGCCGGGCGTGTTGGAGGCGGCGGCACGAATGCACCGGACGGGCTGTCCGGCGTACGACTGGCTGAGTTTCTCGAAGTTGCGGCCGACAGGTTCGATGGACACACCGGACCAGCCGTGCTGTTCCACCAGACGGCGAACATTGCTGTAGTGAACGCCGTCGAAGGCTCCGACTTCGACGAAGACCTTGTTGCGGGCGGGTTGGTGGGCGAAGAAATCTTCGATGATCTGGTCCTGGCCGAGTTGGGAGTAGTAGCCGCGGGCGTGTTTGGGCAGTTCGCGGGCAAACCAGAACTCGGGATTGGCCTTGAGCACGGCCGCGCAGGCGGAGTCGACGAGGGCGAGGTTGCCGAGGCGTTTGGCGGAACGGGCGATGTACCACCCGACGCGCCAGTGGGCGCATCCGCGTTCGATGGCCTCGGCGTAGTGATTGCAGGCCGCATCGAACCGACCGCGGTGTTCGAGGACCAGACCGGCCCAGAGCCAGAGGTAGGCGTCGCCGGGCAGTGCGGCGAGCTGGCGCTGGACAATTTCCCAGGAGGCGTCGTCCATGCAGGCGATGGACTCCTCGGCAGGAAGGATACGGGAGAGACCGGCCGCGTCGGGAAGGGTGCGGCGGCTGACGTCGAGAGCGTCGGAGAGAGGAGGGGTCATTGGCTATCCTTGCCTGGTGCTGTTCTTCCGTGAACCCGGACCCCGGCCATAAAGGCGGGAGGGTATCGAGAGGAGAGGAACTACTGTTGGAGCAGACGGAGTGCGCTTTGCGGCATGGCGTTGGCTTGGGTGAGCATGGCGGTGCCGGCCTGAACCAGGATGTTGTACCGGGCGTAGGCGGTGCTTTCCTCGGCGACATCGACGTCCTGGATGCGTGAGGAGGCGGCCATGAGGTTCTCCTTGTTCACCTGGAGCTGTTCGGCGGTGTAGTTGAGGCGGGACTGGTAGGCGCCGATGGTGGCGCGGTCCGCGGCGAGCTTGGTGATCGCGGTGCGGATGTAGCCGAGAGCGGTGATCGCCGACGTGGTGGTGGAGATCGCCGTGCTGGTTTCGGTGGCGTTGGTGTAGTCGGTGAGTTCCAGGTTGGGACTCGTCATCGTGAAGCTGTTGCCTTCGGAATCGATGGTGACGCCGAGGCCGGCTCCGTTGAAGAGGCTCACGCCGTTGAACTCCTTGGAGGACGTGTTGGTGACGTAGTCCTGGAGCTGGGCGAATTCCGTCTGGTACAGGGCGCGGTCGGCGTCGCCCTTGGTGACGTCCTGGGCCAGGATGGCGAGCTCGCTGAGGCGGTCGAGGGCCTTGGCGATTTTCTTGAGGTACCCGTCCTGGGTTTGGGTGAAGGAGACCGCGTTGCCCACATTGGAGCGGGCGGCGGCGATGCGTTGGACCTGTGCATCGAGCCGAGAGGCGACGGCGAGGCCGGCGGCATCATCAGCGGGGTTGACGATCTTGGAACCGGAACTCAGGCGTGACAGCGATTTGGCTAGCATATCGCTGCTCGTCGCCAGGTTGGACGCCGAGACCTGTGCTTGGATGTTCGTGTTGATGACCATAGGAGTCTTGTTCGTTCAGGTGGCGGTGGTTGAGTCAGATCGCGCACGGCGCGGCGGTCACTGGGGCTGCGGCGCGGGCGGGATTGGCAGGCGCGGCGAAGGTAGTTGTCGGTTGTTCCGTGGTTGGGGTTGTGGGTTTGGGCATCGACGCCGCAGTCGGCGCCGACGGAGAGCGAAGGGGAGGCGAGAGGCGGGGAACATCGGGCCGCACGTGGGTGGCGGCTTCGCGGTTGTTCCGCTGGATTTCCTCGTAGACCTCGTGTCGATGGACAGGGACATCGATGGGGGCCTGGATGCCCAGCCGGACCTGGTCACCATCGATCCGCAGGACCTTCACGGTGATCATTCCATCGATCACGACGCTTTCATTGATCTTGCGACAAAGGATCAGCATGGCTGTCAGCGGTAAGAGAGCTTTAGGCGAGGGCCGGCAGAGGATATTGCAGGGTGAACCGGGAGGCGTTCATGGGAATGACCTGCTTTCCGATGCGGGTATGGCGGTTGAAGACAATCGGTCCCTTGAGATTGACGGTCGACTGCGAGCCAGTGCGCAGCGTGACGATGTTGACGATGACGGCGTCCTCCGGGGCTTCGAGATGGAGGAAAGAGACGTCGTCGTCGCTGAGTTCGGGACGGTAGTCGGGGACCACCGCCGAGGGTGGCACAATGAGGAAGGCCTGTTTGGGCGCATCCGTCATTTGAAGCCACATGAAGGGGTGCTCCTCGGGATTCTGGAGCACGACGTAGTGCTTGACCTCTTCGAATCCCAGGAGTCCGAGAGGAAGATTCAGGACGGCGGGATGAACCGCGTTTTCCGCTGAGGCAGGGAGCCTCTCGCATTCGATGGTGGCCAGCGTGCTCATACGACAGATCGCCGGATGCCCCTCAGCACAGCACGTGCCACCGGGGTTTTGGGGGTGGCGAGCTTCGTGTAACACGTTGGATGCGAGGGTTGGCACCCTGGTGAGGGGGGTCTGAGGGGCAGGAGGAAGGTGCCGGTCGAAGTCTAGGCAAATTTGTCCGGAAACCCTGGGTTGCCCGGCGAGAATTGCCCTCGGAGGTGGGCGGGAGTTGCTCCTGGAGGGGGCAGGAAATCCCCGTGAACCGTCCGGAAGAGACAGGGAAGGCAGGTTGTTCCGTATGGGATCCCCTGCGGGAATCCTTCCTCAAGCTTTCACAGGGGGTGCCGATTCTTCCGGTGTCGCAAGACAATGGCGGCCGAAGGCCAGAAAGGGTCGGCGAGGTAACGGTGAAAGCCTCCAACAATCTTCATCCGCGGCATGGAATGCCGCGTTTCAAATCCCCGAAAGGGGTGACTCAAGGAAGGAGTCCGTTATGGTTATCAATACAAACGTCTCGGCGCAGAGTAGTGCACGTCTCCTCGGTGAATCTTCGGCACTCTTGTCTCGTTCACTGGCCCGGTTGTCATCGGGTTCCAAAATCACCTCTCCGGAGGATGATGCGGCGGGGATGGCGGTCTCGATGCGCTTCGACGCTCAGATCAACCGTATCACGTCAGCGAATAACAACATCTCGAACGCCATCTCGTTCAGCCAGACCCAGGACGGATTCCTGAAGAAGGTTGGCAAAGCACTGGATCGCATGAGCGAACTCGCCGTCCTCTCGCAGGACGTCACGAAGATCGACAGCGACCGTGATCTGTACGATGCGGAGTTTCAGACCCTCAAGGCCTACATCGAGGATGTGAGCGCCAAGTCGTTCAACGGAGTCAGTCTCTTCGGCGGCGCCTCCCTGGGTGTCACGAAGGACGAGGATGGCAACAAGTACAATATGACCGCGGTCAATCTGACCACGGGTGATGTGAATACAGCCTCCTCCTCCGGCGATGTGACGACAACGACGACGGCCGCCACGGCGGTCACCAACGTCAAGGCTGCGATCACGCAGCTCGCCAAGGATCGGGCGAACGTGGGAGCCAATATCTCCCGCCTCAGCTACACCAGCGAGCAGCTGGGCATCCTCAAGGACAATCTATCCGCCGCGAATAGCCGCATGAAGGATGTGGATGTCGCGGAAGAGAGTACACAATTTGCCAGGTACAACATCCTCGTCCAGGCAGGCACGGCGATGTTAGCCCAGGCAAACGCCAATCCGCAGTCTGCTCTGAGACTCCTGTCGTAACGTCGTAATTGGAGTCCCAAAGTAGGGATTGGTGCCCGACCCGGCCGGTCTATGACTGGCCGGGTTTTTCTTTGGTCACAGGCCCAGCCTCAAGTCGGCTCCCCAAGCCGCCGATAGAGTGGGCGGATGGATTTCGGAGTATCAGGACTGGCCTCAGGCTTCGATTGGCGCTCGTTGATCGATCAAATGAGCGAAATCGAGAGGGTGCCGCAGCGCCGGCTCCTCTTGGAGCAGAACACGTTGGAGGAGAGGTCCACCGCCTACGGCGCCATCTCCACCCAGCTGAGCGTTCTCAAGAACAAGCTGGATGCCCTCAAAGCCCCAGGCCTGTTCTCCGGAAGAACCGCCGCCGTCGGCGACGACACCGTCGCCACCGCCAGTTCGAGCTCCGGCGCCATCCAGGGCACCTACACCTTCGCCTTCCAGCAACTGGCGTCCTCGGCCAAAATGATGGGCGCCGCGGGAGCCGGAAGCCCGCTTTCCACCACTTCGGATGTTTCGGGGGTCACCATCGGCGGCGGCGGATTCCCCGCCACCATCACGGCCGGAACGTTCCGCGTGAATGGCGCCGAAGTCTCCGTCGCGACGACCGACACCCTGCAGGATGTCTTCGACAAGATCGCCACTGCCACGGGAAACACCGTCACCGCGACCTACCTTCCCGCGAGCGACAAAATCCGGTTCTCCGGAACCGGCGCGATCACCTTGGGGAGCGCCACCGACACCAGCAATTTTCTGGAAGTCACCAAGCTGAACAACAACGGCACCGCCACCATCACCAGCGGCAGCGCGTTGGGGAGCGTGAAAGCCTCGTCGACCCTCGGGTCGGCGAACCTTTCGCAGGCGATGACCTTTGGCGCCGGGAACACGGGCTCGTTCAAGGTCAACGGCGTCGAAATTGCCTACTCCTCCAGCGACACCGTGGCCGACGTGCTGGGGAGGATCAGCAGCTCCGAGGCCGGGGTGACGGCGAGCTACGATGTGATCGGCGACCGGTTCATCCTGGCGAACAAGGCCACGGGAGACATCGGGATCGCGCTCGAGGATGTCAGCGGCAACTTCCTGCAGGCAACGAAGTTGACCACGGGATCCCTCACCCGGGGCAACGACCTTCTTTACACGGTCAACGGCGGTGGCCAGCTGCGGAGCAGGTCCAACACCATCAGTGCCGCCAGTTCAGGCCTCACGGGTTTGAGCGTGACCGCCCTGGAAGGTGGGGGCGCGTCGACGACCGTGACGGTGTCGACGGATCGGACGGCGATCCGCAAGGCCATCACCGACTTCGTGGACGAGTACAACAACGTCCAGGGGAAGATTGCGTCGGAGACCAAACTGTCGACGGACGGCAAGGGTGGGGTGACGGCGGGTGTGCTGGCTTCGGAGACCGATGCGGAGGGTATTGCATCGAGCCTGCGTCAGCTGGCGTACGGGACCGTGTCGGGTTTGAGTGGAGGCGTCGCCCATCTGGAGGCGCTTGGGTTCAAGTCGAATAGTGACGATGACACCATTGAGCTCGACGACGCCTCGGCACTCGACGAGGCGATGACGGACCGGTTGGACGAGATCGAGAAGCTTTGGCTGGACCCGAACGACGGGATTGCGAAGCGCCTGACGAGTTATCTGGACAAGGTGATCGGCGACGACGGTTCGTTGCAGTCCAAGAAAGAGCTGTTGGAGAAGCAGTCGAAGGGGATCGACACGCAGATTGAAGAACTGGAACGGGTGGTACAGGCCAACCGCGAGCGTTTGACGGCGAGTTTCGTGTCCATGGAGACGGCCCAACAGAACATCAAGCAGCAGCTCTCCTATCTGACGCAGAGGTTTGGCAGCTGAAGCATGTGGGGGTCCACTTCGGGCGGATTGAGGCCCGGCAATCGATGAATAACGGACATCCATTTTGGCGGAATCGGGTTGGGCGCTGGAGCGCCCTGAGCGGGGTGATTGGGATGATGGCGCTGACCGGATGCGCATCGGTATTGGATGCCCTCCCGATGGCGGGACCGGTGCATCGGCCCAAGAATATCTACCTGGGTGTGGAAAAATTGCCCCGGGATGTGAAGCGGGTGGCGGTGCTGCCACTTCGGGTGGACACCAAGGATTTCGCGACGGAACAGGCGCGGCCTGGATTGCAGAAGGCGCTCGTGGGCGAGCTGTCCAAGGCCAACCGATTCGAGCTGGTTCTGGTGAAGCCGGAGCAGCTGCGCGACTGGTCGGGAAAACTGGCCTGGGGCGCGGAGGAGGAACTTCCGGAGGGATTGCTGGAGCGCATCCGCAAGGAAACCGGCTGTGAGGGTGTCCTGTTCTGTCAGGTGACGGGTTATCGGGCGTATCCGCCGTTGGCCATCGGCTGGCGGCTGCGCCTGGTGGATGCCGAGGGACTTCAGGTTTGGTGGGCTGCGGACGAATGGTTCGACGCCGGCGACGCGGCGGTGGCCAATGCGGCCCGCAAGCACTACATGGAGCGGGCGCCACGACCCCTGGCCCTGGCGGATGCCCAGCAGATCCTGTATTCCCCGTTACGTTTTGGGACCTACACGGCTTCCGCATTGGCGGCCACCTGTCCAAGTCGCCAATAACTGCTTAACTTATGTCGGGGCCTGCCGATGGATGAAGTAGATGCGGGTACTCAGTTACGACGAGAATCCAAGCCTGCCGGAAAGAGAAGAAGGGCATGGAAATCCAACCTAATCAAAACGCAGGGGCTATTAACAACGCTCCGACCCCCCGAGGGGTAACGCGACCGCGCCAACCCTCCTCCGAAGAGGTGAGCTTTGCGGCCACCTCGAACATCGACCAGTCGCTGCGGGATCTGCCCGCGCTCAGGGTCGAGGTCATTGAGCGGGCGCAGAAGTTGGTCGGTGATCCGACCTACCCACCGCGGGAAACCATTCGACAGCTGTCGCACCTGTTGGCGTTAGGCATGCAGCACGAGTGAACGAGCCAAAGACCTACCGACCATGAATCGCGCGCTTATCGGAAAGTCCTACATGCAGGTGGCGATGAAGACCGCCTCCCCCGGGCAACTGGTGCTGATGTTGTACGACGGTGCCATTCGCTACCTGGAGGGGGCACTTCGCGGCTTTGCGCTGGAGGATCCGGCGGACTGCAATTCCGCCATCAATGACAACATCCAGCGTGCGCAGGCGATTCTGGACGAGCTGAGTGCCGCATTGAACATGGGCGCGGGCGGGGAATTCGCGGAAAAGCTCCGCGGCCTCTACAACTATATGGATCGCAGGCTTTTCGAGAGCAACCTCCGCAAGGAAGCCGAGGGCATCGAGGATGTGATCGGCCGGTTGTCCACGCTCAGGGACGCCTGGCGTGACATGCTCACCGGAGTCGGAGTTGCCGAAGGCGACACGGAACGTGTGGGTTTGGTGGCCGTCGGTTGACGCCCTGAACGGTGGTCCCATGCAAGCACCGGACACTCCCACACCCACACCCACACCACGGGCCATCCTGGAATCCTGGGCGCGGTTGTCGACGGCGGAGACCGAGGCGATCGAGAGCGGGAACTGGGTTCATCTGGTCACCTTGCACCGGGCCAAGGCGGCTTTGCGCGAGCGTCTGGACGCGGTCGGGGACCGCCTGGACGTGTCGGATCCGGAACTGGCCACGCAAGTGGCGGAGCTTCTGGAACGTGAGCGGGCCAATCTGGCGCTGGTGGTCCTTCGGCGCTCCTCGGCGGAGGCGGAGCGGGCTTCGGTCGAGCGGGCCCGCTGGAATCTGAGGCGCCAGATGGGGTCGTTCGGCCATCGGCCGGCCACCTCCTGGCAGCAGTATTCGTAGCGACACACGCAGGACCTCCTGGGCACTTCTTGGCCCGCTGGTGGAGGACACCCTTGCTTTCCCCATAGACGACGCGCGTTAGGGGGTGGCGCGTGGGGTGGGACGGAAGGTTTCCCGAACCGTATCCGAGTGGGTCAAGTTTTTGGCGTGGATGTCGATAGGACTTCTGAACGGTGCGCAACAGACGAGATTCCGGATGGCGACGAACCCACCGAGGTGAACGTCGCTCCTGAAAGATCGGCCGCCGGAGACAGCAGCATCCTCCAACGACGTGGGGGAAGAGTCCGACGACAAGACAGTTGGGATCGCGCCGAGATGTATGCCTGCCCCCAAATCATGGGTCATTGCCCCACCAAAGAAGACGCTGGTGGTGGGGGTTGCGGACATGACCGCGAGCAACGATCCCGGGGCGGAATTGGTGACCTACTCGCTGGGATCCTGCCTGGGGATCGCGATCTACGATCCGGTGAAGAAGGTGGGAGGGCTGCTGCACGTGATGCTTCCGACTTCGACGATCGACCCCGACAAGGCGGTTCGGTCGCCGTTTATGTTTGTGGACACCGGAGTTCCGCGCCTGTTCCGCGCCGTCAGCGGGCTGGGTGGCGATTCGAACCGGTTCGTGGTGAAGGTGGCCGGGGGCGCGAAGATGATGGATGCGAAGGACATCTTCAGCATCGGACATCGGAACGACCAGAAGCTGAAAGAAATCCTGGACCGGGCAGGCTACACGGTTCACGTGCGCGACGTGGGGGGACTCGCGTACCGCACGATGCGCATGAGCATGGCCAACGGCCAGGTGACCATCCAGTCACCGGGCAATCCCCCGTACACCTTATGACTGCCGCCGAATGGATTGCGAAAGCCCGCGGCGTGGTTCCCTCCTCGGAATCGGCCAACCGAATCCTCGGACTGCTCGGTCGTCCGTCCGTTTCCAACGACGAAATCGTCAAGGTGATCCGGTGCGACGGGGTGCTCACGGCCAAGGTGTTGCAGGTCTGCAATTCGCCACTGATGGGACTTCGGCAGCGGGTGGCTTCCTTGGACCAGGCCCTGTTGGCGATCGGACATCGGGAGGTCTTTCGCCTGGTGATGGCGATTTCCTATTCCGCGGCGATGTCGGCGCCGATCCCGGGTTTCGCGATGGCGGCGAAGGAATTCCTGCGTCAGTCCCTGGCCACGGCGGCTGCGGCCGAGGTGGTCATGGAAAGCGGTCTATGGAAGGGCGAAGAAACCCCCATGGCCTTCACCGCGGGGCTGCTTCAGGACATTGGCGAGCTGGTCATCGGCGGCGCCCTGACCATGGAGATGGTTGCCAGGATGCGCGCGCGGGTCGAATCCGGGGAGTGTTCCAGGATTGAAGCGGAACGCGAGATGCTCGGCACAGATCACGCCGAGGTGGGGGCGAACCTGCTGAAGAGCTGGAATGTGCCGGAGGAAATCGTCGAGGCGGTGGCCAACCATCATCAGCCGGTCCTGACGCCCGTGACCCAGCTTTCCGTGGTGACGCATTTGGCGGATTGCCTGGCGCATTTGGCAGGCGGCGCGCCCGGCTGGGGCAGCTATGCCGTCCGGGTCTGCACCCCGGTCGTCGAGGCCATGGGCATCGACTCCGAACGGCTGGACGGTCTGGTCATTGCGACCCGGACCTCCATCGAACGCATGGAACGATTCACGGGAGGCTTATGAGCACCGGGAAAAAAACCAGAGTTCTGATTGTCGACGATTCGGCGCTGGTGCGACGGGCGATCTCGGACGCACTGAGCCGGGACCCGGAGATCGAGGTGGTGGGAACGGCGATGGATCCGTATGTGGCGCGGGACAAGATCCGGGAACTTTCACCGGACGTTCTCACGCTGGACATCGAGATGCCGCGGATGGACGGGCTGACGTTCCTGCAGATTCTCCAGCAGCACCGGCCGATGCCGGTGATTGTGATCAGTTCGACCACCCGATCGGGGTCGGAATCGGCGTTGAAGGCCATGGAATACGGGGCGGTGGACGTCCTGTGCAAACCCACCTCGGCGTACAGCATCGGGGAACTGGGGTCGCAACTGGCTTCGCGGATCAAGGTGGCGGCCCGTGCCAGGATGGGGCTGACCCGATCGGCTCCCGTGCCGGACCGGGCACGGTCGCCGGTGAGTGGCGGGGTTCAGAGCCGTTTTGCATCGAAGCAGATCGTGGTGATGGGTGCCTCGACGGGTGGCACCGAGGCGGTGAAGCAGGTGCTGTCTGCGCTGCCTGCGGCGATGCCCGGGATCTGCATTGTTCAGCATATTCCGCCGGTTTTCTCGAAGGCGTTCGCGGACCGTTTGAACCGGTGCTGCGCCTTTGAAGTGCGCGAAGCGGTACACGACGACGAAGTGAGGCCCGGGCTGGCGCTGGTCGCACCTGGGGATCAGCACATGGCGGTGGACTGGACGGGTTCTGGTTACCGTGTGCGATTGAATCGTGGGCCGATGCTGCATCACACGCGTCCGGCGGTGGATGTGCTGTTTGGCTCGGTGGCGGCGTGTCCGGGAGCGCGGGTGGCGGCGGCTTTGCTGACCGGGATGGGAACGGACGGCGCACTTGGGATGAAAAAGCTTCATGAACTGGGCGCGACCACGGTTGCGCAGAACGAGGAAACTTGCCTGGTCTATGGCATGCCACGGGCAGCCGTGGAGATGGGTGTCGTCGACCGGGTCCTGCCGCTGGGGGAAATCTCCGGCGCATTGGTCCAGGCGGTCCATGAACAGGCAGGAGCGACCGCAAGGACGTCTCGGACGGAGTCCGAGGCGCGAGGTATCAACCAGAACCGATAATCCGACCCTTCCATCCATGACACACACGGCCAGTCTGGCAGAGATCCGCGGGTTCATGACCGGGCATTTGAACGAGGTCTTCTCGACGATGCTTTCGATGACTCCCGAAACGAGCGACCACACCGAACCGCCCCATGCGCCAAACCGGGTGACGGGGGTGGTGGGGATGGCGGGTGAGGAAATCGACGGGGTGCTCTACCTGCACCTGACCGACGAGTTTGCGAAGAAGGCGACCGCCGCCATGCTGGGCATGGGCCCTGAGGAGGCGGTGGGCGAGGCCGAGGTCAACGACGTGGTCGGAGAGATCACGAACATGGTGGCTGGCGGCTTGAAATCGCACCTGAACGACATGGGTGCGGGATGTGCGATGAGCACGCCGGGGATCATCCGCGGCAGCAGTTTTGTGGTGGAGACGGTTCCCGACGTGGTTCGGGAGCTGTTGGGTTTTGTTTGCGAGGGCTCGCAGGTGTTGGTGGAGCTGCATATTCACTCGAAAGGAAAGATGGCCTGATATGGCAATAAGGATACTTAGCGTAGATGACAGCCGGACCATCCGGCTGATCGTGACTCGGTCACTCAAGCCGTACGATTGTCAGGTGATTGAGGCATCGAACGGCGAAGAAGGGCTTGCCGCGGCGGCGAGCGAAAAACCGGACCTGATCCTTCTGGATATCAGTATGCCGGTCATGGACGGGGTGACGATGCTCACCCGTCTCAAGGAGGACGAGGGGTTGAAGTCGATTCCCGTCATCATGCTCACGGCCGAGGCCGGCCGCGATAACGTGCTTCAAATTGCCAAACTCGGGGTACGCGATTACCTCGTCAAACCCTTCAAGGATCAGCAGTTGATCGAGAAGGTCGGCCGCGTCGTCACCCTGGCCAACAAGCCAGCGCCCTGACGTGCGACGGCGCGACCGCCGGTCACTCGGAGGCATCTCATGAAAGAAACCGTCCAATACAAGGACCTGGCCACGCGCTATGGGTTCACCGCCCCGCCCGAATGCGTGGCGCGGCTCACCCAGCTGGTGGCCCAGTCCGATCTCGAACTGGAAAAGGTCGCCCGCATCATCGCGAGCGACAAAGAACTCAGGGCCCGGCTGCTTCGGGTGGCCAATCCCAAGGCCGACGATCCCTCCGAGTATGTCATCGACACCGTGGAGGCCGCACTGATGCGGCACGGTGTGGCTTGCGCCGTCCTCATTGCCATGGGGACGCCGTTGTCGATCGCGCTGGTGCGCACCGTTCAGACCATGCTTTCCATGAAACTGGAACAGGCCGATCGCCGGTCGGTTCCCGTGCTGGAAGGTGAACATCTGCTGGCCCGGGTCGGGTTCGCCGGCAAGGCCACCGGGCAGGTGTACCTCCGGATGGACATGGATTCCGCCACGCTGATCGCGTCCGCCATTCTCGGCATCCCGGAGGCCGAGCTCACCCATGGTCCGGAGGTCAACGACGCCGTGGGGGAACTGCTCAACATCATGACCGGCAACTTCAAATCGAACCTGTGTGACGCAGGTCTCGATTGCCGGCTTCAAACGCCCGATGTCCGGACCAGCGAGGACCTGGAAACTCCCATGGTTGCCGGCGGCGGCGTGGAACGGATGGTGTTCCGGTCCGGTCGCATCGTCATGCATGTCGATCTGACAGTGAACCCCTGGAACGTGAATTGAATTGAACGACGGCGCGGTCCGGGTCGCCGACATTGGGCCGGCCCCGGGGATACAACGAGGCACCATGAGGAGCGGACGCGATGCAGGGGTGATGGCCGTCAGGCCACCCCACGGCGTGCAGTCGGAAATCCGAGGGTTGAGTTCCGAGCTCGACGACGAGAACTACGAGTTCCTGCGTCGCCTCATCTACTCCGAGAGCCGCATCCATCTGGGATCGGACAAGCGCGCGCTCGTGGCTTCGCGATTGGCCAAGCGGCTGCGGGAGCTTCGCATCGGCAGCTTCGATGCCTATTGCGAACTGCTCCGATCCAACGAGGGAGTCGAAGAGCGGCGGCATCTGGTCGACCGCATCTCGACGAACCACACCCAGTTCTTCCGGGAGATGAAGCACTTCGACTTCATCCGGGACCGGGTGATTCCGTCCTGGCAGACCCGAAAGGGGAGCGCGACCGGGGTGTTGCGGGTCTGGAGCGCGGCCTGTTCGTCGGGGGAGGAACCCTATTCCCTCGCGATCTTCCTGGCGGAGCATCTCGCACCATCGGCCCGGGCCGCCTGGCAGATCGAGGCGAGCGACATTTCCACCCGCATTCTGGAGAAGGCCTCGACCGGCATCTACCCGGCCGACCGCGTCAACGGCATGCGGCACGATTGGCTGCAACGACACTTTCAGAAGGGCGTCGGCGAATGGTCCGGGAGTTTTCGGGTCAAGGATTCCCTGCGCGACCGCGTCCGCTTCCATCATCTCAACCTGCTGGAGCCGAACTATCCGTTCCAGCAGCCGTTCCAGCTCATTTTGTGCCGGAACGTCATGATCTACTTCGATCGAGCGACCCAGGAGAGTCTGGTCAGTTACCTGTCCCGGTGGCTCGAACCGGGCGGCTTCCTCATGGTGGGTCACTCCGAAAGCCTCAGCGGCATCCACCACGGTCTGAATCTCGTCCAACCCGCCATCTACCAAAAACCAGCCCCCTGACAGCGCAGGAGGCCGGTCGCGATCCATCCGTCATGGCCAGGGACGGCTATCGGCGGAGTCGATAGAACCCTCCGGAGCCACTGGTCGACACCTTATGGCTGGTGCCGGTCACTCCGGTGACCGGCTGCCAGGTGCCGCTCCCCAGCGAGGTCTTGGTTTCCAGGACGTACCCGGCCGCATCCGCCGGCCAGGTGATCGTGAGGTCCGTGGCTCCGCGGGTCACCGTGAGCTGTGGAGGCGTGCCGGAATCCGCGGTCGGCGCGTACAAGCCGAAGTCGTCGATCCCGAAGTACCAGCTGTCGGTCCCGGCATGCCCGAAGCGGAACCGGACCTTGGCCTGATTGTCGGCCGCCGGCAGGCGGAACCACTCGACGCGCTTGGACTCCGCCGGGTTGTCATCGATCCGCCCCTGAAGGAAGGGGGCGAGGTCGGCGGAAACAGGTGCCGCGAGGAAGGCGCCGTAGGTGCCGCCGAGTTCGTTGCCTTGCTCATCGGTGTAACGCGCCACATCGCTGTACTCCGTGGTCAACGTGGTTTCGGCGTCGATGGACACTGCACCGGTGGTTTCGTTGGTCACGGTGATCAGATCGCCGGCGTTGATGAAGTAGGCGATCGGGAGCCACGAGGCGCCGCTGTTGATGGAGTATTCCATCGTGGCGATGCTGTCTTGGTTCTGTTCCCAAAGGCTCTTGAAGCCGAGGTGGATGTTCGTTTTGCCGGACAGGTCGAAGTCCGGGGTGAAGAGGAACAGCACCTGGGAGGAGGCCCCGTTGGCGTAGCCGGAATTGCCGAACAGGAACCGGCCCTGGGCGAACGGCCCTGGGTACACGGCGCCGTTCACCACATTCGCGGGATTGGAGGTCAGCACGCGCTGGTAGTCGGTGCCCCAGGCGGGCGGATTCTCCGGATTGCCGTAGGTCACAAACGAGCCCTTGAAGCGGTCGGCATCCACCGAAGTCCAGGTACGGAAGGCGGCGGAACCGAGGTCGCCGAAATCCACGGCCTCATTGACTACGGTGGAGTAGGACTTTTCGGTCCAGCCTGAGGGCAGGGATCCTTCGGGAACGGCGTCGAAGTTTTCGAAGACCACGGGGTTGGCGAGAACGATGTTGCGGTAGTTCCGGACCAGGCCGCGGGTTTCTTCGCGGAAGGCGTTCGAAGGCGTGGCGTTGTCCTGAAACGTCAGAACCCAGGCATGTTCGGAGCCGGCCGGAACCAGCGTGGTTCCCGTGTAGGTGATGCGGACCAGGTCGTTTTCGATGACGGTCTGGGGCGTTACCGGGGCGCCATCGAGCAGCAGTTGAATCGAGCCGGGAACAACTTTGGAGGTGCCGTTGGTGATGGAGGCGGAGAACTCCAGGATCGGAGGCAGGTTGGAGGAACCGTTGGCGGGGCTGATGGTGAGCACCCTGGGAATCACGGTGGACTGGGCGACCACAGTGAAGGTTTCACTCGCCCAGATGTCGTAGGAGTCATCGATCAGGAAGTGGGCCACCCACTCTCCGGCGGTGGTGAGACCGGCGGGGAAGACGAGGGTGCCATCGGGTTTGCCCGTGGTTCCGGTCTGGGTGCCATCCACATAAGCCCAGACGGTCGAGGGGGTGCTGCTGCCGGGGGTCTGCCCGACCTTGTAGATGCCGACCCAGTCCTTTGCGCCCGCAGGGCCGTTGGTGAAGCTCACCGAGATGGATTCGCCCGTGGCATAGCGGCGGCTGGCGACGCGGAGGGCCGGACTCGACGGGTCGATCACCCGGAACAGGTTGGTGTCGAGTTTCGTGTAGGTGTCGTTGACGAAGAAGTAGGCGAACCAATCGCCGCCAAGCGCCAAACCGTTGGGGAAGACAAGGGTGCCTTCCTTGACGCCCGTCGTCCCGCTCTGCGTTCCGTCGACGTACTGCCAAATGGTCGATGGCACCGGGCCGGGTTCTGCTTCGGGAGGATAAACGCCGATCCAGTCCTTGGCGTTGCCCGGGCCGTCCACGAAGGTGATCCGGATGGGTTCGCCCGGGTAGTAGTTGTCGTGATCGGATCGGATGGTGGCTGCGGTGGCGGTGATGGAACCGGCCGTGAGCGCGTAGCACGCCAGGGCGGCAACACCCAGGCGGAGAAGCCGATGGAGGTGTTCTGACAAGGTCGGGATTTTCATGACACGATGTTTGGGTTGAGAGCGGCGGTACGGGAGAGGAAAGGGTGAGTCTGCGGCGTCTACGGAGTGCAGAGGACCGGGGTCTTGCCATCGGGTCCGGGAACGGCCCAGGCGTTCAGGATGGATTCGATGTCCGGCGCCGTCATGGGACGCCACGCGGTCTCGTCGAGGCGGCGCACGAAGCGATGGCCTTGGGCTTCCATGCGGCCCATGGCCAGGGGTTCGCCCGATTGCTGGGCGGCTTCCATCTTGGCCTTCAGCTCAGGTGAGCACTTCTCCAGATAGGCGACGCGCCAGGACGCCTTGTCTTTCGGATCGCCGGTCGCCGAGTACACCACGGCCCGAAAGCCGTCGTCGGCGGGTCCGTCGATACCGCGGATGGGCGGAACTGCCGTGCGCGCGGCGAAGAAGAGCTTTCCGGCGCTTTCATCGTAGAAAAAGCCGCGTTCACCCGGAGCGGCGGTGCCCCAGACCTGGCGCCAGAGGTACAATCCGGCGGCGATGACGAGCAGGGTGACGCCGGCGGCTTTTTGGAGTTCGGGACGTTTCATTCAGGGACGGGAATTCCGGGCGTGAGATGCATCGCAAGGGCTCCGCTCAGTGAGGATCGTTTTTGGCCGACCACCAGCAGGCGTTGGTGTCGCAGGGGATTCGGGCGGGGTCGAGCAGACCGGCGCTTCCGTCGGCGCGGGCGTAGTTGGACCGTCGGTTGTGGCGCACGGCGCCTTTGTCGCCTTGGGCGAGGCGGTTGAAGCCGACGCTGTTGGCGCCTCCGGTTTCCTTCCAAATCCACCAACGATCCTGGGGCCAGACGCCAAAGACATCGCTGTGGCCGTCGCCGACGAGGAGGAGGAGCGAAGGGGCTTCGATCATGGTCTCGCGGCACTGGTTGTTTTCGTAACCGGCGGGCCGGCCGAAGGGGGGTTGGGCGCCACCGAACATCCAGTGGACGTTCACGGCACCGATGCCGCTGGGGATGTCGATCTCGCCCGGGGTAAACTGGCCGAGCACCCAGGGGCTGGGTTTGCGGTTCAAGCCGGGTGGTTTCGCACTGGCGTAGACTTCGACCTTTTCGGTCGGGCAATCGTAGATCCGGGCGGTGTTGCCGACGTAACGGTAGAGGTGGGCGCGCCAGGTGGATTCACCGTTGCCGGTGGGCAACTGGGCCTGGATGGGCGGCAGCCAATCCTCGTGGTCACCGGCATAAAGTCGGGTGGCCAGGGCGATCTGTTTGAGGTTGTTCAGGCAGGCCGTTTGTTGGGCCTTGGCTTTGGCCTTGCTCAGAGCCGGGAGCAGCATGGACGCCAGGATCGCGATGATGGCGATCACCACGAGAAGTTCGATCAGGGTAAAGCCAGGGACTCCCCGGCGCCTGGCGCGCGTAGCGTGGATACTGGACCGGTTCACAACGCATTCTAACGACTGGCACCCGGAGGGACGTCAATTCCCAGTTCCATGACGTTCCGGCGTCGGATCTGCCTCAACCATATGGCGCCGGAGCTGGAACCCGGTGCGGTCCACAAGGCTGTCGAGCCCCCCGTGCCAGGACAGAAAATCAGGCTCCTCCAGGAGGTGCCGCGCCTTGGCATCGCGACGGACAAGGAACTTCAGGTGATCGATGTTCGTCGACCACGCCAAGCCATCGAAGAATTCGAGTCCATCGAACTGGGTTTTGTAGAGGGCCCGTTCGGAGTAGCAGGTGCCGAGGTAGAGATGGTTGAAACCCGCATCCTGAAAGAACTGGAGGGCGGCGGTCATGAGGAAGAGGCCGAGGCTGCGGTTGGGGTGTTTGAGGTCATAAAAGGCATAGTAGTAATGAGCCATGCGGGGCGGTTCGAGGTACATCAGGACGCAGCCCACCTCCCGGTTGCCTTCACCTTCGTCCCGGCACACGAGCAGATGGGTGACGACCCCGCGGGTCATCAGGCCTTCCAGACGTTCCGGAGTCATGATGCCCGCACCAAATCGTTCCTCGGCAAACGCCAGCCAGCGCGCCTGGCGTTCGGCGGTGAATTCGAAGGCCTGCCGCGTCACGAGTTCGAGGACCATGCCGCTGCCTTTTCGGAGAATCCGCCGGTTCTCCGAGGTGGGAGTCCATCCAGCCAGAGGCACCCGCAGGTGCCGGCAGAGGGTGAAACGCCGCAGATCCGGAGACGCCGGATGGAATCCGGAGCCGTAGAGGTCTGCGGGCGTTTCACCGGGTTCGGGAACGGCCCAGACCACGTACGGGTACCGATACTGGGAATAGTCCGGAGCAAACTCGGAGAAGAGGAGCTTCATCCTGCCCGCGAGGTTGTCGGCTGGCGGCGTGGTCGCAAGCCCGGAGGTCATGGGAAGCGCACCGTTCGAAATCGACCTGCTCACGGACCAAGAACCGGGGATTCCGGGGGGCGAGACGCCCCCGCTGCCGAGGCCCGGAGGGCCGAGCAGAATCGGCGGCGTTGGGGCTGGTATTGGGGGGAAAGCAGGATGTTCTGCCCGCCCCTCCGGGGCTTGGGTTGTTCTTGGGCGCCGTGTCCCCACGGCTCACGCCGTGGGCCAGGGTCTTGCCGCCCCGTCCGGGGCTGGAGATTGACGCCTCCTGCGAAGCGCTCTTTTGAGAAATGACCTGCCCACGGTCCATGAACCTGGAAGGATTCCGAGGGCGGGACCCCCCCGCTCCCGGAGCACTGATCAACGAGACTGCCAACCCCGAACGGAACGTAATCCCCGCCTGTGATGCCGCTTCTTGAGGTCAGCCAGCTGCGCGTGGAGTTCCCGGTTCATGCAGGTCTGTTGGGAGGGCGGACCGGTGTGGTGCGAGCGGTCGACCAAGTGTCGCTGATGTTGAACGCGGGCGAGACGCTGGGGTTGGTGGGGGAGAGTGGCTGTGGCAAGACGACGCTGGGACGGACCATTCTGCGGCTGGTGGCGCCCGTGTCAGGGTCGATCCGGTTCCAGGGCGTTGATCTTCTGGCGTTGCGCGGGCGAGCGTTGAGGGAAGCTCGGCGTCATGTGCAAATGGTCTTCCAGGATCCCTTCTCGTCGCTGGATCCACGGTTCACCGTCGCCGACACCCTCGGCGAAGCGCTCGACATCCACGGGCTGACACCGGATCGAGAACGTCGCAGCGAACGGATCGCCTCCCTGCTGCGCGACGTGGGTCTCGACCCCGTCGCTGCCTCCCGTTACCCGCATGAATTCAGCGGTGGCCAGCGCCAGCGCATCGGCATCGCGCGGGCCCTGGCCGTCGATCCGAAGCTCATCGTCTGCGACGAACCGGTCAGTGCTTTGGATGTGAGCGTCCAGGCCCAGGTGATCAACCTGCTCGCCGACTTGCAGCGCGACCGCGGCCTCGCCTACCTGTTCATCTCCCACGATCTTGCTGTGGTCGAGCACCTGGCCCACCGGATCGCTGTGATGTACCTGGGGCGCATTGTGGAGACCGGCCCCGCCCGCGAACTCTGTAGCCGTCCCCATCACCCGTACACCCGCGCGCTGTTGTCGGCGGTCCCCACCCTGGATCCTTCGATGCGTCGGCAGCGGATGGTTCTTGGAGGGGATCTTCCGTCCCCGCTCCAGCCGCCGTCCGGCTGTCCATTTCATCCCCGGTGCCCGGTTGCTGAAGCAAGGTGCCGCACCGAGGTTCCACCCGCGCAATTGTTGGGTCCCGGGCATTCCGCCAGTTGCTTCCGACCCGCGGAGTGAGTCCGAATGCGGCGCCTTTGGCCATGGAACCAACGAAGGCCTCACCGAAAAGAGCCGTCGCCCGGAGGGTTTTCACAACAAGGGCCGGCTGGCTTCGTTGCTCCTCGGTCACAGACTGCTGCGATTAGGCTCTCTCGTCGCGTCTCACCATCCAGCCCTTGTTGTGAAAACAGGGCCCATCCGATTTTTCAGACAGGCTCTCAGCGAATCCACTAATGGGAATCGCGTAGGTACCTTTTTCTTCACGCAGCGGGTTCGGGGGGATAGAACCTATTCCTTGTGTTGATGGGCGAGGACGGAGGCGTTCCCCCGTTTGAACCGCATGGAAATGTCCTTTTCTCCACTCCCATCCAGCGTGTCCGGTTCGGGCGTGGGCGCACCTGTTCCCCTGAGGCTATTGATGATGGAAGGCCGGCTGGAGGATGCGGAGTGGATGGCTGGGGAGTTGGAACGGCTGGGATACCAAGTGGAGTGGCGTCGTGTGGACACGGCGGATGGGTTTTGGAAGTCGCTGGACGGCGCGGAGTGGGATGTGGTGATCAGCGACCTGGCTTTGCCCGGATATGACGCGGTTGAAGCGCTTGGGAAACTGCGGGCGAGTCGGTGGGACGTTCCCTTCCTGGTGGTGAGCGACACCCTGGATGAGTCACGGGTGGTGGCGGCGTTGAAGGCTGGGGCGGGGGATTACCTGGTGAAAGGCCGGCTGGCCCGACTGGGCGAGGTGCTGGCGCGGGAACTGCGTGAGGCACATTGGCGGCGGCTGCGGCGCGGGCGTGGGAGTTCGCAGGATGCGACCGAGGAGGAAGTGCGTCGCCTGCTGGAGGTCACGGAGCAATCGCGCGTGGAATTGTTGGGCGTGATCGAGCAGCAGCGCCGGACGGAGGAGCGGGTGCGAAGGCAGGCGGCTTTGTTGGATGCGGCCACCGACGCGATCTATGTCTGTGATGCCCAGCTTCGGGTGACGTACTGGAACAAAGGGGCGGAGCGGCTGTACGGGTGGAAGAGTGATGAGGCCTTGGGGCGTGAGGTGACGGAGTTGCTGGGGCGGGATGCGTCGGCCTTGGTGAGTGCGAAGGAGGCTTTGTTGAATCGCAACGAGTGGTCCGGGGAGCTGAAGGTTCGGTGCAAGACGGGCAAGATCCTGAGTGTTTTTGCGAGCTGGACCCGGCTGGGCGTGAATGGAC
>CAUJJW010000201.1 GCA_963205105.1 Verrucomicrobiota bacterium | reverse complement strand
CACGCGAAGTAGTCCTCCCCCCACCGGGCCGCCCGGCCAGTCCGGGCGGCCCATTTGAGACCAACGACACCTCACTCCATCCTTCCCATGCACACACGCCCACCCTTCCCGCCGTTCACCGAGGAAACCGCGCGCCAGAAGGTCCAACTCGCCGAAGACTCTTGGAACTCGCGCTGCCCGGAACGGGTCGCGCTCGCGTATACGGAGGATTCCCAATGGCGCAACCGCTCGGAGTTCGTCAACGGCCGGCCCGCCATCATCGAACTGCTCCAACGGAAATGGGCGCGCGAACTGGACTACCGCCTGCGCAAAGAACTCTGGGCATTCACCGGCAACCGCATCGCCGTGCGGTTCGAGTATGAATTTCACGACACCGCCGGGCAGTGGTATCGCGCCTACGGGAACGAAAATTGGGAATTCGCCGCCAGCGGCCTCATGGAACGCCGGTTCGCCAGCATCAACGATGTCCTCATCACCGAAGCCGATCGGAAGTTCCGATGGGAACGCCCTGCTCCCACCGCCTAACCGAATCCAGTCACCATTTCATACAGGAACATCAACCCCCAACCAGACACCCCAATGAAGACAAACTCCACCAACACAGTTGTTCCGTTCCCATCGTACTTCCGGCACCTGCTCGGACTCGCTGTCCTCGCGGTACTTGCCGCCGCCAGGCTCACTCCATCGAGTGCCGCTGCTGGACCAGCTGGCATCAGTGTGCAACACCCCACGCTGCACAAGACGATCCAAGTCAACGGCCTCGACATCTTCTATCGCGAAGCCGGACCAACCGACGCGCCCGCTATTATCCTGCTCCACGGGTTCCCCACCTCCTCGCACATGTTCCGCAACCTCATTCCCGCGTTGGCCGACCGGTACCATGTGATCGCGCCGGACTACCCGGGTTACGGTCAGAGTTCGATGCCGGGCGTGCGTGAGTTCCAATACACGTTCGACAATCTCACCGACGTCGTCGATGGCTTCATTGAGAAGCTCGGGGTCAAGCGCTACAGCCTTTACGTCATGGATTACGGCGCGCCGGTGGGCTTCCGCCTCGCCACTCGGCATCCCGAGCGGGTTCAGGCATTGATCGTCCAAAACGGAAACGCCTATGAGGAAGGCCTGCGCGATTTCTGGAAACCCATCAAGGCCTACTGGAGCGACCGTTCCGAAACCAACGCGGCGGCCTTGCGACACTTGCTCACCGTGGGTGCGACTCAATGGCAATACACCAATGGCGTCCGACGTCTCGCCGCCATCAGCCCCGACAACTGGCTCGTGGACCAGACGCTGCTGGATCGCCCCGGCAACCAGGACATCCAACTCGCGTTGTTCTACGACTACGGTTCGAATCCACCGCTCTATCCCAAGTGGCAGGAATACTTCCGCCGACATCAGCCGCCCACGCTGATCGTGTGGGGCAAGAACGATTACATCTTCCCCGCGGATGGCGCTCACCCCTATCGCCGCGATCTGAAGGATGTGGAGTTCCACCTGCTCGATACCGGCCACTTCGCCCTCGAGGAGGAAGGTGCGATGATCGCGACGCACATCCGTTCCTTTCTTGCAAAGCTGAAGCTGTAAGCAACTACCAGTCACCAAGCCAAATTGCCCCTAGGTCCACAACACACCCACCCTCACCTCAAGCATGAGCACCCCTCTACCCGTCCCCTTCCCCGACCTCACTCAACGCCCGCCGCGCAGCCCGCGCGTCCGTCTCGGCGGCTACGCCATGTTGCCGCGCGTTCTCGACAAAGCCCGCGCCTCACTTCAAGGCAAGGCTGGGGACTACAAGTTCGGCAACCCGATGGACCAACAGTTTCTTGTCTTTACGGGCATTTCCCAGGCCGCATTGCTGGAGCAGGTGAAAAGCGACGCCGGAGACTGGGATATTCTCCGCTGGGTCAATGAACAGGCAAATCCCCAACGAGCCCCGCACGAGATTCGCGCATGGTCCGCGTGGCTCGAAACCATGCCCATTGGCGATGCCGAGGATTTCGAATGGTTCACCGCCCAGGTGAAGCGCCTCAATCCCGCTCGCGCCGACCTTCACACCGTCATGGACTACCTCGACGCCGACGATCACGCGAGCTTCGGCGGCAAAGCCTGAACCGCCGTCAATCCAGGGTCCCCCTCTGCGGGGCCCGCTCGTTCCATTCAAACCTCAACCGTCAACTATCCACGCATCATGGCCGGACGCTTTCTCGAAACCTACTTCACGCCGCAGGTGCTTGCGGCTCAGCAGCATTACTACGGGCGTGCGCAGAACCTGCCGCCACAACCGGAGCGCGACCCGCTCGGCGACGAGGAACGCGCGTTCATCGAAGCGAGGGATTCGTTCTATATGGCAACCGTCAGCGAGAACGGATGGCCGTATGTCCAACATCGGGGCGGCAAACCAGGTTTCCTTCGCGTGGTCAGCTCCACACAACTTGCGTTCGCCGATTACAAGGGCAACCGCCAAATGCTCTCCGCCGGCAACCTCGCCGCCAGCGACCGAGTGGCGCTCTTCCTCATGGATTATCCACGTCGTGAACGCTTGAAGATCATGGGCCATGTGCGCATCGAGGACGCTCGAAAGCATCCCGACATTGTGGTTCGCATGGCCGAACCCGATGTGCGGTCCATCGTGGAGCGAGTCTTCCTCATCGATATCGTATCGTTTGATTGGAACTGCCCGAAATACATCACCCCGCGCTACACCGAAGATGAAGTTCGCCTCGCAGTGGCGCCCCTCAAAGCACGCATCGCCGAACTTGAGCTTGAGTTGGGTCGCAGAACCAGCGCGAAGGAAGGCGAAGCGGTTTAGTCGGAAGAGATTCCGGACCTGATGGCTCTCATTCAATGATCATGAACACGTCCACCACGACTCCGTCCGGGTTCCACCGGAAATGGTTGCTCTACCTCGGCGCAGTCGCCCTGCTCGTCGCCGCCGCGAAATGGCTCCACGTGCAGGACCTGCTCAAGCAGGCTCTCGATTGGGTCGCACAACTCGGCCCGTGGGGTCCTGTGATTTTCATCGCGCTGTACGTGGTCGCGACGGTGCTCTTTGTTCCCGGCTCGGTGCTGACGCTCGGCTCGGGCGCGATCTTCGGGGTGGTTTGGGGTTCGGTTTATGTTTCCATCGCTGCCACGCTCGGTGCGACCTGTGCCTTTCTCGTGGGCCGCCATCTCGCCCGCGACGCCATCACCCGCAAGATCGAAGGAAACGAACGCTTTGCAGCCATCGACAGAGCCGTGGCGAAGGAAGGCTGGAAAATCGTCGGACTGACACGGCTCTCCCCAGTCTTTCCCTTCACGCTGTTGAACTACGCGTTCGGAATCACACGCGTGAAGACCGGCCAGTACGTGCTCGCATCGTGGATCGGGATGATGCCCGGAACGGTGATGTATGTGTATCTCGGCTCACTCGCCAAAGCCGCTTCGGGCGAACGCACGCGCACTGCCGGCGAATGGTTGCTCTACGGCGTCGGGCTGCTGGCCACCGTGGTCGTGACCCTCTTCGTCACACGTATCGCCAAACAGGCGTTATCGAAAAGAATCACATCCTGAAGCAGGACAGGAACACATCATGACCCATCCCTCTCCACCGCGCGTCCTCCCCTGGGATGCGCACAATCAGAAGCTCGTTTCCAATGTCCATCCTGCGGACTGGAAGAATCCTGCACCCGCGCCGCGCTACAATCTCGTCGTCATCGGCGCGGGCACAGCGGGCCTCGTCACCGCCATCGGCGCCGCTGGACTCGGCGCAAAAGTCGCGCTCATCGAGAAGCACTTCATGGGCGGCGATTGCCTCAATGTCGGCTGCGTGCCGTCCAAGGCCATCATCCGTGCGGCACGAGCGGTTGCTGCGGTTCGGGAAGCCGGCGAGTACGGCGTTCATGTTCCCCCGGGTGTGACAGCGGATTTCGGCAAGCTCATGGAGCGAATGCGCCGCCTGCGTGCCGACATCAGCCCTCACGACTCGGCCCAACGATTCAGCGATCTCGGCGTGGATGTCTTCTTTGGGGCGGGAAAGTTCACCAGCCCGGAAACCATCGAGGTCGGAGGCCAGACACTGCGTTTCGCCAAGGCCGCCATTGCCACTGGAGCACGCGCCGCCGCACCGCCCATTCCCGGTTTAGGGGATGTTCCCTATCTCACCAACGAAACGCTGTTCTCGCTAACCGAACTGCCCAAACGTTTTGGCGTCATCGGCGCAGGACCGATTGGTTGCGAAATGGCGCAGAGCTTCGCTCGTTTCGGTTCCGAGGTTTTCCTGGTCGAAGCGGAGCACGGCATCCTGCCGCGTGAGGATCGCGATGCTTCCCAAATTGTCCGGACGGCGATGGAACGGGACGGCGTCCAATTCCTTTGCTGCGGCAAGGATCTGATGGTCGCCAGGAGTGCGGGTGGCATCCGCTTGCGAGTGGGGTCGACTGGCAGGGGCTATGATGTGGAAGTGGATCAACTCCTCGTCGCGGTCGGCCGCGCACCGAACGTGGAGGGACTCGGACTCGAGACTGTCGGCGTGGAGTTCGACCCGAAGGGAGTGAAGGTCAACGACCGTCTTCAAACCACCAACTCGCGCGTCTACGCCTGCGGCGACATCTGCTCGCCGTATCAATTCACACACGCCGCGGACTTCATGGCGCGCATCGTCCTACAGAACGCTTTGTTCCACGGTCGGGCCACAGCCAGTTCGCTCATCATTCCCTGGGCGACCTACACGTCGCCGGAGATCGCGCACGTCGGCCTTTACGAAAAGGAGGCGAAAGCGCGGGGCATCAACGTGGACACGTTCACGCAGGAGTTGAGCAAGGTGGACCGAGCGATTCTTGACGGCGAGAGCGAAGGCTTCGTGCGCGTCCATGTGCGTCAGGGCACGGACGAAATCCTCGGCGCAACCGTCGTCGCGGCGCACGCTGGCGAGTTGATCGGAGAACTCACCCTCGCCATGAAGGGCAAACTCGGCCTCAAGACCATCGGCGCGACGATCCATCCGTATCCGACGCAGGCCGAAGCGATCCGCCGCACCGGCGATCTCTACAACCGCACTCGCCTGACGCCTTTGGTGAAGGGCCTCATGCGACGCTGGCTCGCCTGGCAGCGGTAAGTGACTCGAGTTGGGCCCTGACACGGGAGCAGCCTTCACGCTGGGTGAAGGCCAACAAGTCGGGCTGTTTCCCCATCTCCCGAGTATTCTCGTGGATAGCCCGCACCCGGGTCCCCATGAATCCGCCATGCCCCCCAGCGGATCAGGAACGAAGTGACGCGCATCCTCGACGCCATCCACGAGGGCCAGCCCGAGGCCGCCGCGCAGTTGTTGACGCTGGTTTATGAGGAACTGCGGCGCATGGCGGCGGCGAAGATGGCGCTGGAGAACGCGGGCCTGACCCTCCAACCCACCGCCCTGGTCCACGAAGCCTGGCTGCGCTTGGGCGGCGACGAGCAACCAACCTGGGAAAACCGCGCGCATTTTTTCGGGGCCGCGGCGGAAGCCATGCGCAGCATTTTGGTGGAGCGCGCCCGACGACGGCTTCGCCAGCGGCACGGAGGTGGGCAAGAGCGGGTCGACATCGACGAATTGGAAATCGCAGCGCCAACCGACGACGCCGAGGACCTTCTCGCCATGCACGACGGGTTGGATCGCTTCGCTGCTTTGGAACCGGAGAAAGCCGAGTTCGTCAAACTGCTCTATTTCGTGGGCTTGTCCGTGGAAGAAGCGGCCAGCGCCTTGGGAGTTTCCCTGACCACGGCCAAGCGCTGGTGGCCGTACGCCCGCGCCTGGCTGAAGGTGGAAATGCGCCGGAACTGAGCCTCCAAGACTTGTTTCAAGTCTCCTGGGCCTTCTGGAGGTGAAACTGGTCAACGACAACTATTTCTCCCCGGCGGTAGGGAAAATTAATTGTCGTACTACGGGTGAAACGGCGCATGATCTTAGGGAAGCGACTCGCTCCAACCTCATGCGAACCCGTTTCAGATCCAATTGTCTCCACTGCGGCCAAGACAGGGATTACGAACCCGGGCACGGCGCTCCTCCGATCCAGTGCCCGGCTATCGGACCCATGAGATCGGCCCGGATCTTCTCCTCTCTTGGTCTCTGTGGCTTGCCTCCTTGGCTGGCACATCCCGTGGGCGTGCTTCTGGTGATGCTCCTGGTTTTATCTTCGAGCGCGTTTGGCGCGGAGGAGGGTGACTTCTTCTATCAACGTGCAGGAGTTGGAGCAGCGGTCACAGGTTATCGGGGAAGTGGCGGTGCGGTGGCGATCCCTGAACTTCTTGGCGGCTTGCCCGTGACCTCTATCGGGATCGAAGCGTTCAATGGCCGCAAGAGCGTGATCAGCATCACGATCCCCAACAGCGTCACCTTCATCGAACACGCCGCGTTCTCTGGCTGCACGGGCCTGACCAGCTTCACCATTCCCAACAGTGTCATCGGCATCGGAGAGCGGGCGTTCTCTGGCTGCACGGGCCTGACGAACGTCACGATCTCCAACAGCGTCACCTACATCGGACAAGAGGCGTTCAACGGCTGCGTGGGCCTGACCAGCATCGCGATCCCCAGTAGCGTCGACTACATCGGAAACGCCGCGTTCTCTGACTGCACGGGCCTGACCCGCATCGATGTGGATCCTCTCAATTCCAAGCTTGGCAGTCTGGAGGGTGTCTTATTCAACCAGGGCTTGACCGTTCTCCTTCATTGCCCCAGGGGCAAAGCTGGCAACTACACGATCCCCAACAGCGTCACCAGCATCGGAGCCGGTGCGTTCTCTGGCTGCATGGGCCTGACCAGCGTCACCATCCCCAACAGCGTCACCTCCATCGGATACGCCGCGTTCTCTGGCTGCGCGGGCCTGACCAGCGTCACGATCGGCAACAGCGTCACCAGCATCGAATTCGCGGCGTTCCAGGGTTGCACGGGCGTGACCAGTGTCACCATCCCCAACAGCGTCACCAGCATCAGAGGCAGTGCGTTCTCTGGCTGCACGGGCCTGACGAGCGTCACGATCGGCAACAGCGTCACCAGCATCGAATCCGCGGTGTTCCAGGGCTGCACGGGCGTCACCAGCGTTACCATCCCCAACAGCGTCACCTCCATCGGATTCGAGGCGTTCGCGGGCTGCACGGGCCTGACCAGCGTCACGATCCCCGACAGCGTCACCACCATCAGAGTCTCGGCGTTCTCTGGCTGCACGGGCCTGACCAGCATCACCATCCCCGACAGCGTCACCAGCATCGAGGAGCATGCGTTCTATGGCTGCACGGGCCTATTTGGCATCGCGGTGGATCCTCTCAATTCCAGGTATGTCAGTCTGGAGGGTGTCTTGTTCGACAAGGGCCTGTCCGTTCTCCTCCAATACCCCGGGGCCAAGGCTGGCAGCTTCACCATCCCCAACAGCGTCACGAAGGTCCAAAGCAGTGCGTTCACTGGCTGCACGGGCCTGACCAGCGTCACGATTGGCAACAGCGTCACCATCATCCAAGACGAGGCGTTCTCAGGCTGCACGAGCCTGACCCGTATCGAGGTGGATCCTCTCAACTCCACGTATGTCGGTCTGGAGGGCGTCTTGTTCAACAGGGACCTGTCCGTTCTCGTCCGATACCCCGGGGCCAAGGCTGGCACCTACACCATCCCCAACAGCGTCACCAACATCGGATACGCTGCGTTCACTGGCTGCACCGGCCTGACCAGCGTCACGATTGGCGACAGCGTCACCACCATCCGATACGACGCGTTCTTTGGCTGCACCAGCCTGACCAGCATCGCAGTGGATCCTCTCAACTCCAGGTATGTCGGTCTGGAGGGTGTCCTATTAAGCAAGGGCCTGTCCGTTCTCCTCCGATACCCCGGGGCCAAGGCTGGCGGCTACACCATCCCCAACGGCGTCACCAGCATCGCATACGCTGCGTTTTCTGGCTGCACGGGTCTGACGAGCGTCACCATCCCCAACAGCGTCAACAGCATCGAACAAGGTGTGTTCGATGGCTGCACGGGCCTGACCAGCGTCACGATACCCGACAGCGTCATCGGCATCGGAGGGCAGGCGTTCTCTCGCTGCACAGGCCTGACCAACGTCACGATCTCCAGCAGCGTCATCTCCATCGGATTCGAGGTGTTCGCTGGCTGCGCGGGCCTGACCAGCGTCACGATACCCAAAAGCGTCACCTCCATCTGGGGCGGTGCGTTCGCAGGCTGCACGGGCCTCACAGGACTCTACTTCCAGGGGCACGGCCCCAGTCTTCTTGAGGGGGGGGTTCCGATCTTTGACCCCGTTGGGCGGACGACCGTCTATCACCTGCCGGGGAGCACCGGCTGGGGTAAAACGTTTGGCGGTCGCCCCACCGCGCTGTGGCTGCCCCAGATACGCAACGTCGCCGCCCGTTTCGGTGTGCAAGGGAATCCATTTGGATTCGATGTGTCATGGGCTCCGGGCCAGACCGTCGTGGTCGAGGCCGCCGCCGACTTGGCCGCCCCGGTCTGGTCCCCCATGCAAACGCTCACCCTCACCGAGGATTCGATCCCCTTCAGTGACCCACAGGGGACGTCTCAGCCCGCCCGCTTCTACCGCCTGCGCGCACCCTAGTCCGGAGATCTCATAGCTTTTCAGTGATTTCTGTCCCCCGCGTGTGCGGTGGCGGCGAGTTCCGGGGGCAAATCCGTGTGTGCCCACCGGAACTCGCATTTGTTTTGACGGCCATTTTGCCGGGCAGACAGGGACGGCCAGCCTTGGGGGCTTTGGGCACGAACGAAACCACCTCATGCCCGGATTGCGCCTGCAAGACTCACGTCGGACAGCCTAGCGCTGGCGGCAGTACGCCCGCCACGCACGCGAACCGATCCATGCCTTCACGCTGGCCTTTGACCAGGCCGCTTACGACGAAAGCAGCAATCCCGTATCACATGGCCTGCTCCTGCCGGCGGGCGACGCGATGCCGCTCGATTGTGTGAAACGCACCCTGGGTTTCGTCCCGACGTGGTTCCAAACCTTCGCCGGCACTGCGGTGAGACGGCGGTCGTTGTTGTCCGGCGCATTCAAGGCGGAGTTTCCCGATCACGACGGGGCGCGCATGTTTCTCAGCCAGTTCGACGTGGCCGGGCAACTCGCCGGCCGTGATCCGTTGAACCAGGCGCTGTATCTCTGGAGCAAGAGCATTCTGCCCAACCACGTTCTCTCCATGCTCGGCGACCGCATGGAGATGGCGCATTCCATCGAGGGGCGCGTCCCGTTTCTCGATCATCACGTCATCGAGTGCCTGCGCCAGGTGCCGGTGTTGCTGAAGATTCGTGGCACGTCCGAGAAGCACATGTCCGCGAGGCGACGCGTTCGGAGATCACGGACACCGTGCATCGCCGGTAGAAACATCCGTTCCTCGCGCCGCCGGTGACGACGCTGCCGGGCGAGCGGTTCCATGAAATGATGCAGGACACCTTGCGCGGGCAGACTCTGCGCTCGCTGCCGTTCTACGATCCGAAGAGTACCGTCGCACTGCTGGACGCGCTGCCCACGATGTCGGACGGCGACCGGGTGGTGTGGGACCAGGTGTTGATGACGGTGCTGAGCGCCTGTGTGTTGCAGGAACGGTTCAGATTGTGATTTCCACCGGGCCCTGCCCCTCCAGGAAGCCTAGGGTCTGCTCACGAACGATTCGCTCCACCTGGCGGCGGGCCTGCGGTGCAGCATCTTTCTACTGGCCTCCTCAGACCGGCAGTTCGATGACATTCCGGAAGTCACGGTATTCAAGCCGGCGGACCTGCGGTCAACGCCGGCACCCGGACTGCCGAGGCCAGCGCTAGGATCGCGATCTCCTGAAGCCCCATGCAGGAAGCTTTTGAGGTGAGAGTCGGAATCGGCCGATTAAGCCGCTAAATGTGATCCATCTAGCCCCAGTCTGGCGGGCTTTTCAACAAAGCTCTGCCACTCCTCGTTGGTGTCCGTTTTGGTGTCCGCCATTCCGGCTCGGAATCAGTGCCAAGGTGACGCACATGATCCTGACCCAAGGAGGATATCGCAGAATATGCGCCAGACCGGCGACGATGCCGGGATTGAACCCAGCTCCACTCCGGAGTATTAAGATCCCATGAACGTGGTCCTACCCCACCGCATCGAGGCCATGTTGAGCCCGAGTGAGGCGCTCCTAGACCTCGCGATCGGCAGTTATTCAAACGGACGCGTGACCATGGGAACCGCCGCGGAGGCCGCCGACCTATCGATTCCGCAGTTCCAGCGGGAGCTCGGGCGTCGGCGCATCCCGGTGAACTACACCGCCGAGAACCTCGAGCAGGATATTCAAGCCGCCGCCGAACTCGCCCGGCGATGATCGTTGTCAGCGATACCTCGTGCATTTCGAGCCTCCTCAGCATCGGTCGGGAGTAGATGTTGCCTCGCCTGTTCGGGGAGGTCCTGATTCCACCAGCGGTTTTGCGCGAGATGCTACGTTTACACGACCGAGTCCCTGATTTCGTACGGTACGTCGCTCCGGCCGGAATCGCAGAGTTGGCGAGGCTTTCGCAGGAGCTCGACCTTGGCGAAGCGGAGGCCATCTGCCTCGCACTCGAACTCAAGGCAGATCGATTGCTTATCGACGAGGCGCCCGGCTGTGCCGCTGCACTACGTGAAGACATCCCGATCATCGGACTGGTGGGCGTGCTGGTAACGGCCAAGCGCATCGGCGTTTTGAGTGCCATCAGCCCAATCCTGCAGCAACACGCGTGCTGTGGTGGAGCCTGGTGACGATGCAACTTGATGATCATGATCTGGACCGGGATGGATTCGCGGTCCGACGGGCGGTTCTCGACCAAGCCGGAATCGTTAGGCTACGAGCTGAAGCCGACCGCGTTGCATCAGTGGCCGGGTCTGCGTGTGTGCGCCGTCTTCGAGACAGGTCCCCGGCCTTCAATGTGCTGGCGCTTTCGCCGGAATTGACCTCCCTGGTGCCCGGCGACATGCAATCGGTGCGAAGCATCCTGTTCGACAAAAACCCGGCCGAGAATTGGCCTGTGGCGTGGCATCAGGACACGACCATTGCCATCGCTCAGCGTCTCGAAGTCCCGGGGTACGGCCCGTGGTCGATCAAGGATGGCGTGGTCCACGTCCAGCCCCCCGCAAGCCTGTTGGCGCGGATGATCACCCTGCGTGTCCACCTCGATGACACCCCACCGGAGAACGGCGCGCTACGTGTGGTTCCAGGCAGCCACCGCCACGGGCGGCTTTCGCCAGCGGACATCCAGCGATTCCGCGAGGAGGCGGAGGTCGTCTGTGCATGCGCTGCTGGCGATGTACTGGTCATGCGCCCGCTGATCCTCCACGCGTCCAGCCGTGCTCTGCACCCTGCGCGTAGACGCGTCCTTCACTTCGAGTATGCGCCTCTCGCCGCACTGGATCCATCGCTGCACTGGGCGGAACCGACGGTCGCCTGACGCCTCGCCCTCCGGGAAATGCCGCATCGACCTGCCGAGTGGCTCGACAGGCAGGGTTCAAGAAGTTCGGGCTGCAGATGCCGTATCCGGCATCCAGCTCACCTACCGGGCTCTCGAATAAATCGCCGTGCTGTCGTCTCCGCGCATTCCGTTTACACTTTCACCACGTCATGACGGATCGCGAGGGATCGGAACCGTTCAAAGTCCTCTTCGTGTGCAGTCAGAACCGCATGCGAAGCCTGACTGCCGAGAAGATGCTCGAAGGCGTGCCCCTGCTTCAGGCGCGGTCCGCCGGCACGCAGCCCGACGCCCGCATCGTCGTCACCGAGGGCCACCTTGGATGGGCCGACCTCGTCATCTGCATGGAGAAGTCCCACCTGAATCGTCTCCGGCGGAAGTTCCCTGAAGCGATGCAGGCCAAGCGAACCGTCTGCCTCCACATTCCGGACGATTTCGAGTTCATGCAGCCCGAGCTGATGGATGAACTGCGCGCCAAGCTGGCCAACCACCTTCCGCTACCATGAGTGCTCCCGATTCCCAAAAACGCGATCTCCAGAAAATCCGGATCGTGCTCCTGCTGTTCATCGCGGCCCTCGTGGCGAGTGGGATCACGGCGTTTCCACTGCTGCACGAGATGGAGTGGTTGGCCTCATGGCGTGGTGTCGAAGCGCCGACAGACCTTGCATCACTGACCGGGATGGACCAGTGGATCGTCATTATCCGCGACGGGCTCCGTGACACCTACGGTCGCTATCCGTGGCTGGCTTACGGCACCGACTGGCTCGCGTTCGCCCATCTCGCCATCGCGGTGTTCTTCATTGGTCCGGTCATCAATCCCGTGCGAAACGTCTGGGCAATTTGGGCGGGTCTGATCGCCTGTGCGGGCATCATCCCCCTGGCCCTCATCTGCGGCAGCGTGCGCGGCATCCCCATGGGCTGGCGGCTGATCGATTGCTCGTTCGGAGTCTTCGGCGCGCTTCCACTCGCGTATTGTTTACGGTTAGCGAAGCGGCTGGAACTGGCACGGGCAGATGATCGTTGACGATTCCGCTCGTGATCGGAGGGGCAGATGAGCATCCCAGGGGCTCCGAGTTCCGACGCGAAATCCGAGAGTTCCGCTGGAAGCGTGCCGCCGTTGTCGCCCGCCCAGAACCGGGCGGCCATGCAGATCGATGACAGTTGGTTTCCGCAGCGTAGCCGTTACTCGGCGGCGATGGAGGGGACATCCACCGGCAAGGCGACGAATCCATATCCTCTCCGGAGGAGGGAAATCCTCCGCGTCGTAATGTCCACGAGGCAGACCTGCGAATTCCCAAGCTGAAGGACAGCTAAATCTCCGGGCAGATGAACGACACGTAGCGGAGACCACCCGCCGAAGGGGGTGCCCAGGGCCAGTCGAACACGCTCATCGCCCCGACGAGCCCACATGCCGATGTCGGGCCAATGTGCCCAGCCAAAGCGCCAGGCGCTGTTCGTCGCTGCTCCGATCTGAACAGGACGACTGCCCCAGCCGTGGTACGTGTTCATGAAGGCGGCATCGACGGGCAGAATGCGATCCGAGTTGATGACGTTCGTGACGACCACGGGGGCGTCATCCGCTCTTCGGTCCGAGACCAGGATGATGTCCCACGAATTCGTGACCCCAACGGAGTCGCGCAAACCCAGGCGATCCCAGTCGTTCGTGGATCGGAGATCAGAAACTTTTCTGTCAACAGCCGCCGCGGCAGAGAAACTGTAAACGCCCGCGTCGGCCTTCGAGATGTAGAACACCTGCACGCCATCCGGCAAATCCAGTTCGCCGGGCGGGACCCGGTCGAATCGGGTCAGAAGGCTGGTACCACTCAAAGCGAAATAGCCGCCGAACAGGAGGGCGTACGATATCGTTTGGATCACGAAGTTGCCGCGCAGGCTTTGCCTGAGGCGATTGTGGCCCTTCGGAATCGCTCTGTAGACAAAAGGGAGCTCGACCAGGAGCGTGAGGAGGAAGGAAAAGGCCACCAGCCCGGCGATGGTCCTCCCGACCACGTAAATATCGGTGGCGAACTGCTCGAAGAGGAACGGCATCACCCAGGTGCCAATCCAGGCGGAGAGGTAATTCCCAGCGACCAATGGACAGAGTCGCCCTGGTGCAGCCAAACCCAGGTACCGCCACAACAGCCAACCCTCGAAGGCCCCGATGACGGCGTTGCCGATCAGCAAATGGAGAGCGTTGGCCCAGACGAGCGGTGTGCCCACATCCGCGTGCGCCGATGCGGGCAAGAGTACGACCGTAAAAGCAGCGATGGCGTGCAAATGGCGGCACCGCATCATCAATAGATCGAGATTCCCGCAAGTGGCGCTCACCGGCAAGGCAAGGGACGCTGTGCCGCCTATCTCGAACTCGCGATGCGGCGTGGGATCCCACCCGCCACCCTGGACAAGGAACTCCGGTAGGCCGCCAAGGCGGAAACCGTTCCACTTCTCCCCATGTAGGGCGCTCGAGTCGGCAAGGACTTCCCTCGACGACGGCGAGGTTCACCGCAGCGCCACCAAGGTCGCCCGGTCCACTTCGAGGTCGGCGAGATCGTACGGGCGAATCGCACCTCTCGAGGCGAGGAACTCTTCGGTCTGCCATCGATCAAGGCCGAGCAACTGTCCTACCTCATAACGGCTCAACTGGTCGTGACGGTGGGCGTCGACCACGAACGCTTCCAATAGCGCACGGTCGAGAATGGGGCAGGCCGGAACCTCTGGGGCACTTTCCCCGGGGAGGTGCAGAGGCGTCTCCATAGCGTGTCAACAGAGCGGTTGCAGAGCGTTCAGGGAGCAGTGCCGGCGCTTTGAACGACTTGTTGGAGGCGAGGGTCGGAATCGGCCGCTTAAGCCGCTAAATCCGAGCCATTTAGGCCCAGTTTGGCGGGCTTTTCAACAAAGCTCTACCACTGCTCGGAACTCCTCCTCCACTCCTCGTTGGTGTCCGTTTTGGTGTCCGCTTGATCCGAGATGTTGGCTGGGACAGAACGGCCCAAGAGCTGCCATGGCCTGAGCGCCCTTTTCTTGCCATCCATATTCCCAAAGCCGATCCCGGTCGTCTTCTTGCCAGCACCCACCAAGACGATAGTCTGCCGCAATGAACTACGTGACCGTCGAGGTCGAACTCGACCACGGAAAGGTCCGGGCCCTTGGCCTCGGCCAACTGCCAGATCGGGCACGTGCCTTGTTGACGGTTCTGGAGTCGAACCCTGCCGCTCCGTCGCCCAATCCGATCTCTGCCGAAGCGGGGTTGAGACGGCTGTTGTCCGCCCCGGATTTCGCGCTCACGTCGGAACAGTTCCGCTCCAGCATGGAGGCCGACTTCTTCGAGCAATGAGCCTCGACGCCATTCCGGCCGACGTCCAAGTACTCATCGACGCGAACATCCTCATCTACGCCAGACGTGGGGCTTCCGAACAGTGTCGCAGGCTCATGGAAAGGTGCCTGCGACGTGAACTGTCCGGCGTGATCACCTCGGTCACCGTGGCTGAGTACTGCCATCGGCGGATGATGCAGGAAGCCCAGAGCCGGGGATTGTCGGGGTCAAATCCAGCCAGGGCTCTCGCGCAGAATGCGGTTTTGGTTCGTCAGCTTGTCCGGTATCGACAAGAGGTCGAAGATCTCCTGGCCGGCGACTTGCTTTTCGTGGCCAACGAAGCAGCCGATTTCACTCGTGCCCTGCAACTGCAACAAGCTTACGGATTACTCACCAACGATTCCCTGCATCTGGCGGCGGGTCTGCGATGCGGGATTCACCACTTGGCATCTGCCGACCGGCAGTTCGATGGCATCCAGGATATCACGGCTTTTAGACCGGATGACCTTCCGTGAAGTCCACCCCTGGATTGCCACGGAGCCCGGCGTGATGGTTGCAGTCTCCGAAACGCCATGCAGGAGGCGGTCCGAGGCGAGGGTCGGTTTTCATCCTTCGCCTTGGGCGCCAATCACACGCAACGCCATGGAGGGTGAGCGTTTAGGCGATGGCGATGGCCGGAAAAGCCATGTCAACCGAGCGGTGGACGAGCAGTGCCGAAGAGTGCCGGAGTTTTGAACGAGTTGTTGGAGGCGAGGGTCGGAATCGGACGCCTCAGGCCCCAAAACCATTCCGAGAATGGGACGATCCCCGCACAAATCAAGCCTCCTCTCCCACTGCCCCGTCACTACCAATGCGTGCTCGGTTGCTGACACTTTTGCTGACAGGGTCCAAACTCGATCCGGCTCGAACCTGCGCATCCTCAGAGTTCATAGTTGACGTATCCCAATGTAGGCGAACGTATTCCTCCAGTTCCTCTGGGTGTTCATGGCGTTTCCAAACCTCAGCAATCAACACGGTCTCTCTTCGCGGTGACATTTGGTTCTGCCGACGTCGATTATCTTGACCACACAAAATGTTCAATCAAAGCTGAGGCTAATAAGCCCGGTCGACCGCGATAGAAATTAAGGTGCTATGAGCTTAGAGATCCATCTCAAACTGCTTGTGGGAATTCTCACGTTCTCGGTCGCCTTCGCGACCAAGGCCGAAGACAAAGTTCGCGTCATCCGTACAGGTTCTGACCACCAACGAGTCGAGATCATTTCAAATCGGCTTGGGGAAACCGGCGAGTGGATCACCGAGACCAACGGCTATACGGAACTCGGCACAGGAATGAACTATTGGGATTCCGAGTCCGGACAGTGGGAGGCTTCTGTGGAAGAAATCGCAATTGCGCAGGTTGGAGCGGCAGCGCTTCGATCCCCACACAAAGTGTACTTTGCCCCCTCCCTCGACGATCCACAGGGATCGGTGGATGTTCTTGCTCCCGACGGTAGCCGGTTTCGGTCTTCTGTTTTGGCCTTGGGTTATTACGACCCGGTCAGTGGACGACGCCACATTCTCGGTCTCGTGAAGGATGTTCCAGGCGAACTCCTCCCACCAAATCAAGTCATTTATCGCGACGCCTTTGAGCCACAAGAGCTGGGTATCCGGGTTCGCTGTGACGTCCTTTATACCTTCCGTCGATCAGGCATAGAGCAGGACATTCTGATAAGAGAACCCGTTCCAGCGCCGGAGGAATTCGGGCTCTCCAGCGATTGGGCTCAATTGGAGGTTATGACAGAATTCTTCGAGGCCCCGGAGCCCCGACGGCACACCCGAATTCTCGATCGGATCGAGAATGATCAAGACAGGGCTCTCATGGCTTCCCCAGACTGGGAGGATGAGAGCTTGGAGTTCGGTCAGTTATTGATCGGCGAAGGCAGAGCTTTTCGACTCGGCAGGCAAGCTGACATGTTTTCTGATGGACCCAATGCTCCCCTGGTTGCCAAGAGATGGGTCGTCCAAGATGGACGTCGAGTTTTGTTGGAAGCCGTGAGATATATTGATGTGGAACCGATGCTTCGGGAGCTCGTGGCGGGTCCCGTCGGGGGCCGTCGAGGTGTAGCCAACAAAATGGCCGAGTTCAGAGCGAAGGGTGAGATGCGTGCCTCATCGGAGGACCGATTGCCAAAATCATTGTTGGCGGGATCCTCCCAGGTTGCCCTTGGTACGCGACTTTTCCTGCCGCCTCGTCCCGCGACGTCCTCCCAGTACAGCGGGCGGACCATGGCCATGGCACGAAATGGTGCAGATACATCTCCTGCCGTTGTCCTTGATTACGTGATGCTTCTCCTCGACACAAATAACTTTACCTTCCGGGGCGACGAGACATACCACATTTCCTCGATCGTTAATCTGGGCGGCACCACAACTCTGGAAGGAGGGGCCGTTATCAAGTACGCAAAATGGAACGGTGGGTGGCCCTATATGCAAATCAACATCACCGGGCCTTTCACGTGTGCCACCACGGCCTATCGCCCCGCTGTCTTCACAGCTTCGGACGATCAGTCCGTGGGCCAATGGATTACCAACAGCGCCGCCAACCCCGATCCGACGGCCTCCTATGCGGTTCATGGACTCCTGTTCATGACCGTATCCAATCCGGTGACCTTAGAACATGTTCGGTTCCGGCATGCCAACCACGCACTCCTCTTCAACGGGCGGCACGGGACACTTCGACATTCCCAATTTCAGCACTGCACGTATCCAATATGGTCGTCGGGCTACAACAACACCGTCCGTGCTCATAACATCCTAGCCGTCGACATGATGTCCGGGGGAGCCGCGTTCAGATCCGTCAACAACGCACACATCATCGCTGAACACGCGACGGTTAGCGCTTCGGCGAATCTTTTCAGCAAGGATGCGAGTGGCGTTGCAAGGTTAACCGTGCGCAACTCGATCCTCGCCGGAATCAGTTCGTACCTCCCCTACATTGGTGATGATGATCCCGCCTACGGGAATCTCGAGTCTAGCAGCACCAACGGTTTATTCCAGATAGTAGGCGCCGGCAACTATTACCTCATCGATTCAAGTACCAATCGCAACGCCGGCGTTCCATGGATCGAAGGTGCCTTGGCCGCAGAACTGGCCGCGATGACAACCCATCCGCCGGTCCTATTGACGAACGACTTCACGGCGAACACCTTGTTGTCGAGACGCCCTATCCGGGACACCAACACGCTGGATCGGGGCTATCATTATCCGGCTCTGGATTACTGCCTTACGTCCAGGAATTTAACAAACTGCACACTCACCCTTTCCAACGGGGTAGCGCTAGGCCTCTACGGCCCTAAAGGGATCGTCCTGCGCCAAAACGCGAAGCTGGTCAGCGAGGGGGCACCAGGTTTCCTCAACCGCTTTGTCCGGTACAATACTGTCCAGGAACAACCAACCAACTGGGGTTCTGCCGCCACTAATTCATTCAATTTCCTGGAAGTAAATTCGAGTGGAGCTGCATTACCCTCGGTGAACATGCGTTACACTGACATAAGTCATTTGGGCATCACGACCAACAGTACCACGCCGCGCAGGTTTCTTTTTGCAGGGAGTGGATCCAGCAGCCAAGTTCAGCCGCTGGCCTTAAGTCACTGCCAACTCCGCGGTGTCAATCTTGACGTCACCTATGCTGGCAACGAATTCCAATCGGTCGCCCTGACCAACAATCTCTTCGAAGGCACGGTCGCCACCTTTTTCGAACTATCAGGGTACGCCAACTATACCCTCACGGCGTTCAATAATCTCTTCTTCCGCGGCAGGGTCACCTTCGACAATCAGGATTCATCCTCGTCCTGGACAATCCGCAACAACCTTTTCGACGCTGACATTGCCACCGGCACAGGATATCTCACCGCTTCGCACAACGCATTCCGAGCAGGCCTGAGCTCCTTCGGATCTAGCGCGAAGACCGGCTTGGGACCCATCTATGCTTCGGGTCCCCTGGGGCGATTCTATTATCCTGCCACAGGTGGCAACAGCAGTCTCACCAACCTCTTCAACGCCGGAAGCCAAAATGCCAACGACGTCGGGTTGTTCCATTTCACTTGCCGCGCCGATCAGCTCAAAGAGACGAATTCGGTGGTTGACATCGGGTTTCACTATCCAGCAAGCGGTGGAGCTAACAGCCGCGTGGCCTTTGTCGGAACGGACCTCACCACACAAGGCAACTGGAAAGGTGTCTATGGCGCCGACGGATATCATATTCCCTACGATTCCACCAATTTACCCCCCTATATCTCCTCCCTTACCAATTGGATCATGTCCGGCGTTGGGACATATTGGACCTCCTCAACGACGGACCCGCGGGCGCTGCTTCGCTCTGGTTCAGGTCGTATGGCGTCGGCACTGTCATCTACGGTCACCACCGCTGAAAGTATCACAATAAATAGCTCCAAGCCTGTGCGCATTGCGGTCTATTGCCTGGACTGGGACTTGTCCAACCGTGCCCAGACGATTGAGATCCGGGATTACTTTGGGAGCGACACGTACATCGAAGGCGAACTATTGGACTCCAGGCCGATATCCGCTTTCGGCAACGGGAAGTGGCTCGTCTGGGATGTGACCGGCAGCATTGTGCTTCGAATCTCTACAAACAGCCTGTCCAGTTGCGTTCGGAGCGGTGTCTTTTTCGGCCCGGCTCCAAATTCGAGCGCCATGGACTCGGATGGGGATGGACTCACGGATTTTCAGGAAGACAGCAATGGCAATGGTATCCTTGACTCGGGTGAATCCTCACCGACGGATCCGGACTCAGATTACGACGGCCGGAGCGATGCAGAAGAAGTGGCAGACGGAACAGACCCAAACAATGGGTCGAATGTAAAGGCCATGAATTTGGTGTCCATTGAATTTGAAGCAACAACAAACCCATGGCGGGGTAGCAACGGAGCCACCCCCATCGAAACTAATTCGATTGCCTTAGTCCAGACTTTAGGGCCCTCCGATTCAGGCGTTGCCATCGCCTCCACGAATGCCGTACTTCGTTATCGTGACATCGAGAGCAATGGAGCGGCAAACATAAACTGTCGACAGGGAACGATTGAGTTCGGGTTCTCGCCCTACTGGGCCAGCTCTGGATCGGTATGTACCAATGCGGACAGCGGTAGCGGTCCTGGAATAGCGGTGCAACTGCTTTCAATTGGGGAATTCTCAATCGCAATCGGAGCCGCCGGCACAAACATCATTTTTCGGTCACCTAACGGCGCCGGTGCAGTCATCACCAACGCGCAAGGATCGCTGCGACTTTGCACAGGAATGGCGCCACAGGACTTTCCCATTCCAATACGAGTTTCCTACTCAACGAATGCCTCCGCAATTTTTGTGGGTGGGATTCGTGTCGCTGATGGTTCAGGAATTCAGGCCTGGCCAAATCGAGAGTCCCGCGCAAATGGAATCTTTATTGGGTCTAGTACCAATCGCACGGCCCAGGTAAATGGAATTATTGACTACATTCGAACCTGGAATGTGCCCATAGCCCTCTGCACAAACGCTTGGCTAGTCAGCGCCACCGTGACAAGTTCACCGCCAGTCATCACTCTCAATTGGAACGCAAGATCAAATTGCCTTTACAGAATTGAGCGGCGACTGAGCCTTCAGACTAACTGGGCTACTATAGCCACCGTTACGCCTGCACTCTTCGCCGATACAAATGTCGTCGTGGGAACTGAGTACGAATACCGCATTTTCGCGGACGTCCTTGTACCTTCTGATCTCGCAATCATTCCAGAGCCTCCATACACCACACTTTCGGCAGGTATTATGCTGCCACCAAACGAGTTTCCGGGACACATGTTGCTAATTGCAGATAGAACGCTGACAAACAACGCGACTTACGCAGGGTCCATTACCAATCTGATTCGTGATCTTTGGGCCGAGGGTTGGATAGTGACCCGCTTTAACGGTCCTCGTCACGATGATTTGACTTGGTCCAATAATGTTCAACGAATCGCGGAGGTTCGCAGCTTCATTACAAATTACTACTATACCTATCCAACGCAGGCGAAAGCAGTCCTCCTGTTTGGGCACCTGCCTATTCCGAGGTCAGGAATGCTTTCCCCAGACGGCCACCCTTCACGAGATCTTCCAACGGACTCCTACTACGGTGATATGGATGGTATATGGACCGACGCGATCAACTGGCCAGTTGGTAGCGCAAATGGTATTGAGCCAGGTCACACCAATATTGCATCGGATGGCGCATTCGATCAGGCATTCGTTCCACCAAATTCTGCTGGCCTAGCATCCCTAGAGCTAGCCGTCGGCCGAATCGATTTCGCAAGTATGCCAGCATTCAGTAATGCGACTCCACCCCGTGGGGAAGTCGACCTATTGGCGCAATACGTCGCCAAGGCGCGCTGGTTTCGGAGACGGGAAGTCGTCGTTCCGGAGAAGACAACATATGGAGCCTATTTTGCTCCCACTAGGCAACAAACCTTATCGCTAGACACAGTCAGCGGCTCAATCGCAAGGTATTCTCGGCAACTTGCCGCAGGACTTTTTGGTACAAACTCGGCTGGTCTTGCCAACACAGACTTCCAAGTGGCCTCGATTCCTGCGGTTTGGGGAATACTGGGAGGCGTAGCTGGTGGAGGACTCAGTATACACGCCGATTCCGTAGTCAACAGCTTCTACGGTAAGCAAGTCTTCCACACCACAAATCTAATTCCACCTTCTGGTGAGCCCCCGGTTGCATTCTCGCAAATTTACAGTTCGTGGGCCTGTGACTGGTCTGATCCCGACCACCTTTCGCGAGCGAGGCTTGCGACCCGCACAAACGGGCTCGCATGGTCGTATCTCGGTGTAGGCCTCGGTACTCGATATGTCGAATGGAAGTACTCAATAATGGCTCTCGGGCATACGCTGGGCGACGGTCTATTCAAGACCTACAGGGATGCCTGGGAATGGCCAGTAAATTCGGCTGAACATCTAGCTTCTGGTAGCATTATTGCGGCAGGAGACCCTTCTCAAGGAGCTCCAATTTTTGCGTCTCTTCTTGGAGATCCATCGTTAAGACTCATGCCTCCTTCGGCAATTGGCCCATTGGGAGTGTCCACCAACGGATCAGGCCATGTCGTTCTCTCGTGGACTGCTAGTCCTGATCCAGGTGCTCAGTACCATGTTTATCGTACAGTGGGCGGCCTAGGTTCCAGCTGGACCCGCCTTACATCAATTCCGATAAGTACGAACTCATGGGCGGACACATCCCCTCCCCTCGGGAATCGGAGCTATTTAACGCGGTCGCTCTTCCTGAAAACAACCATGTCAGGTTCATTTACAAATATCAGCGCTGGAGGATTATGGCCGTAACTAATTGTTGGAAGACAGTATTGATGGTGTTGCCTCTTTTGCATATCGGAGAACCAAAAATCAACGCGGCTCCTTTTGACAATCTCAATTTTGAGAAGGGACGCTTTACAGGGGACTTCCCGACAACCGACACCACAGAACGCTTGATTCCTAGTTGGACGCTGACGTTCGACGGTGAGGTTCAATCATTCATGGGTGCCGGCACAGGGCCTGCAGGCACCCCAGGCGCTTGGCTCGCCGACCGGCGATTCGATAACAATGTAATTCAGGGACGATTTAGCCTGGCATTGCAGCCTGGTTTCACAACCCCCAGCGAACCGCGGAGGTTTGCCCATTACGGACTCTCCCAAAGTGGCGACGTTCCCCTGGAGTCTCAGTCATTGAGATTTCAGGGGCAGTACGGAGTATTCGACGTCCGTATCAATGGCGTCCAAATAGATCTAGTAGATGAATCTCACCTCGACCTATGGTACGGGGCAGATATTGGTGAGTTCGCGGGCCAAACGGTTCTATTGGAATTCTTTACTTCAGAAGGGTCACCTGAATTGGGCTCACCACCTCACATCATTGATAGCATTGAATTCTCACCATTTCCCGTGGTGCCAGAACCGTCCCCGTGGTCTATATTTTTGGGCGGCCTGGTTACCTTCTGCTGTTTGAGGCGTCGGCAGAAATAGGCATCAGTACTGGCAATCGCATCTGATGGGCGCGGGTATGGGCACGCGCTTGGTCCACGCCATCATCGCCGCATCCCTATCCAGCACCTCGTTGGCCCGGCCTGAGTGTGGCGCTGGTACGCATAATGCGCCTAACTCGCACTAAACACGCAACAAGCCATGGCGAAAAGCAATTCCGCCGACCGAATAGCAAACTTATTCTGGCGGTATTCCTGGAGCTCTGGAACGGTCCAATTCGTTTTAACCGGGGTATCTCTTTACTTCGAGCTCGCCACGAAACTCATCGCGTTACCAATCTTGCTGCGACGACGATACCAAGAATTAGAGTGAAAGCGGCACGCTGATCAGCGCCTACGCGCACTCGTAAAAAAGGCGTGGACTCGCGATCGTGCACCCTAAATTTCTTTCATTGAATAAGGGCACTCACTTTACCCACCGCATCTGCCACCGATCCTAACTGAGGTGCTAATCTGGCAACTCCCTCCCAAATCGATTTCAATAACGTTCGGTCTGGGCTCGTATGCGCGAGCTCCACATGCATACGATCCAAGTGCTTCAGAAATTCCCCTGAAGCCCCAGCTGGCAGCTGGCCCCGAATACCCTCAATCAGATCTCGCAACTCCTTTACACCTTCGGAAGACAGTGTGTTTCCCGAGCCGGTAACAGTTGACCGGTTTACAATCGTCGAGTCTGATATGTTACTAAAATTGTCTCCCATAACTGGAGCAATGCTAATAGGCGTGCCAGCTTGGGAAGCGTTCACTGCCACCAGTTGGACATTACCCGTGCACTGCAAATTAATTGTTCTGTAATGCTGGTGTAAGTCGGCGATCACGTCAATTCCAATGGGGCCAGGGCAACTTCCCACCACATTGAGCGTGTCCTCAAACGACCAGTTCTTCCCGAGCGCAATCCTAGGCAGCAGACCGAGTTGCACCAGCTTCACACGACGATAGGCGTCCCACTCCGCTACACTAAGCGGAGCCTTGAGATAGTCCTCTGGATTTCGCAGGAACTTGATGAAGATCGGCACAGCTTTCGCGAGCATCTCTTCGAAATCGGCGTGCGGCACGTCAAGATCAGAGAAATAGCGGATCGTAGCAGAGTCCTCCATGTACTCGATCTCAACGCCGACTGTTCCGTTCAGGGTACCGTCATAGTTGAATAACTCGACAAACGCCTGGGCTATCTCCATCAGCAATGGCTTGTGGCGCTCGCGGTAAGGCACGCAAACCTCTTTGCACACGCGATATTTGTTGCATCCTGGGCCAACTGTTGCCCTTCCTGATGATTCGAGCATCGCGATATGAGCGCGGCTTGAGGCATCTAAGCAATTAAGGTTCACGTTCTCAAAGGATAGCGAACCGCTCTTGCCTAAAAGACTGATGCTTACTGCGTTAGAGAATAACGCTCTGCGTCGGTCGATACCCTTGAACGTTAGCGCCTTCCCAATGCTGATATTCTCAAAATACGTGGTGGCCTTCGTTGGAAACTGTACACCAACGAATGAACCAACCCCTCTGAATTCTGTATCCCGAAATACGACAAAGTCGTCAAAGGTTGCACCGTCAAAGTAAGCGGACTTTGCGAATCGGCATTTTGTAAAGTGCGCATAGCCATGAAAGCAGGCTCGCTCGAAGTAAGCACTTTCATAAAAAGCAGTCCCCTCAAAGTCCACCTTACCAAGGAATCGACTATCCACTAAGTCGAGCTTTCGCCGAAACTCGCGGTATGACAGGTCTATTAGCGGCGCTCCGGGTGGCACGGAGAAGACAAAGCCTCGGCAGTCAAAGCGGTCCAACTGCGTCAACCGAGACGGATGCTCTCTGAGACGGGCGTCCACCCCGTCGATTACGCGTAGAAACCACGAGGAAAACTCATTGCGCGCCTTCCATTGCTCATCTGTTGAATGGAAGATACACAGCCCTGCTGAATCAATCGGCAATCGAGGCGAGCCCTCCGCGTTCCCGATAGATTTGTCGGAGAATACCTGTGGGTACGGACAGATCCTGCCCGGTTCGTTCTGGTACTCATAGCAGCAACTGGGAGGTTTTCCACTGGCATGCTTCGTCATGGACGCACCCTCTATTGTTTTTTGGGGACCGGATCCAAATGTTTAGATCCTACTGCAAGTGGTGTCTTCCTGCATACCCTAACTGCCGTGTCACCTGGCATCTCAAGTGCTCAAGCACGTTCACTCTTTCGCTCCGAGAAGCTGCAGAGCTCCGGGAGCACGGCGGGGACGCAAATGACCTTGGCGTGCTTTGTGAGATTTCATTAGTGCCCAAGCTGAGACCTTGTGGTGATCCTAATGTCAAGGAATAAATGTGATGCATCTCTTTTGGATTCCGACCGGCCTAGATTTGAGCACCATCGCTTCCTGGCCCGTGGTGCATGGTTCCATGTGCTTTCGTGGTCGTTGTGCTGCCGCATGTTCTGGCAGATGTTGCTTTTCTGCACTTGAAGTAGCGCAAAGGCAAGCAGTTGGGCGCGACAGAAATTTGGAGCCGACTTGGAAGCCTACGGGTCTAGTCTTCTCTCGGCAGCATGATTGTGATGACGGGTTCCGCGTGGTCCCCAGGACCGCACACAGACTTGAGCGTGCGCTCCTTCGGCCCCTCCTGGCCATTCTGCACCAGGACATGGAACTCAAGCTGACTCCCGGGTTCACGGCGAGCCGCCTGCCGGAACATCCAAAGAATGTCCCAAAGCCGCCCTGCCTCATCCTGAACCCCTTCCAATCCCTCTGGCACCGCGATGAACTCGTTCCAAGCGGCCGCCGTCAGCGCCGTCGGAAAGCGAATGCCCGCTTCGCGCGCGGCTGCGGACACGTCCACCAGAACTCCGTCGGCAATGGCTTGTGCCCTAGTGTACCGGAACACCAGATCGCCGAACAGATTCTCGGGTTGCTCCCTCCCACGTTCGCCCTCCTTCGGCTCCATCAGCCCCTCCCCTCTTGCTTCGCCTCACCCGACATACCACGCCCAGCAAACTACGCACAATTGCGCATCATCGGGCGACCTGGGGAGATGCCGATCATCCTCGTTGGAATCCCCCCTTTTCCTACCGCCCCCACCTCGCGCTATTCTGCACTCTGGAGGACTGCCATATTGGACCGGCGAGAGGAACTCTCGGCATTCAAGAGAGATATTAATCTGGCCGAGTACGCGCTTGCGTCGGGCTACCTGCTCGACCGCAAGGCATCGAGCCGAAGTTCTGCGGTCTTGCGGCACCCGGACGGCGACAAGGTTGTGATTTCTCGCGATCAGGACGGGCATTGGATCTACTTTTCCGTTCGCACCAATCAAGACTGCGGATCGATAATCGATTTCGTGCAGCGGCGACACCCGCTGTCCCTCGGCGAGGTGCGAAAGGAACTCCGCCCGTGGCTGAACGCACCAACCAATGCAGAGAGGACACCAGCAGCAGTTCCCTCGGTGCCGCTGCTGGAGCCCGTTGCAAGGGATCTGCTTCGCGTACGCGCTAAGTTCGAAGGCATGCAGCCAATCGCCGGCCATCACCCCTACCTGGAGGCCGAGCGACGAATTCCCCCCAAAGTTCTTGCCGATCCGCGCTTTGCCGGCCGCATTCGCAGCGATGAACGCGGAAACGCCATCTTCCCGCACTCGAACGAGGCGGGCCTCTCAGGCTTCGAGATGAAGAACCACCACTTCACCGGATTTGCCCCGGGCGGCGAGAAGGGACTTTGGGAGAGCAACACAACAGACGCCGACAACGTTCTGGTGATCGTGGAGTCCGCCATCGACGGACTCAGCCATTTCGCGATCAGAAGGCCGCCCACAAGCCGTTACGTGAGCATCGCCGGGACCCTAAATCAAAACCAACCGCATCTTCTCAGATTGGCGGTAGGAAAGATGAAAGTTGGTGCTCAAATCGCCATTGCACTCGACAACGACACCGGGGGCGACCGCCTTGGCAGCGGCATCCGCGAGTGCCTGCGTCCTCTTGGGGTGGAGATTGTCGAGGACCGGCCCGCGAGCCGCGGCGCCGATTGGAATGATGTGCTTCGCGCAGACGGGCGGGAATCCTGGGATTCCGAGCTCCCGAAATCGCTCTCAGGGGCAACGGGCGCCGCGTAAAACCAGCCGGGAGCCTCATCCCGGAGCCGCGCAATGGACATCGCAAATCGGATCTATGAGGATTGTGCTAAACAATGGTGGCGGAAAGCCTGTGCAAATTCGAGAAAGTTACGCCCTGCGGCGTCTCTTTTAGCTCCTCCGTAGCTCCGGGGAAGATATCATACCTCCTTCTAGTCACCTTACAGTCTTCCCCAATGAATTCGATCTCGTATAGATTCACACTTCGGGACTTCCCCTGATCTGACGCCTTACCTGAAGAGCCCGTCATCGACTGGATAAATGGTCGACTGTTGACTTGCCGAATAATCCTACCAATGGACAACTCGGCAATGCCCTTGAGTCGAATGCGTTCTTGTATGGTTAAGCGAGAACAAAGACGGTTCTGAATCTCCTCCACAAACTCCTCACTAACGAATTCTGAACCCTCGCACGCGTACTCTTTGGAAAATTTCCTCAGGCGATCGATAAAATCAAACGGCCTGTCCAAGGCCTCAACAAATGCTTGCACTGCCCTCTCGATAAACTCCTCCGAGTCAACATCCTGTCCGAGTTCCGATCTGGTATGCAAAAGTTTCATCCAGAACATTTGTGTGAATTTGACGCCAAATTTCCGCCCCTTGGTATCGCTCAATTGGAATGGCAACGTACTAATGCCAAGAGTTCGTCGAAAGAGATTGATCAAATACCGACCCTTACCCCGAACATCCAAGTGTTGGCCATAAAACATCGGCTTGAAGTCGTTAACGTGTTTGTGACCACACAAACTCATATCGACATCAGCCATTACAAGATTCTTGAAAACAATATCTCGGTGGTCCGTTCTTAGAAAGAAATCTTCAAAGTGCCCCGCTGGCTCGAACAGGTAGTGGTGCATGGCTACGACTTTTAGGCTCTTTGCAAAGACGTCCTTTGCAATGAGTCTGTCGGATTCTCGGTCCAACAATTGCCCGGCCATCCCTTGGTCGCACCAACGCAGTAGCTGTCGACTCTGCTTATAGCTGATCTTGCCCCTCGCAATTTTTGAGATCCGGCTTACCGCTTGCTGCCGAATGCCTGTAACGTTGTCCAGCGTAGGGTCCCCGAGATAGCATGAATCAATAAGTGCGATAAACAAACCGTTGCCATCCTTCTCGATCCAATCATAGTGGCAACCGTTTAGATGCTCCGTTGGAAATACTTGATAAAACTGGTGAAGCGACTTCTGCCAGTTATCGAGTGGAGATCCCACTGAAGACTCACAGTTGTACGCGTCATGATTTCCTGGAATGATCCTGACGAGGCTCAGAGGGAGGTTTAGCCCAAGCTTCTCGTCCGCGCTGACCGAGAACTCACCAAACAACCAGTCTCGGACCCGAAGTAAACTTGCCCTGTCTCCGCGATTCGTCAGATCGCCAGTGACTACGACTCGGTCAAACGGACCCTTGGCCTCAAGCAGCCTTTGGACAATGCGAAGGTGGGGAATAGAGTGGGCGTGGTTGGCCGCTTCGCCATCCGCACCGTCGGAAAAGTGAAGATCCGAGATGTGGGCGAGCTTGAAAGTTGCTGGCATAAGCTGGTTATGCGTCAATTGCTAGAAGTCGGATTTCTGCTTGTAAAGAAGAAAATTCGGTTGACTTGTCATGCGTTGTACGTAAAATTCTTGTCTTGAGATGGGCGGGTATCAGGAAATTGTAGAACAGATAGACGCAGTCGCTTTGCCAATTGTAGAGCCGCTGTCCCTTCGCTTTTCGGATTGCAACCACCAGCTTGTCATGTCCGCTATTTTGAGTGTTTGCACACCGCCGCACCTCTTCGAAGAACTTGTTGCTGCAGCGCCAGACCGTGCGAACCCGTACTCGGATGCTGACGTCCTTTACTGCCTTCATGAAGACGTTCTCGACGTCACTGAAGCAGTGGATCATCAGAATTGCTCGAAAGAGATGCGCGATTGGTGGACGGCTCTGACGCGAATCCTTGAGAGTGGGCGCTATTCAGGAGACATAAGGTTCATTCGTTCCTAGCGCTTCGGACGCATAAAATTTGCAGCGCGCTGCGGTTTGCGAACATGATGTCTTCGGTGCTGGTAACTCGCGCGGGGGCTGACTCCGTTGCGATGATTTGGTTGTATCAAACCAGCCGGGATCTCCATCCCGAAGGCGCGCAAAGGCCCGCCTTGCTTGCTCTTCCTGGTCTTGGGTGATGTTCTGCCATAGGCCAGCCTTCACGATCCCCACGAAAACGCGGACCGGATCTCCGACTACCTGGCGAGCGCGAACTGCGGCGGCGAGGAAATTCAAACCTGCGGCTTCGCTAGGCTGAATCCAGCCCACGTGGGCCGCCTGGCTGTAAAGAACCTTGATGCGGGAAAGGCGCTGGAGGTCCGTGGGCACGATGTTCCACAGGCTTGGAGTCGGAAGGGCTTCCTGTTGTGGCGAAGGGCGTCGAGCGGCTGCTTCCACTGAACATACACCAGTGACTTCGCTCGGCAGAGCTTCCTGGTGTTTTACTTCGATAGAAGATTCCTTGTCTTTAGTAGGGGGTGCAAATTGACGACCATTTTCGGGACGGAGGGGTGCAATCTCGCTGCAGGGCTTATCCGGGTTCACGATTACCGAAGGACGATCCGAGATAAGCCGACGCCGCTGCCCCGGCGGGTTCCATTCCAGGTTGATAACGAAGTAGGCGCCGTCCCGGTTAAGCTTCCGTTGGAAGGAACCGGTATCCTTGGAAATCCAACCCGCTTGCCTAAGGTTCGCCTGGGCATAGCGCACGGCACGGAGACCGAGCCCGAAGGTGCCCTCGATCCACGACGCCTTGACGGTCCCGCGGTTTCCAATGACCCCGGTCCTTCGGCCAATCGACAATCCACGCAGGACGTACGCCAGAATCACCTTGGTTAGCCCGGCGGTAGGGTTTCGCGCCAGGAACCGCAGGAGAGGCCTTGGGAGGGGAATAGGACGCCTTTCGCTGCGTCCGCAGGCCAACAGGGCCCACTCCCCTTCCGCGCCCACCACGGGGCTCTCCGCCACTTGGATGGTGCTTTCGGCAAACGTCAGGAGTCTTGCGCGCTGCAAGTCCCCAAGTGCCCGCTGAATTGTTCGGGGTTTAAGCGATGTCAGTCTTCCAATCTCGCGCAGCCGATACCTTGGTGTGATTTTACGCTGCCGCCGGACTGGCTTCACAACTCGCGCCGCAGCCTTTCGGACGTTCAGCATCTCAAAACACGCGAGGTACACCCGAAACGCCGAGAACGAAATCTGCCCAGCCTTCCAAGCCCATAGCCCGTTGGCCAATTGGCCAACCGTCACCGAACCATAGCCACCATTCATCAAACCCCCTCCACCGCGGGCTCGACGCAACGAATCCACAGAGCGCTCCTAAAGGCACCCTTGCGGTACGGCTTCGAATGGGGTAATCAGAGGCTATTCAATGCTTGTTGTTTAGCTTCTGCCTTTACCGAGGCCTCTGTCTACCGGCCTCCGTTTTGTTTACTCCGATTCGCAACCGATGATGCCGCGGGACCAGCGCTAGAACGCTGGTCCCGCAGTTCGTTCCTTCGTCAGCCGCGCATTTACAAACTCCAGTTCTTCATACTCTATTTCATTTCCTTCAGCCTTTGCGTCTACGCAATAGGCAATCTCGCATCGCTTGTGTGCCGCCTCTCTCTGAAACTCAACTTCTTGGCCCGTTGGCCAATTGGCGCGATGGCCAACCGGCAGACCTGATGGCCAACGGGCCAAATCGAGCAACCTAGATCATCCGTTGCTACAGGACCTTATCCATGCGATAGGAAGATTGTCCCGTTGGCCAAATGGCTTTCGTGCCTACCAATTGGCCAAGTGGCGCATTGGCCATTTCGACGGTGACATTAGGAGAAAATTGATGGATGCAGAGAGGATTAAGCGAGACACTGTTGTAATTGCGGTTGGAAACCAAAAGGGAGGAGTCGGAAAGACAACGAACGCGATTCATTTAGCGAGTGCATTGGCGGAGAGGGGACGGCTTGCGCTCATCATCGACTTAGACATGACCTCCGGCGCGACCAAGGCGCTTCGAGCGCCTACTGATGGTTGGATAAGTTCGTTCGAGTTACTCACGGGATCTGAAGCCGCCGAGGACACGATCATCACCGACGCGGAACCGGAAGTCCCGTTGCCGCCCAACGTGCACCTCATCCCCAGCTCACGAAAACTCGCCGAACTTGACATGTTTTTGGCGCAGAATCCGTGGGTGGTGCAGCAAGACCTTCTGATCGAGCCAATTCGAGCGCTACGGGGACGCTACGATTACATCTTTCTGGATACGCCGCCGCAAAAGACCAAGACAACGGTTCCGGCTCTGAAGGCAGCTGATTTCGTGATCTTGAGCGCGATGCCCGACCACCTTGCGGTGAGCGCTCTGGGCGAGGCCCTCCAAGACATCGCAACAGCCCAACAGTACGCAAACGCGAAGCTCATGCTGTTGGGAGTCGTCGTTTGCGCGCTCCCCCGACCAAAGACCCGGCTATCTCGCCAATTGGTATCCTACGTCGAGCGCACATGCATTGACCCCAGTGGCCGCACTCTGAAGTTTGCCACCGAGATCAGCCGCAGCGTTGTCGTCCAGGAAGCGCAGCGTCTCGGGAAGACGATCCTTCAGTATCAGCCGACACATCTGGTCGCAGGGGAGTACCGCGAGCTTGCGATGGAGGTGGAGAGCCGACTAAGCGGCATTCGGACTGGAGAAGCGTCCGCCAGTGTCCCAGCGCAGGAGGCAAGCAATGGGTAGGAAGGCATTTGAGGAAGAGCCCTACAATCCAATCGCTGCTGATTTGGCGCGGGATGTCGCTGCGGCTGGCCGTGGAAGTCCCGCCATCACGAATGTCGCCCCACGCGTGGTACAGCGTCCGCAACCGGTCCAGCATTCCACGGTGGTTTCATTGCCGGCCATCGAGTCAGCAGCTCGCGAGGCAACGATCACCAAGCGCTTCGTATTGACGCGAACCGAGGACGACGATTTGAACGAGTTCCTCCTGCGACTTCAGAAGCAGGTCGGAACCAAGGTGCCCTTGAGCGTGGTGGTCCGCGCTGCACTGACCGTGGTGATGCAGGCGGAGAGTCAGGTCATGGATGAAATACGCGGATGGCCAATTCGGTTCCCATCAACGCACGATTGTCTCGGGCAGAACACATTCGAAGCCGAGTGGATCCGCTGCCTGGGGCGCGCAATCCGGCGATCGCCTTCACCGACCCCGCTCCCGGGTCGGCCCCCTCCTTGAGCGATCCTGCTGCGACGAGTCCTGCCCCTGCGACCGGGTCGGTTCGCTCCGAGCTGCGCCCTTGTCCAGCACCCGGTCAAACTTGCCCTCGAAGAGGCCAGGCGTGTGCGCCAAATAGAACGGCGGCTGATAGATAACCTCACAAAAGGCGCAGCGGGGAACCTTGGCCGCCGCGATTGTCGCTTCGACGCCTCTGATTTTCAGCCCGTCGCGAAGCGACAATTTGAGTGTGCCCTCCTGAACCATCCTCGCGAGCATTTCGGAGAGCTTGGAACCCGTCCTGTCGGCGAGGGCCGTGTCGATTCGGTTGGCCAAGTCCGCCAAAGTTGCCCGATCCTTCACATGGAGCACGGCCTGAATGGGCGAATGGGGGTTGCTGAGGTATCCGCGGACGGTGCCAAAGTCGGTGCCGTCGATTCGTGATTCGTGGGACATAGGTTGTGGACCCCAAGCCTACGAATCTGGCCGCTCCCACGAGAAGCGGACTGCCATCGAGTTGGCGCTTGTGGTGGACGGGTAGTCGCCGAGCGGCACTTGAAACAAGGGCTCCTCTCTTGCGCTCCACGTTGCCGCCGCGATAAACGCAGAGTGGAGGTTCCGGAGGCTTTTCCGCGGCACCATGCTCTTTTTCAAGGACACCATAGGCATCATCGGGATGCTTTCCGTCTGTGCTGCTTGCGTGGCAGGGGTACGCGCTCTGACACGCAAACGGAGCCCTGTTTCGACGACCCATCTTCGAGGCCGCACGTTTCGCTCCTCCAGCGATGTCGCAGTTTCCCTCGCGACAAGCATTGAACCCGGGCATCCATCGCTCCAACTCGGACGGCTCAAACTCCCTGCCAGACTTGCCAATGGGCACATCGCCTTTGTCGGCGCGACCGGCAGCGGCAAAACCATCCTGCAACGCCTCTTGATGCAGTCGGTCCTTCCGCGCATTGGAACCGGCGCCAACACCCGGGCCTTGGTGTACGACGCCAAGCAGGACGCGCTTTCCGTGCTGGCCGGCCTCAATCTTACCTGCCCGGTGCACATCATGAACCCGCTGGATTCGAGGTCGGTGGCTTGGGACATGGCCAAAGACATCACCTCGCCTGCGGCCGCGCTTCAGGCCGCGACCCTTTTGATTCCTGATTCCAAGAACGACAGCAGCCCATTCTTTGCCCAAGCCGCGCGGCACCTGCTCACAGGGGTGCTCATAAGCTTCATTCAGACCGCCGGAGGCGAATGGACCCTGCGCCAGGTGCTGCTGGTGCTGCGCGACCCCAAATTCCTACGGAGCGTTCTGGAACGTACGGAAGCGACCCGCCATCTGCTCCAATACTTCGAGCACCCCGGAACCTTTCAAAACATCATCTCGACGATTCTCACTCATACCGCGCCATTCGAGATCATCGCCGCGGCTTGGGACCGTGCCGGGGGGAAACTGAGCCTCAGGGACTGGCTGACCGAGGAATCAATCCTCCTGCTCGGGAACGACGAGGAGAATCGCGCCGCCATCGACACAATCAACCGGCTCCTATTCCAGCGCCTCTCGGAGCTTCTATTGAGCCAGCAGGAGAACGATCTCAAAAATCCCAGGGTACACTGGCTGTTCCTCGATGAAGTTCGCGAGGCCGGCCGTCTGGACGGTTTATCGCGGGTCCTGACCAAGGGCAGGAGCAAGGGAGTGGCGGTGGTGCTTGGATTCCAGGACGTGAACGGCCTCCGTCACCTTTATGGTCGCGAAGTCGCCGACGAACTCCTCGGACAGTGCAACACGAAGATTATTCTGCGGCTCAACAGCCCGGAGACGGCCGAATGGGCATCAAAATCCCACGGCAAGCGCGAGGTTGTGGAGCGCAGCCTCGGCCGCAGTCAGAACCGCAACTTCCGAGGCCTTGGCCTTAATTCCGGCGGGAGCAGCGGTTCCTCGGAATCCAATGGCATCGCTGAGCGCGCCGTCGTGCTTGATTCCGAGTTCCTCGATTTGCCCGAGACCACGAAAGAGACCGGGCTCAGCGCATACTTCCTTAGCCCGTTGACCGGCGCCTTTCGCGACAACATCCCAGGCGCCTGGATTGACGGCGCCCTCATGCCAGTCGACCCCGATGTGCCCAACGTGATTTCTCGCCCCGAAATCCAGCAGTACCTGCGGCCGTGGGACGAATCGGACGAGGCCACCATCTGCCTTTGCCGCCCCCGACCCGTGGCAGTTGGTGAGTGCGGCTCGTGAACTCGCTTTCCCAGGATTCTGGGACTGGTTTCGGGAATATCTCGGTCCACACCCCACGCATTAAACTGCGTTCTACGTTCGGAGAGCCCAGGTGCTGTCGATTTCGAAGCCCATAAAGGGCTCAGCCCAATGCGAGTACTACCTGAATCTTGCTTCGCGCGATGACTATTACCTGGACGCCGAGGAGCCCCCAGGGTTCTGGCTGGGAGATGGGGCCAACGCGCTCGGGCTTGAGGGTCAAGTCGACGAAGAGGCCTTCCGGAATCTGTTTCGGGGATTCAGTCCCGATGGAGAGAAAACTCTGGTGCGAAATGCTCAGTCGAAAGGGCGCCGCTGCGGGTGGGATCTGACCTGGAGTGCTCCCAAATCGGTCAGCACGATCTGGAGCCAAGCCTCAGCTCCGGTTCGGGAGGAAATTGAAGCGGCACTAAAGGGGGCAGTAGGAGAAGGAGTAGCATATTTGGCGGGGGTTGGTGCGGTCAGTAGGCGCGGGGAGAACGGGGTTGTCCGGGATCGGGCGGAATTGCTCCTGGCGGCGTTTCCGCATTCGACCAGCCGAGCGCAAGATCCGCAGCTTCACGTGCACACGCTGCTTCTCAATCTCGGTATTCGGCCGGATGGCTCGGTAGGCACCTTGGACCCCAGGGAGCTCTTTCGGCATCAGCATGCGGCGGGTGCCATTTTCCGTGCCGAACTGGCGGCGCAACTAGAAAAACGCCTGGGGCTGCGGGCCGTACGCGAGGGACGGAGCTTTGAGATCCTCGGTGTTGACCAAGGGCTGATGGATACATTTTCAAAGCGCCGGCATGAAATTGTCGCGGCGCTCAAAGACAAAGGATTGTCGGGAGCCAAGGCGGCGGAAGTAGCGGCATTCGCGACCCGCAGCAAAAAGGCCCACATCCCCCGGGCGGAACTATTCGAGTCCTGGCACGCCATCGGGCGGGAGCATCATTGGACCTCGCGCAATGTCGAACACCTGGTGCATGCGCCGTTTCCGGTGCGGGACGAGAGGCGCGAGGGCAAAGAGGCGGGCCAGCAGGCGCTTTCCGCCCTAACAGCGCATGATAGCCACTTCTCCACCCGAAGGTTGACCCAGACTCTCGCCGAAGAGGCGCAAGGCCGGGGGCTCTCGGCCAAGGACATTCTTCAGATTCGGTACGACCTGTTGAACCGCCGTGAGCTGATCCCCGTGGGGCGGAAAGCAGGAGAGGACCAATTTTCGACCCCCGAGATGGTCCAGATTGAAAAGGCGCTACTTGCGGCCGCCGAGAAGCTGCACGCAGCCGAGGTGCTCGTGCCAGGAACCGAACTTCTCGCCGAGAACATTCTCTCCAAGCATCCGGAACTCACCTCCGAGCAAGTGGAGATCGTGCAAGCCGTCACGGGATCCCTGGGCGGCCTGCATCTTGTTTCTGGAATGGCGGGCACCGGAAAGACCTTTTCTTTCCGGGTTGCCCGCGAGGCGTGGGAGGCCGAAGGCCTGACCGTGCTCGGTGCGAGCCTTAGCGGGAAAGCCGCTGCTGGCCTGCAAGAAGGCAGCGGGATTCCCAGTCAGACGCTGCACCGGCTTCTGTGGGGTGTTCAGCACGGGGCGATCATCCTGGGACCCCATTCCGTTGTCCTGGTCGATGAAGCCGCAATGGTTGGAACGCGCCAACTGCGGGGTATCGTAGAGGCATGCGGGCAGACCGGCGCCAAACTCGTGCTCGCCGGGGATGCCGCCCAACTCCAGGCAATTGAAGCCGGTGGCGGCTTTTCTGCACTCTCGCGGGATTATGGTGCCACCCGCCTCACTGACATTCGGCGACAACGGGAAGAATGGGCTCGAGAAGCAGTCCACGACTTTGCCGCAGGCAGGTCGCTAGACGGGTTAACCGCCCACGCCGAACGGGAGCGGGTTCAGCTTTCGCCTTCGGCGACGCTTGCGGAATCCAGGCTTGTTGCAGACTGGAGCCAACGCGCCGCAGCCAACCCGGCGGGGAAGATCATCCTGGCCGGCACAAACGCAGAGGTGACCCGCCTCAACGCCATGGCGCAGGAGATCCGTCGCAGTGCGGGCGTTGTCCACGGCGAGGCGCTGGATGTTGCCGACACGCCCATCTACCTCGGAGACCGGGTGCTCTTCACGCGCAACAGTCAAAAGCTGATGGTCTTCAATGGTGAAATCGGAACCGTGACCTCACGTAGCGGCACCACCCTCACGATTCAAATCGACGGGGGCCGAGCGGTCAGCGTGGATGCCTCGCAATACCCGCACCTAACCCTTGCGTATGCGCTCACGACCCATAAATCCCAGGGCATGACGGTGCAAGAAGCGTTCATCTTGACCGGCTCGATGCAGAACCGGGAACTGACCTACGTCCAAGCATCGAGGGCTCGGGAAGCGAGCCGGTTTTACGTTGGAGGAGAAAGCATCGAGCGGGTCGCGGAGCGTATGGAGCGCAGCCAGCCCAAGGTAATGGCTTCGCGGCTGAATGAGACCGCAGAGCTCTCACTTCAGCTGGACCTTCGAAGGTGACGCCTGCGATTAAATCCCCGACTTACGGCCAATGGCCGACCTCATGCCGCGGCAAAACCTATCTCCTGGTAGGGCTCTCCTTGTTTGTGGGCACTCACCAGACTTCTGACCTTGCGATCCAAGCGCTACGGAAACTCCAGAAGCTTGTCCGGCGTGAAGCGGCTTCAATGCTCATCCATGAGAGGTGCGCGTGGCCAACGCCGCTTCTGAAGAATGGCACGCTCCTCGGTGGTAGCCGTGGGCGCTGACATTCCATCGACACTACCGATCTGGATATCGGAGAATCAAGTTAAAGCGCACCAGACACCGTAACTCCGAATGCGGTCCACAATTCATGCCTTACTGCTTGGTCCGCTGTATGGGCTACACCGGTCACGAGGTTGCCGCCCAATCATCGGCTTTTGCGCATCCGCCTGTAGTCCAAGTTGCGGTCCTGGTAGTAAACAAACCCGTCGTTCGGAGTGCAGTGCGATTCGCCACCCACAATACTTCTTGACAAATAGACAAGACTTCCATATCAGCCTCAATCTAGCATGAACTGGGCAAGCAAACAGTGTAACTTGAAAACACTCCAACGATTTTCAATTCGTCTGTCTTGGGCGGCCGTGACGAGTTTCAATTTGTTCTTAGTGCTAGCTGCTTCAGCGGTGCCAGCCCTCACCCTTGTGAACGCTGGCTTCCATACTAGGCCACTGTACACCGATGCCGGATCTGCATATCCAGCCCTCTATCAATGGGCGCCAACAGGCACTCCCAGTCCGGTCGTCGTTGTGGCGAACAACCATATTACCGCTGAAGTACGTTTTACCGTAGCAAACGCGACCACTAACTGCACGGGGTACATTCTAGGAATCAGCTCAGGCCTCGTATTCACGAACGCCAATTTCAGTATTTACGCTGGGGACACAAACCTCGCGTTTTCGGCCAAGACCTCAAGCTTGCTGCCGTATCGGGTCGACTACAAGGACCCATTAACGGTGAACTGGTTCTACGCAATAGGCAGTGGCCCAACAAATTTCGCAGGATCAAGTTCAATACCGACGTATATAACGCTTGCGGATCCACTTGATGGTACGTTTTTGTATAGAACGGTTATTCACCATGCTTGCGCAACGACAGGCGCGACCTCCCCTCAGCAGGCGGTCTCCAATAGCTGGAGCAGGTTTAAGACAAGATCCGCAAAAACCTGGGACAACAACGTCTTATATTACTACAAAACGAATATTGCTTTCTCAGGCGACTGCAATGACGTTGAATGTCTGTTGGAAAGTGGTACGGGCACTTGTACAGCTTGGGCTAACCTATTCGCTCAGGTCTTGGCGGCGAATGGTATTCTTTCCGAGTTTTCCACCGTAAGCTGCAAGAAAACAGGCGATACGGCATTTATGGTAAACAATTGGTCAACGAACAATCCCGGTACCGTTCCAGGATCAATCTACAAATGGCGCATTGTGTATCATAACCTCGATGGCTCCTTAGTTCCAAACTACAACTCCCACAACTACGGAGATCTCACATCGAATTCAAGCTCCATCCAAGGTCAAGGAACATCCCCAAATGCACCCGCAGAGAAGGTTTTCGGTAATCACTATCTCGTAAAGTATCCATTGGGAGCGTCGAGTTTTGTCTATTACGATCCCGCCTACGGTTTGATGCATACCAACACGACGAAAGCCGGAGCAGAAGCAGTCTTCGACGCTACAGCCGTCTTTGGCTTTGGAACCAGCGCTACGCTGACCAACAGCAACACGTGGATCCAACAGAATTTTCGGCTCAACACAACCACAAATGAAATTACATTTTCCAATTGATCGACTTGCGGTCAAGTGCCGCGCAGCGGCTGTCGTGTTGTTTCTCCTTACCCCTCGGATTCTTTCCCTTGACGCTGCCGTTTTGAACGGGGAATGGAGTCCCGTTGCTCAGATACAGCTCAATACCTCCAATGGGAATTCTGAGAGTGTAAATGTTCAGACAGTTGAGATAGTGATTCCAGGCCAAGGAGGAAGCGCGACATTGCACAGAATATTACGGCCACAAACAGGCGCCGTTTGGCTAGGTGTGAATTACCCCCAATACTGCTTGTGGGAAAACGGTATATTGGGTGCACG
>CAUJJW010000200.1 GCA_963205105.1 Verrucomicrobiota bacterium | reverse complement strand
AGGGGCTGCAACAGGGAGCCTCGGCCGCGAACAAAAACCAAGTTGGGCGCCCCCGCAAGGCGGAAGTTGCCACGGGGAACGTCGGTTTCCGCCTCGGGCGGGATGAATCTCAGCAGCGCGTTCCAGTCCCGGAACACGGTTTGGATCAAGCGGGCAGCGGGAATCGCGAGGTCAGCTCGCGGACGCGCGTCCGGACTTTTCGTGCATTTTCGACGTTTTTGATATCGAGCAGAACTTCGCTGATCATGTCGGCGATGGACGCCATCTCGGCTTCCTTCATGCCGCGGGTGGTGATGGCGGGGGAGCCGAGGCGGATGCCGCTGGCCTGGAACGGCGACCGGGTTTCGAAGGGAATGGTGTTCTTGTTGACGGTGATGCCGGCCTCGTCGAGGGCGAGCTGGCAATCCTTGCCGGTCAGGCCGCGGGCGCCGACATCGACGAGCATGAGGTGGTTCTCGGTGCCGCCGGAGACGAGCCGATACCCATTGCGTTGCATGCCTTGCGCGAGTGCGGCGGCATTCAGAAGAATCTGCTGCTGGTAGGATTTGAAGGAGGGCCTCAGGGCTTCCTCGAAGCAGATGGCTTTGGCGGCGATGACGTGCATCAGCGGTCCACCCTGGATGCCGGGGAACACGCAGGAATCGATTTCCTTGGCGTACTTCGCCTTGCAGAGCACGAGCCCGCCGCGCGGTCCGCGCAGGGTCTTGTGGGTGGTGGTGGTGACAAAATCCGCATGCGGCACCGGGCTCGGATGCAGACCGGAGGCCACCAGGCCGGCGATGTGGGCGATGTCGGCGAGCAGCATCGCGCCGACTTCCGAGGCGATCTGCGCCATGCGTTCGAAGTCGATGATCCGCGGGTAAGCACTGGCTCCGACGGTGATCATCTTGGGCCGGTGTTCACGCGCCATGTCGGCGAGTTGATCGTAGTCGATGCGTTCGTCGTCCTTGCGAACGCCGTAATGCACAATCTCGAAAAACTTGCCGGAGAAATTCGCGCGGTTGCCGTGGGTGAGATGGCCGCCATGTGAAAGGTCCATGGTCAGCATCTTGTCCCCGGGCTTCAGGAAGGCGAAATAGACCGCCATGTTGGCTCCGGAGCCGGAGTGCGGCTGAACGTTGGCGTGTTCGGCGCCGAAGAGCTGCTTGGCGCGGTCGATGGCCAGCTGCTCGGCGATGTCGACGAATTCACAACCGCCGTACCAGCGTTTCTGCGGATACCCTTCCGCGTACTTGTTCGTGAGTACGGATCCCTGCGCCTCCATGACGGCGCGGCTGGTGAAGTTCTCGCTCGCGATGAGTTCGATGTTCTCCTCCTGCCGTCGACGTTCCTGGGCGATGACCTGGGCGATGGCGGGATCGACGGCGGCGAGACTGGGAGCGGAGGATTCCAGCTTGGCGACCCGACGGGAGTGGCGGCCCTGGGTTTCGAAGGTGGTTGCCAGGAAGGCATCGACGATGGTCCGTGCGGTTTCCTGGGTGATCACACGACCGCCGAGGCAGAGCACGTTGGCATCGTTGTGGGCCCGGGCGAGGCGCGCCATCTCCTCCGAAGTGCAGAGCGCCGCGCGGATGCCGGGGACTTTGTTGGCGGCGATGCTGACCCCGATGCCGGTGCCGCAGACGAGGATGCCCAAGGAAACTTGGTGGCCGGCGACGGCGAGGGCCACGGGGCGGGCGTAGTCGGGGTAGTCGGTCGATTCTGCGGAGCGCGTGCCGAAATCCTCGACGGCGACGCCCTTGGAGTTCAGGTACTGGACGAGGCCCTGTTTCATTTCGAAACCGGCGTGGTCGGAGCCGATGGCGATGGAGGTCTTGGACGCCAGAGGGCCGGAGGAGGCCTCGCTTTCGAGGTGTTGGAGGTGCTTCAACATGCTGAAAATTCCTTGTTCGATCTCGTCTCGGCAGCGGAGGTACACGGAGAAGGAACCTCCGATGGGATCGGCGATGTCCTTGTCGAAGTCTTCGAGGGTTTCGTCGAATTCGCGGAGGACGAGCGTCTTGTTGGCCGCGTCCGGATACATGAGTGTGACGGCATTGGCGTGGCCGTGGGTCATGCCGAAGATCAGGTCGGCCTCGCGGATCAATTGGGCGGTGAGGGCCCGGCTGCGCTGCCGGCTGATGTCGATACCCAGTTCGCGGAGAGCCTGGACCGCATGCGTGCTCGGCGGCATGCCATCGACGGCGGCCACCCCGGCCGAGACGGCCCGGTAGCGGCCATCCATGCGGGCGGTCAAGTGCCGGAAGAGCCCCTCAGCCATCGGGCTGCGGCAAATGTTGCCCGTACAAACGAAAAGGATGGTCTTCATTCCAGCTTGGCGGCGCGGAAAATGTTGGCGGGCAAGGGTGTCGTCAACGGGAATCCCCGGAGGCACCGGGCGAGGTTGGGGCGGCTGCAGTGTCCGCGGCGATCCCCGAGATCAAGTCCAGGGCGACCGCCAGGGCCGGGTCCTGAACCGCGCGTGCGGCGTCCGCTTCCGAGGTGTTTCCGGTGTCGGAGTGATTGAGTCGTTCCTCGTCGTGAGGACGGGAGTCTTCAAATGGCGAGCGCGGGTTGCGTCGGCGACGGACCAGTTCGGCTTCATTCAATCGGCCAAGCCTGGCTGAGGCCAGTGGACGGCCCTGGAGCACCCGGCGGTATTCGTCGGCGGCGTAGGCGCGCTCGTCGTCTTCGGAAACGGAAATGCGAAGATCGGGCGTCAGGCCTGCGGCAGGAAATTCGGAGCCATCGGGAAGGCGCAGGGCGTCGGCGGCCACCTGGAGGGTGAGGGAGTCGGAGACCTGCACGGGTCGGTAGGAGCGGGCCTGACCGGCGGTGGGTGAACCCAACACGAGGGATTTGGCGGCGATCGTGCGGATGGCGGCGGCCAGGGCTTCGGCGGCCTGCCGAGTTTGGCGATTCACCAGGATGAGGATCGGGACTGACAGCGGATGGTCGCTTCGTCGGGTGCGCCAGGTGTTGGGACCGAGCTGGAACTCCACGGGGTCGTTGGAAGCGAGGACGGAGGCGGCAGCGATGCCGGACTCGAAATCCGTGCCATTCGCGAAGCGGAGGTCGAGAACCAGACCGGAGAGGGGGCCTGATTGGCCGAGTCCGTCGACCGCGGAGCGGAGGGAGTCGACGAGGGAGGGGCCGACGGTTCCAACGCGGAGGTAACCGGAGGCACCGGGGTAGAGGTTGGTGCGGAGGAGGGCGGAGGAGGTGTTGGCCGGGTTGGTATCCGTTCCGGGCAGCACCCAGGGTGCGAGTGAGCGGGCGTAGACCTCGGCATTGGTGTGGGCCGGGTCCGGGGCGGGCAGGGAAGGCAGCTCCGAGCGCAGTTTGGCGGAAAGTTCGGCGACGGGTGGCCACGTCACCTCGGTGGGGGCGGCGGTGGCGGCAGGGGCGCCCAGCGCGATGCCGAGGAGGAGGGCGAGGAATCCGGGTCGGCCGGTGGGGACGGACGATCCTCGGGAGCTTGGAACGGGGCGGTGCATGGCGGCGAGGATCACGAGAGGGGCGAGCGGTAGCCGAGCGCCTTGGCGCCGATGTCGCGTCGGAACTGGGCGCCTTCGAATTCGATGAGATCGACGGCGGCGTAGGCGGTTTCCTGCGCCTGGGCGAGGGTGTCGCCCCAGGCGGTGACGCCGAGGACGCGTCCGCCGTTGGTGACGACGGAACCCTGGTGGAGGGCGGTACCGGCGTGGAAGACCTTCACATTGGGTAGGGCGGTGACGCCATCGAGTCCTGAGATGGGGAGGCCCTTTTGGTAAGGGCCGGGGTAACCGCCGGAAGCCATGACGACGCACACCGCCGTCTGGGGCGACCAGCGCAGCTCGATGTCCTTCAAGGTCCCGCTGACGCACGCGTCGAGCAGTTCAACGAGGTCGTTTTCGAGGCGGGTCATGTAGACCTGGGTTTCGGGATCCCCGAAGCGTGCGTTGAACTCGAGCACCTTGGGGCCGGCGGCGGTGAGCATCACGCCGGGGTACAGAATGCCGCGGAAATCGATGCCTTCGGCCCGGCAACCGCGTTGCCACGGTTCGAGAATGCCCCGGGCGGCTTCCAGCAGTTCGTCCTCCGAAAGGAAGGGAACGGGGGAGAAGGTGCCCATGCCGCCGGTGTTGGGACCGAGGTCGCCGTCGAGGGCGCGTTTGTGGTCCTGGGAGGTGGGGAACAGGCGGGCGACATGGCCGTCGCAGAGGGCGTGGAGGGAGACTTCGATGCCTTCGAGCATCTCCTGGATGACGATTTGTTCGCCGGCTTTGCCGAAGGAGCGCTTCAGCATGATTTCTTCGATGGCCGCCTCCGCCTCGGGCAGCGATTGTGCGAGGAGCACGCCCTTGCCCAGGGCCAACCCGTCCGCCTTCACGGCACACCGGCCGTCCAGCGAAGCGGCAAACCGCTTGGCGGCGTGCGGGTCGGTGAAGACGCCGGAGCGGGCGGTCGGCACGCCGTGCACCGCCATGAAGTTTTGGGAGAACGCCTTCGACGACTCGAACTGGGCGGCCCGCTGATTGGGACCCCAGATGCGCAGATGATGATTCTGGAAGAGGTCGACGATCCCGAGGGCCAGCGGGTTGTCGGGGCCGACGATGGTCAGGTCGGGGCGATGTTCGAGGGCGAAGCGGAGCAAGGCGTCCAGGTCTTCGGCGCCGATGGGCACGCACTCCACGCTGCGCCCGCTGCCGGCGCAGCGCTCCTGTTGGATGCCGGCATTGCCTGGGGCACACCACAAACGGGTGGCGTGGGGCGAATGCGCCAGCTTCCAAACCAGGGCGTGTTCACGGCCGCCGGAGCCGATCACCAGGAGCTTCATCGCGTCAGAGATTCAAGCAGCACACCGGTGCGCTGCCAAATGGGGAAAATGAAGGAGGGGTGGGAAGGTGGTCTCATCCTGCGGATCCTCCTCCGGTCGGCGCCGGTTTGAGGAAGTAGCCCCGCATCTTGTCGGTGATCGGGAGCTGGAGGCGTTCGAGGACCAGCAGCATGTCCTCCCAGGTCTTGCGCTTTTCACGGTGGCCACGGTCCGGTCCTTCCTCGGAGCGGAGCAGGTAGGACGGATGGAACGTGGGCATGACGGGAATGCCGCGGAACTCGTGCCAGCGGCCGCGGACCGATCCCATGGTCGTCTGCAAGCCGAGCAGACCCTGAACCGCGGTTCCGCCGAGGGCGACGATCAACCGGGGTTGGATGATATCGATCTGCTGGAGCAGGTAGGGCTTGCAGGTGTCCATTTCCTCCGGACGCGGTGCCCGGTTGCCACGGGAGCCCCGGGGCATGTCCGGGCGGCACTTGAGAATATTGGCGATGTAGACGGTGTCCCGGCTCAAACCCATGGCCTGGATGATTTTGGTCAGGAGCTGACCGGCGGGGCCCACGAAGGGCTCGCCGGCGCGATCCTCGGCTTCGCCGGGTGCTTCACCCACGAACAGGAGTTGCGCGTTGGGATCGCCGACGCCGAACACCACCTGGGTGCGGGACTGCACGAGGTGCGGGCATTGTTGACAGGCGATCACCGGCTGGCGCAGGGCTTCCAGGGCTGCAGCCTTTTCGGCCGGGGAGCGCCGGGGCAACGCGGTGAGCGGCGGCGCTGTCGGCGACGGTGGTCCGCTTGAATCCTGGGCTGAAGGAACACCGGAGGGCGTCCGTGCGTGCTGCGAGACGGCCGGGAAGCTGGTGGCAGTGGCGGATCCTGCGGACCGTTGGTCCGGGGCGGCCCGGCCAGCCGGTGACGGTTCGCCAGCACGAGAATGGCGGGGGCTGGCGGCGGGCGCCGATCGAGGCGGCGACGTAGACTGGGTCAAGGCCTTCAACGTCGAGGGATCGACGTTGACGAACTGGACCCCGCGTGACCGGAGATCGGCGAGATGCTCCAGGGTCGCTTCCAGGAGCATGGAAAAGGCGGAACCCACGGCCGAGCTTGCTGCGCCGGGTGGCTCGAAAGCCAGCCCGGGAAACAAAAACGGCGCCGGTGAAGAGACCGGCGCCTCCGGGTGCTTCGAGGCCGGTGCGGAGAGCGACCTACTTCTTTTTCTTGGCGGTCGGCTTGGCCGGCGCGGTGAGGGAAATCGCCAGACGCGACTTCTTCCGGGACGCGCGGCGCTTCGGGATGACCCCCCGCTTGGCGGCCTTGTCCAACGCGGAAGTCGCGTCGCGGAGGGCCTTGCCGGCCTCCTCAACCTTGCCGGAATCGACAAGGGTTCGGTATTTACGTTCCAGCGTGCGCAGACGGGTTTTGACCGACTTGTTGCGCGCGTGCCGGCGGGCCCCAACCCGGGCGCGGCGTTCAGCTGACTTGGTGTTCGGCATACTCGATAACTCGCAAAAAGGGCGGGAGCTTGGTCAAAGAAAGCGACCTCTGTCAACGTTGAGGAACGACGAAAGCCATCGGCGATCCCATCCGGGCGTACAGTTCCATGGCCTTTTCGGAGCTGGCCAGGAGGTCGTCGGCCAGCCGGACCCGTCCTGCTTGAAAGAGGGTAAGCACCGCCGATGCGCCGAATCGGAAGTACCCTTTCTCCATGCCTTTAGCCATGGGCTGACCCGGCTGGAAGGTGTACTCCGTGCTGCCCACGTTGGTGGCACCGATCTCCGCCATCAGGACCCGTCCAAAAGTCGGTGATTCGATTTCGGTCAGCCAACGGCGATTTTCCCAGAGCAGCGAAAGATTGCGTCGAAGGGCGATGGGACTGACCGACCAGAGCCAGCCGTTGATGCGGGCGGGTTCACCGGGCGTGCCGGCCACCGGGAAATGGAACCGGTGATAGTCCACGGGACAGAGCCGGGAAAACACCGCGGGGCCTCCGGCGTAACGCCGAACCCGTTCCGGATCGCGCAGGAATGCCGGCAGATCGAAGGTCTGGCCCTTCACGAAAAAGGACCGGGAGGCGGAGAGATCGGCGAAACCCAGATGCCGGCCGTCGGCGGGGAACACCGCTGTGTTCGGATCCGGCTCGATGGGACGCACCCCGGGTCGAAGCCGGCGAAAAAAGAACTCATTGAACGACGCAAACGACTCGGGTGCATCGGCAAATTCCGAAACGTCGAGCTGAAAACTGTCGATGAATGGACGAATTTTGGAGCGGGTGGCGGGTTGGTTCATGCGCCAGCCGTACCAGCGTGAGAACCAGAGTCGGCGGGCGATCAGGGAGCCGGTGAGGCGGCCGGTCCAGGAGCCATAAACCCAACGCAACCAGCGTTCACCATACACAGCTTCCTGCTCAACCTGCCCGGTGTGGCGGTTGAGGAAACGGATGGGGTCGGTGTGCAAGAAGCGGGAGCAGGCCAGGATCAGGCCTTTTGGGGCATCATGCCGGACTTGCGGGCGAACTCGAAGATGCCGCCGGCATCGATGACCGGGCGGACTTCGCCGAGAGCTTTCAGCGGGTACACCACACCGGTGCCGTGGTGGCGGATGGTGTTGGTGTCGATGTCGACGGTGGCGGTGTCGCCGGTCTTGAAGATATCGGTGAGGCGGTCCTGGCATTCGACCGGGTAGAGTTCGCCGGTGGCGATGCAGTTGCGGAAGAAGATGCGGGCAAAGCTCTCGCCGACAACACAGCGGCATTGGGCGGCGCCCAGGGCGATGGGGGCGTGTTCGCGGGAACTGCCGCAGCCGAAGTTCCTGCCGGAGATCACAATCGGATAGTCCGTCTTGGTCGCGCCTTCCTTGACGTAACGGGTCGGATAGAGCGAGTCCGGCAAACCCCAGAGAGCGTAGCTGCCCAGTTTCTCGTACTCCTCCCGGATGGTGGGGACGAGATTCAGGAACTGCGCCGGGATGATCTGGTCGGTATCGATGTTGTCGCGCACGACATAAACCGGCCCCGTGAACACACTCTGCATGTGGCGACCTTAACGGCGAGAGGCCGATCTTTGAACTCCGAATTTTGCACGCGGGGAACCGTGGAAAACGTGCGCGCTTTTGGGGAGGTACAGAGGCCCGGAGGGCCGAGAGAACGGAAGCCCATGGCGTGAGCCATGGGTGAGGCGTTGAATCGTCTTTCGAGCCCCGGAGGGGCGACAGAACCGTCCGCGCTGGGGGTGCTTTCTGGGGGACGGGCAACGTTCAGCCTGCTTGTGCATTTCTGATCGCCCCTCCGGGGCTTTGGGTTTCCCTCGGGCCTTGCCCCCACGGCTCACGCCGTGGGCTACGGTTCTCCCGCCCCGTCCGGGGCTGGGGGATCGGGGTTCATGGGTAGCCCCCAGTTCGAAATCGAACTGCTCACGGACCATGAACCGAGGGGAGATTCACCACGGAGACACAGAGGCACAGAGTTAAAAGAGGCATGTGCTGTCTCTCTGTGTCTCTGTGGTGAGAATCAGGTTCATGGAGAGGAGCGTTTTCCAGAAATTGGACACGTAGTGGGGCCATGAACCGATGATTCCGGGGGGCGAGACGCCCCCCTCTACGGCAGGCGGGACGCCCGCCGCTACGGAGGCGAGTCCAGGCCGAGATCCTCGTAGATCGCCGTGTGGATGGCGCGCTGGCGACGCTGGTGACGGACTTCACCGACCAGGCCGTTGCACATCCAGGCGACCACCAGACCAGCGTCGGAATCCGCAAACGCGCACGACGACTGCGACCCGCTGTGCCCGAAAGTGTCCGGCCCTGCATGGTCGCCGTACCCGTAAGGAACGGTCGACGGTCCGTGGTGGCGCGAGTTCACCAGGAAGCCGAGACCGAAATCGACCACGTGGCGGAAGGTGCGGTCGAAGAGTCCGATCCGGTGGCGGCGGGTGAACTCCTGAATCGTGGACTCGCGGAGAACGCCGCGGCCGCCGGCCAGGAGGCCTTCGTAGAAGTGGCCGAGGTCGGACAGGGGACCTCGGGCGTTGCCGCCGGGTCGGCAGGCGGTGCAGCGCTCGGGGGAATCCCAGGTGGGGTGGGGGATGGCCGGGCCGGGGAAGGTGGTGTGGGTGGTGCCGATGCGCGGTCCGTAGGCGAGGTATCGATCGAGGGGCATGCCGATCCAGCTATCGGCCATGCCGAGCGGCAGGAGAACGGCCTCCCGGACGTGCTCGGGGAATGGTCGGCGGGTGATGCGTTGGACGATCTCGGCCAGTAGGTACCAACTGCCTTGGGGTTGGTAGGCGGCGACCGTCCCTGGCGGGGAATCCGGATCGGCGGGCACGGCGCAAATAGCGGCGATGGTTTCCTCCCAGCCGGGTTGTTCGGGCAGCGATTCGGCGGCGGAGAAGCCTCCAGTGTGGGTAAGGAGGTGCCGCACGGTGACGGCTTCCTTGCCGTTGGAGGCGAATTCAGGGACATGCCGGGCGACGGGGTCGTCGAGGTGCAGCGCACCGGCTTCGACCAGTTGGGCGACGGCGACGGCGGTGATGGGTTTGCCGGCGGACAACCAGAGCAGGAGAGTGTCTGGAGTCATGGGGTCGCCGGCGCGTCGTTCGCCCACGGCGAGGTGGGCGATGACCTTGCCGTGCTGCGAGACGTAGACCTGGGCGCCGAGGTGCCAGCCGTCCTGAATGCCCTGCTGGAGGACGGCCTCGGTACTGGGGAGGGGGGAGTTGAGCGCGGCTTCGGTCATGGGGAAGTGGGGGTCAAGGAAAGTACGTTTTCCTGACAATTGGTTACCTAAGGGGACCACGAACCGGGACGCGAGGATTGGAGCGAGCGGCCCTCATCCCGGCCTTCTCCCGGAGGGAGAAGGAGAACATTCTCCGCGGGTTTCGAAAGGTTGAGCCAGTCGTGGCTGGAACGAGTTGAGACGGCTCGCACGGATGCGGATGGGGCGTGTTGCGACGGGTGGGGGCCCGACACCCTCTCCCTCCGGGAGAGGGCCGGGGTGAGGGAGCCTGGTTCAACCCTCGTGATGGCTTGCAAGGGAAGGTTCATGGGAAGTGCCCTGTTCGAAATCGACCCGCTCACGGCCCTTGAACCGGGGATTCCCGGGGGGCGAGACGCCCGCCGCTGCGAGGACGCCCACTCTTCCCGACTCCCCAGTTGCGGTTCATGTGAATCTCATCGCTTGCCGGCGCGGCGTTCGACTTCGTCGGCGATCTGGCGGGCGGCGCGGCGCAAATCGTCCGGCAGCGGGCCGGCTAACAGGGAGGCGAGGATTTGTCGGGCCTGAACGAATTGGCCTTGGGCGGCGGCGAGGGACGCGGAGGTGAGGATGGCGGGTTTGAATTGGGGATCGTAACGGAGGGCGCGTTGAACGTGGACGGAGGCGAGCGCTGGGGCGCGGGGGTTGGCGGCTAGCACGTAAACGGCCATGAGGTGATGGGCCTGGGCCAGCCAGGGATCCAAGTGCAGCGCCCGTTCGCAACGTTTGCGGCCGACTTCAAGGTCGGAGGGCACGAAATCGGTGCCTGACTCGACCCGGTTCCGCATGAGGTCCTGGTACCAGGCTTCAGCGGAGAGGAAATGGAGGAAGGCGCTTTGGGAGAGGTTGGTGATGGCTTGTTCGGAATAGAGCCGGACGGCGGCGCGGTCGTTGCGGCGCCAGGCCTGGAGAGCGAGCGCCTCGAAGGGGCGTGGGTCGAGCGGGGCTCGGGTGCTGGCGGCGAGCAATCGGGCCTGGGCGGGTTCCTCCTGCCGGGTCATTTGGAGGATGCGGCCCATGGCGTAGTCCCATTCGCCGGGGGACAGGGGAACGGCGCGGGTTTGGGCTTCGGCGAGGTTGGCGTAGGTCTGTCGTACGATGGTGTAGGAACCGCCGCGGACGTAATCCTTGAGAGCAGTGTCGAGATCGAGGGCGGACACGCCGAAGCCTTGTTGGAAGGCGAGAAGCTGGTTGGTGGTGGTGGAACAGGCGGCGGCGTAGCGGGCCACGGTATTGGATTCAAAACCGCGTCGGGCGAAGAGCAGGTGGTGGGCGAGCAACCAGGACGAGGCGTAGAAAGGGCCTGCCTTTGCCTGTTCGTTGTAGTCGCGGGAATCGCGGGTCACCGAGAGCAACGCCCGCACGGGCAGGGGTGGCTGGCGCTGGAGGAAGTAGGCGTGGTTGGTCATGGCCACGCCGATGTTAAACCGGTCGTCCCGTTCCTCGAAGGTGGCGAACACCTCGGCCACGCCCTCGTGGAGCCAGATGGGAGCGTCGCGGAACTGGCGGGAAGTGAGCAGGTGCGTGTACTCGTGGAAGAGCACATGCATGGTGGCCGATTCCCGGGTCTGCTTGCTGAGAGCGAGCAGGTAATCCATCGGGTCCTCGGTATGGAACCCGCTGATGGTGGCGGGACGATCGTTGTAGCGGGGCTTGAACGGTTTGAAGGAGTCGTCGTCCTTGAAGAAATAGACCAGGGCGGGACGTCGCTGGACGTTGGTCAGGCCCAGGAACCGGGACGCCACATGCCGGAACGTTTCGAGTTCGCGCAGCAGATGTTTGGCATCGTTTTGCCGGCCGTTGCCGTAGAGCTGGAAGTTGGGGGAAACGAGCTTGAACCAGTCCCGTTCGCGTTCCTCGGCGACGCCCGACCGGGCCAGCAGCATTCCCGAGAGAACGAGGAACAGTGTGGCGAGTCGCGCGCGCGGAATCCGAGAGGTTGGTTTCATGGCTGGGTGGGGGGTTCCTGGAGGAAGGCGATCAGGTCCCGGAGGTCCGCCGGGCTAAGGCCCGCTTCGAGCCCGTCCGGCATGAGCGATTTGCCTTCGGACTTGAGACGGGTCAGGCGGGAGCGCGGGATCGACACCCGCCGTTCCCCCGCCTGGATCAAGGTGATGGCTTCGGCATTCTCAGCGATCAGGATCCCGGTTTCACTCTCGCCGTCCTGTAGCTCCGCCGACCACGCCACGTAGGCGGGGTTGATGGCCATGTTGGGGTCCAGAATGTTGGAGAGCAGATCTTCCACGCTGCGATGGCTGACGCCGGTGAGGTCCGGGCCAACCTGAAAACCGAGGGTGCCGACCCGATGACATTGGGCACACACGCGTTCGAAGATGGGACGGCCTCGGGAACCGACGCCGGTGGCGGGGAGTTTTCCGAGCCAGTCGTCGATGGCGGTTTTGCGATTGGAGTACTCGTCGTCGGTCATGAACTTGGCGGCGCGTTCTCGGATGTCGGGTGCCGATTTGCGCAGCAACTGTCGGCGGTGTTCGAGATCGAGGTTCAATTCGCCAAGCTGAATCGTGCCTGCCTCCAGGGCGGCCAGCAGCGGCGGGTGGAAGGCCGACCGATAGACCAGAAGGTTGACCACGGGCGCGCGCAACGTCGGTGAAAGGCCGGACCAGGCGCGGATGAGGCCTTCGCCGACCGCGGGTTCACGATGTTTTCGAATCAGCTCGAGTGCGGCCTGCTGAAGCGCGAGAGGTTCCCGTCCATCGAGCAGCCCCAAAAGGATGGGTGCGGAGACGCTGAGTTCGGCGAGATCGAGCAGACCGATGGCTGCCACACGCTGGGGCAATCCTGCCGAGGGGTCGCGGGCGGTCGTTGCCGCGGCGATCAGCGCTTCCCGCTGCGACTCGGCATCGGGGATTCGGAGGATCCGCGCCAGGCGCCAGGCGGCGGCGAGTTCGGCCGGTCGGGAGGCATCCATCGCCGAACGCAGGACGGCGACCCCTTCCTCGGGAAGCCAGGGACGATGTCCGGCGCGATCCAGGCCTGCGGCGAGGCCCTCCAGAAACGCGATGCGGACGGGCGTGGAAACGGTGGAGGTTGGGAGGGCTTTCTGAAGCACCGACAGCCAGGGAAACCCGTTCGCCCCCCCGGCGCGGGCTCCGACATAGTCCGCGAGTTCGCGCATGGCGCTGATCGCGCCGGAGTCGGAGGCGCCGGAGAAGCCGGGTTGGGCGATCAGATGCTGAATGGCCGCCGAAAGATCGGTGTCGCGGACTATGGCGGATAGCGCGGCGCGGCGTATCCAGGGGAAATCCCGGTCCTTCCAATACGTGGTCAGGATCGACGAGAACGGCGGCCAGACGGGGGGATTGCGAAAGGCGCCCACCGCGAGAAGCGCGGAGAACCGGACGAATACGTGGTCGTCGGTGATGCGATCGAGCACGGCCTTCTGCAAGGAGCCGGAGAATGGAAAGTGTTCCTGGGCAATCTGGATGGCGTTGGCGCGGAGTTCGGGAACCGGATCGTTCAGCGTTTGCAGGAGGAGTTCCTTCGCGAGCGCGTCGAGTCCGCTCAAGGTCCACAGCGCATGCAGACGGCCCAGGGCATCCCGGCCTTTGGCGAGGCGTTCGAGCTCGGCGACGACGGAGGTGTCCTGGCGGGTGACGATCAGCCGCTGGGCGGTGAGCCGGGTCCATTGGTTGGTCGCCGCCAGGAGGCGCACGAGTTCCTGGGGGGTTGCCTTTCCGGGCAGTTCCCGGGCCTTCGACCAGCCCTTGGGTGCGATGCGGTAGATGCGGCCACGGTCTTGCCCCGCCCGGAGATCGAGTTTTTCGAGCCGGTTCCTGGGGATGTAATCGGGGTGCTCGATGACATCGCGTTGCATGTCGAGCAGGTAGAGGGCGCCGTCCGGGCCCAGTTCCACGCCGGTAGGGCGGAAGTTCGGGTCACGGCTGGCGAAGAATTCCCGGGTTTGTTCGGTGGCCGGTCGCGACGCCTTCTGAATCGGGCCGTCGGAACTCAGCACATCGCGATGCACCAGATTTCCGACGACGTCGCAGACGAACACCGAACCGGGCAGATCCCCGGGCCAGCCGCGATGGCCGAGATAGCCCATGCTGCCGGACGAAGAGAAATAGCCGGCTTGCTCCGGGTGATTGGGGCGGGTGACGGCGGTGGAGATCGCGTAGATGCGGGCCATGTCGCCGTGGTCCGAGATGCTGTGGGTGGTCTCGAAGGGAGGCAGCCCGGGGAACCGCTGGAAGACATCGGCGTCGGCGACCCGTTGCTGCATGTGATTGACGTTGTGCGGCGTGTAACTCCGTCCCCAATCGTCGAACACCAAACCGAATCCACCGCCGGTGTGGGCGGTTCGATCCAGCAGGCCGCTGGCCGGCTGGAAGCGGAAGTCGCGATCCCCGAGTTCGACGGCGTCTTTCCCCGATTGGGGAAGACGAGCCGGCCCGCCGTTGCCGCCGTTCACGGCGTGGATCCAGTTGTCCAGCGCCCACCGCAGGCCGTTGGCGTTGCTGTCGGTGATGCCCAGTCGAATGCCGCTCACGATCGCTTCACGCTGGTCGGCCCGACCGTCCCCGTCGGTGTCCTTGAGGAACACGACCTCCGGCGGCGCCATGACGAGAATCCCGCCGTTCCAGGCGATGACCGACGTCGGATAACTCAGGCCCTCGGCAAAGAGCGAGCTGCGGTCGGCCCGCCCGTCGCCATTCGTGTCTTCCAGCAGTCGAACGGTGCCGCCGGGTTTGCGATCTGGTCCGAAGCCATACGGATAATCGCGCATCTCGACCACGTAGGCCCGACCGAGTTCATCGAAGGCCAATGAAACGGGGTCGACGACGTCGGGCTCGGAGGCGAACAGGGACAACTCCAAGTCCGGGTGGAGTTCGTACGACTCCGGTGTCGCGAGGGGGTAGGCGGGAGGCGTGGCGGCGGCCGCGGGAAGGAAGGCACCGGGTGCGGCGGCGGCGAGCAGGGCATGCAGGAAGCCGGTCGCGAACCGCTGACCCAGCGGGGGTCGTGGTCGTGGTCCAGTGAATGCGAACTGAGCGGCGCGTGGCGGAACCGGCGACTTCATGCGTGCTGCATCGTGACGTCGAACCCGCCCAACTCAAGAAACGGTTCGCCGTCCGGAATCGTGGGCGACGTTCCCGGGCTCGCGAAAGCCTGGGAACGGGGCTATTCATGCCGCCTATCGCATGAACTCCCCGCTGCTTCGATCGTTGGCTTTGGCGTTGGGCATGGCGGGGCAGGCGCTTGCGGCATCGCCCGCAACGGAAACCCCTGGAGCGGTCGCGGCCGCGATCGAGCCGGGGCTGGCCCGTTCCTGGGCGCAATGGCGCGGGCCGATGGCCACTGGGGTGGCGCCCCACGCGGACCCGCCGACCGAGTGGAGCGAGACGCAGCATGTGCGTTGGAAGATTGCCATTCCTGGCAAGGCGCACTCGTCGCCCATCGCCTATGGCGACCACGTCTTTCTGGCGACGGCGATTCCGATCGGAGAGCGCCAGAAGCCGGTCTACGACCGCGCCACGGGGACCCATGACAACGTGCCGGTGACCCATCGGCACCAGTTTGTGGTGTTGGCGGTGCGTCGACTGGATGGCCGGATCGCCTGGCAGAAGGTTCTGAAGGAAGACTTCCCCCACGAAGGAGGACACGAGACGGGCAGCCTGGCCTCCAATTCCCCGACGACCGATGGGGAACTGTTGTACGCCCACTTCGGGTCTCGTGGTCTCTATGCGCTGGGTTTGGATGGTGCGTTGAAGTGGCAGAAGGACCTGGGTCGGATGGACACTCTGCATGCCCATGGCGAGGGCAGTTCCCCGGTGGTGTATCGCGACACGGTGTTTGTGGTGTGGGATCACGAGGGAGACTCTTTCGTGGCTGCCTTCGACAAGCGCACGGGCGCGGAGCGCTGGCGGGCGGCACGGGACGAGAAGACCTCGTGGTCCACGCCGATCGTGGTCGAGCACGCCGGGAAACCCCAGTTGGTGGTCAGCGCCACCCGGCGGGTGCGCGGGTACGACATCGCGAGCGGCAAGGTGCTTTGGGAATGCGCGGGTCTGACCGACAACGTGGTGTCGTCGCCGGTGTACGGGCACGGCATGGTGTTTGCCGGGAACAGCTACTATCGGCAGGCGATGTTCGGAGTCCGTCTGGATGGCGCGGCGGGTGACATCACCTCGACCGACCGGGTGGCGTGGCGGCTGAATCGAATGACCCCGTATGTGTCCTCGCCGCTGCTCTACGACGACACGCTGTATTTCCTCCGGCACCTGCAGAACATCCTCTCCCGCGTCGAGCCGACCACGGGCAAGCCCCGTGGGGAAGCGCTGCGATTGGAGGGCATCGGCGACATGATCTTCTCCTCCCCGGTGGGTGCGGCGGGACGGATTTACGTGACGGGCCGGGATGGGTCCACGGTGGTGGTCCGGCATGATCGGGAGAACGCGATCGTGGCGGTGAACCGACTGGAGGACTCCTTCAGCGCGTCGGCGGCCCTGATCGACCGGGAACTGTATCTGCGCGGGGAACGGTGGTTGTACTGCCTCGCGGAGTGAGTGGGCGGGGCGGTGGGCCGTGTTTCTGCTCGCGTTGGAGGAACCCGCATGGGATGGGTTGGCCGACACTCCGCCCAGGGCCACTCCGACGGCGGGTTGCATTTTGAATGACGAGGTGACCTATGGCGAAGGAGGGCACGAGCAGCGACGGTGGACCGAAGAAGGGCGCGGGTGGCGCCAAGCGTAGATCTTCGACCTCGGGCCCGAAGGAGGCGCGTGAACGGCGTGCCGGGGTGACGGAGCGAGAGAATCGGGAGCGCATCCAGCGGACCCTGAGTAAGAGCGTGGTGGCGCTGCCATTGCTCGACAAACTCAACCTGGACTTCAACGCCGCCAGCCAGCCGCCAACCGACTTCGAAGTGATTGTGGACGCGCATCTGGATTTCCCGCGGGGCCGCAAGGCGGCGCGCGAGTGGATCCTGGCGGTGCTGGGCGAGCTGCTGAAACGACGGGGTGCTGCGGAGGCGCGGGCCAAGCTGGATTCGGACAAGAACCGGGACCAGACCCAGTATGTGTTTGCCACCATCACGGGGGAGGTGCTGCGTGAGTTGGTTTATCTGGACACCCTGAGCAATCAGGCCCTGGCGAAGGGCAGGTTCGCGAAGAAGGAAGTGGCGGAATCCTGGCCCGACACGACCCCGGCCCCGCGGGCGATTTATCAGATCTGGGAGGATTTCGAGGTGTTCCCGCTGATTTTCGGGTCCATCTCGACGGTTAAAGCCGATGCGGCGCGGGCGGCGTTCAAGGCGGCCGGCACCGAAGTGGTGTGGGCGGTGGTGGACTCGGGTATCGCGAAGGAGCATCCGCACTTCGAACGCCGGCGGAATCTGATGGGCGATGTGGAGGCCTGGCATCGGGATTTCACGGGCGCCACCACGCCGCTGGTCGACGACTTCGGGCATGGCACCCATGTGGCGGGGATCATCGCCGGGGAAATGCCCGAACCGGAACCTGTGCCGTCTCCGGCTTCGACCTCCTCCGAAGGCCGGGATTCGGAACCGATGAACGAACGCATCATCGCGTACCAGCGGGCTTTGAGAGCGGACAGTGCGGAAGGCGGCAAGGAGGTTTCGCTGGAGCGGGTGCGGTTGCGCTCGATCTCGGGCATGGCGCCGTTCACCAAGTTGGTGAGCCTTCGGGTGCTGGACGGCAATGGCCGAGGCCACGTGAGCAACATCATCGCCGCGTTGTCGCACATTCAGGAAATCAACGCTTACGGACGTCGCATCCGCATTCATGGAGTGAACCTTTCGGTGGGGTACCCCTTCGATCCGGAATGGTTCGCCTGCGGCCAGAGCCAGTTGTGCGTCGAGGTGGACCGGCTGGTTCGGTCCGGGGTGGCGGTGGTGGTGGCGGCGGGGAACACGGGTTACGGCACGTTGTCCACCGATGCGCTGGGGGCACGGAAGGCCGGCATGGCTCTAACCATCAACGATCCCGGAAATGCCCAACTCGCGATCACCGTCGGATCGACCCACCGGACCATGCCGCATGTGTATGGTGTTTCGTATTTCTCCGCCAAAGGGCCCACCGGCGACGGCCGGATGAAGCCGGACCTGCTCGCGCCGGGGGAAAAGGTCCTTTCCTGTGCGACCGGCAAGATCCGGGGTGATCTCAAGGTGAAGCTGGGCGATGGCAGCGTGGAACCCAACTACGCGGAATACACCGGCACCAGCATGGCGGCGCCGCATGTCTCGGGGTGCGTCGCGGCCTTTCTCTCCGTCAAACGTGAGTTCATCGGACAACCGGAGCGGGTGAAGGAGATCTTCATGAAGACCGCGACCGACCTGGGCCGCGAACCTAGTTTTCAAGGACGCGGACTGGTCGACCTGATGCGGGCGATTCAGTTTGTGTGAGGTGAGCGTGCAGCCATCCGAAGGAACCAGACCCAGCATGAAAACGATCCAGCGATTCCCCTACTTCCCCGTTCAGTTCAACAAGGCGGGCCAGGTGTTCCAACCCGCCGAGGTTCAGGCCTTGGAGAAGCATTTGGCCACCGCGGGAACCACCGACCTCCTGGTGATCTCCCATGGGTGGAACAACGATTCCGCCGAGGCCGAGTCGTTGTACGAAGCTTTTCTCACCAACGCGGACCTCGCCATCGGCAAGGACGCGCCGCCAGGGCTTGGTTCGCGGCGCTTCGCGGTCCTCGGGGTTCTGTGGCCCTCGAAAAAATTCGCGGACAAGGAACTGATCCCCAGCGGAGCCGCCGGAATCGCCGGAACGGTGCCGTCCTCGGATCTGATCGAGAAGCTGGAGTCCCTGGTGGGCGCGTTTGATGCGGCGGATGAAGTGGCGCGGATCGAGCGGCTGAAGCGTCTGGTTCCGAAGCTGGAAGACAGCGCGTCCGCGTGCCGTGAGTTCGCTGAGGAAGCGAGGAAGCTGGTTTCGGGGACCGCCCATCCTGCCGCAGACGCCGAGGATGGCGCGGATTCGTTTCGCTCGATGGATGCGGCGGATCTGTTTGAACGGATGTCCCAGCCGGTGTCGTTCGTGTCCACGACTCCCTCCCAGGACGAAGGTGGGGCGGCGGGGATCGGGATCGGCATCAACGAAGGGGGTGCGGCGGGTCTGATGGATTTCGTGAGCGGGGCGCTTTCCGGGGCGCGAAACGTGCTGAACTTCACGACGTACTATCAGATGAAGGAACGGGCGGGGAAGGTGGGTGTGGGCGGATTGAATCCCCTGTTGCGGGGCCTCCAGGGCAGACGCCCCGCGCTGCGGTTGCATCTGGTGGGGCACAGCTTTGGCGGGCGTCTGGTGGTGGCGACCGCCTCGGCAGGCGGCATCCAAGTGTCGTCGCTGAGCCTGTTGCAGGCGGCGTTCTCGCACTATGGGCTGTCGCCGGACTGGAACGGGAAACGTCATTCCGGTGCGTTTCGGCCCGTCTTTGCTGGCAAGGTGGTGGTGGGCCCGGTGGTGGTGACCTGCACACCCAATGACAAGGCGGTGGGCGTGGCGTATCCGATGGCGTCCCTGCTCGCCGGCCAGACGGCCTCGGGTCTGGGCGATGAGAATTCGCCCTATGGCGGGATTGGCCGCAACGGGGCCCAAAAGACCCCGGAAGCGGTTCCGATCGCGATGCATCCGGCGGGGCAGGCGTATGCGTTCGAAAACGGGCAGCTCTACAACCTGCGGGCGGATCCATTCGTGAAGGATCACAGCGACGTGACCAATCCGAACGTGGTGTTCGCGGTGTTGTCGGCGATCGCGGCGGGGGCCTGACCCGGGGCGGGTTCACGGGTGCGCCGCCTTTTTTCTGGCGAGAAACCTGCAACTCGCCTATCGCCATCCCGGTCATCACCTCTGCATCGAACCGCAACGCATGAGCATCCTCAACTTCCTCAAGTCCCAGGCCTGGGAAATCGTTCAGTGGGAAGAGAACGATTCCCGGGACACCCTCAGCATCCGGTGGCCGGATGAGGATCGTGAAATCAAGCGCGGCGCCCAGTTGATCGTACGGGAGAGCCAGGCAGTTCAGTTCGTGTACCTCGGGCAGTTCGGCGAAACCTTCGGCCCCGGCAAACACGAGCTGATCACGGACAACCTTCCGATCCTCTGCCGGCTCAAGGGTTGGAAGTACGGGTTCGAATCACCCTTCAAGGCCGACGTTTACTACGTCGTCACCCGCCTGTTCTCGGGGAACAAATGGGGAACCTCCAACCCGATCATGATGCGGGACCAGGACTTCGGCATCGTCCGCGTCCGGGCATTTGGCACCTTCGATTTTCGCATCGTGGATCCGAAGGTGTTCCTCAAGGAGGTGGCGGGCACGGATCATCATTTCCGGCTCGACGAGTTCCACGACACGATGCGCTCGCGGATCGTGAGTGTGTTCACCGACGCCGTCGCCAGCGCCCAGATCCCGGTGCTCGATCTGGCGACCCGTTACACGGAAGTGGGCGATGCGATTCTGCCGCTCATCAATCCGCAGACGATCACCAAGTACGGCATTGAGATCACCAGCTTCATTCTGGAGAACGCCTCCGTCCCACCCGAGGTCGAGGCGGCGATCGACAAGCGCTCGAGCATGTCGGCGGTCGGAAACCTGAACGATTACGTGAAGTTCCAGATGGCCCAGGGTCTGGAGAAGGGCGAAGGCGGCACGGGCAGCGCCGCGGCGCAACTCGGTATCGGACTGGCGATGGCCCAACAGCTCGCCCACCAGTTCCAACAGCCGGCAGGCGGATCTCCCCCGACACTCGGTCAGCCATCGCCGGCGTCTCCGGCCGGGGGCGTGGCGGCGCAGGCGGCGGCGTCCACGGGTTTGCCCAAGCTCCTGTCCCCCGCCGAGGTTGCCCAACACCTGGGCGTGACCGAGGCCGATGTTCTGGCCAGCCTGGAAGCCGGCGATCTGAAGGGGAAGAAGATCGGGTCTTCCTGGCGGATCGGGCAGGGCGCGTTGGAAGAATTCCTGCGCCATTGATCCGGAACCTCTCCCGGGAACGGTTCGGCGGGCTATGCTTCGAGCGCCGGCCGTTCCCGGGAATGACTGACCACCGCCATGGCCGAGGTTCGTGCCCAAAACAAGTATGCCTGTCCCGCATGTGGTGCGGACGCACGCTGGGATCCGTCCCGGCAATCCCTGGTGTGTCCCTACTGCAGCACGGTGTCGCCGGCGAAACTCGCGGACGACGGCTCGCTGATCGAGGAGAACGACCTCGCGATGGCGATGCGCGGCCTGGGAGCCGAGCAACGGGGCTGGCAGGCCGAAACACGGTCGGTGCGCTGCCAGAATTGCAACGCCATCTCGGTCTTCGACGCCAAACGGGTGGCGCAACGCTGCGATTTCTGCGGTTCGCCGGCGATCGTGCCCGTGGAAGAACAGTCCGCCCCGATCCGTCCTTCGAGCCTGCTGCCGTTCAAGCTTCCGGACGTGCAGGTCCGGGAACAGATGCGGCGTTGGTACGCGACGCGGTGGTTTGCGCCCAACAAACTTAAGGCGCGTGCGGTCACGGATACCGTTCATGGGGTTTATCTTCCCTACTGGACCTTTGACGCCCAGGCGTCGGCGCATTGGACCGCTGAATCCGGGTATCATTACTACGTGACGGAGACGTACCGGGATGCCCAGGGCAACACCCAGACCCGCCAGGTCCAACGCACCCGCTGGGTGCCCAGCTCCGGGAGCCTGGAACATTTCTTTGATGACGAGCTGGTCTCCGGTTCGAAAGGGGTCCGGGCGGATCTGCTGACCAAGATCGAGCCCTTTCCGACCAAAGACGAATTGCGCCCGTACGATCCCGGTTATGTCGCCGGCTGGGTGGTGGAGCAGTACCAGATCGATCTGGTCGCGGCGGCCGGTCATTCGCGGGAGTCCATGGACGGCCAGTTGCGTTCGATGTGCGCCCGGGAAGTCCCCGGCGACACGCACCGGAACCTCCGGGTCAACGCGCGTTACTCGGGCCAGACCTTCAAGCACATCCTGGCTCCGGTCTGGTTGCTGACCTACATGTACGGGAGGCGCAACTATCAGGTGTTGGTGAACGGCTGCACGGGCGCGATCGCCGGGGACCGGCCTTACAGCTGGATCAAGATCACCCTGTTCGTGCTCCTGATGCTGGCTATCGCCGGTGGGGTGTTTCTGATTGCCTCGGCTCAGCGGTAGGGGGTTCCGGCCTGGGAGAACGCTGTAACCCGGCGGTTCCAGGGCCAGTCTCTTCACCCGTTCGAGCACACGCATGAAAGCCACACTCTTCCGTCTCAGTATTCTGACCGTCTGCCTTGTGTCGGGATCGGTGTCGACCCTGGCGCAACAACTTCAGCCACAGCCACTCCCGCAGCAGGATCGCCCGGGGCGGCCGCCTGGCGGACCCGGAGGATTGGTTCGGATGAGCCCCTTGTTCACCGCTCTGGACACCAACAGCGACGGAACGATCGACGAAAAGGAAATCGCCGGCGCAGTCGCTGCCCTGAAGAAACTGGACAAGAACAGCGACGGAAAACTGACCGAGGACGAACTTCGGCCGACCATGGCCCGGGGCGGCCGTGCGGCACCGGAAATGCGGGAAGGTGCCGGCGCTGGGCGGAACGTCGATGAAACGGTCAACCGGCTGATGCAGTTCGACAAGAACGCCGACGGCAAGCTCGCGAAGGACGAGGTTCCGGAGCGCATGCAGGCGATTTTCGAGCGGGGCGACAAGGACAAGGACGGCTTTCTGAACAAGGACGAGGTCAAGGCGGTGGCGGAAGCCCCGCGTCCGGAAGGGGCGCCCCGACGACAGGGTGGTCCGGTTCCGCCGAGTCAGTAAGGAAGGGGGTGGGGCGATGGCGGAGGCGCCATGCGCATGGACCATAAACCGGGGAGCGAGAAATGCAGCGAGCGGCCCTCACCCCGGCCCTCTCCCGGAGGGAGAGGGAGAGCGTGGTCCGCGGGTTGCGGAGAGTTGAGCCAGGCATTCGCCGGGACGAGTCGAGATTGCTCGGAATGATGGGTTTCTGGCGTGTCGCTGCGGGTGATATGCGACTCCCTCTCCTTCCGGGAGAGGGTTGGGGTGAGGGAGCCCGTTTCAACCCTCGCGATGGCTTGCCTGGGAAGGTTCGTGGAGAAGTTTGACATGGATCGCCCCCAGCCCCTAACAACGGCGCTTGCCCCGGGCCGGTGGGGCAGGCCTGAAGTGATCGCCTGCCTGTCATCGGTTCCTGGATGAAAGCGCCCTTGCCCCACTCCACTCGCATTTCCTCCCAAGACCAGTCCGCGGTTCCGGTGCCCGGATCGTCGTCGGCGACGCCAGTCGATTGCCTTACAACTTCCGGCCATCCAGCCAGCGCGGCCGACGTCGGCGACCAACTCCGGGCGGCGACCGAATTATTGGAAAAGGTCGCCGGCGATCGGGCGCTGCTGTCGCAACTGACCCTGGAGGAGCGGACCCGTCTGATGACGGCGGCCGGAGAGATCTACTGCCCGGACGTCAGTGAGCGACGTCGGCTGGTGAAGGCACGCATCCGTCAGCGGAAGGCCGACCGACGGGAGAAGGCGCAGTCGGTGTTGAACGAGGTGGGCATTCGGAAACTGCGACGGGAGAAGGTCTTCACCACGCCGAACGTGTTTCCACCGGCGAATTTCGAGCAACAGGAGGTGGCGTCGGACGGGGAGTTTCGGGAATTGGTGGAGCCGCAGAACTGCTACATCTGCAAGCAGGACTATGCGACGATGCACCCATTTTACGACCAGCTGTGTCCGGCGTGTGCGGCCTTCAACTTCACCAAGCGCACGGAACTGGCCGATCTCCGGGGCCGGGTGGCGCTGCTCACCGGGGGACGGGTCAAGATCGGGTATCAGGCAGGAATCAAGCTCCTGCGGTGCGGTGCCGAGTTGATTGTGACCACCCGGTTCCCGCGCGACTCCGCGCTGCGTTACGCGGCGGAACCGGACTTCAAGGACTGGGGTCGTCGGCTCGAAATCTTCGGCCTGGATCTGCGCCACACACCGAGTGTCGAGGCGTTCTGCAAACACCTTCAGACCACCCGTTCGCGGCTGGATTTCATCATCAACAACGCCTGCCAGACCGTCCGGCGTCCGCCCGAGTTCTATGAGCACATGATGGAACAGGAGCGGGCCTCGGTGCAGGAGATGCCGGAATCCGCGCGGCGACTGCTCGGATCCTATGAGGGCCTTCGCGGGTACCACATGCTCCCCGGTTCCACCGCCGCCAGCGATGGGTCGGTGGCGGCTCGCGGGTTGTCGGAGATCGCGGGACTGACCCATGCGGCGGAATTATCCCAGGTCCGGCTGCTTCCGGAGGAACGCCAAGCCCAGAAGCAACTGTTTCCGGAGGGTCGCCTGGACCAGGACCTGCAACAGGTGGACCTGCGCGAGCGCAATTCCTGGCGGCTTACCCTCGCCGAGGTGTCGTCGGTGGAGTTGTTCGAGGTCCAGCTCGTGAATGCGATCGCGCCCTTCGTGCTGAATGCGCGTTTGAAGCCGCTCATGCTCCGCTCACCCGAGCGCGACAAGCACATCGTCAACGTCTCGGCGGTGGAAGGTCAGTTCTACCGCAAATTCAAGACCACCCGCCATCCGCACACCAACATGGCCAAGGCGGCCTTGAACATGATGACCCGCACATCAGCGGCGGACTATCACGTCGACGGCATCCACATGAACGCGGTGGATACCGGCTGGGTGACCGACGAGGATCCGGTGCACATCGCGGCGCGGAAGCAGCAGGAGCACGCCTTCCACCCGCCCCTCGACATCGTGGACGGCGCGGCGCGGATCGTTGACCCCATCATCCACGGGTTCAACACCGGCGAGCACGTGTGGGGCAAGTTCCTGAAGGACTACCGCTCGACGGATTGGTGACTTCGCGATGGAGGACGCCCGCCGCTACGGACGATCGGTGATCACCCGCCTTTGCGGACCAGGTCCTTCTTTGCTTCGCACTCCTCGGTGAGGGTGCGGCGTTCGGAGCTGCGCTGCTTGTCGAGCTGGGTCAGGGCCTCGTAGTCGCCCTTGGCTGTGGCCTCGGCAATCCGGTCGTTCAGGAAGAGTTCCCGCTCAGCGATCTTGGCTTTGTAAATCGAGTCCAGCTCGGCGAGGCGGGCTTTCTGTTCGGCGGTGAGCTTGGTGGTCGGCGACTGTTTGGACAGCCGCTCCATGGCGAGTTCGTAGGAGGATTTCATGAAAACGTGGCGGAAAGGGTCAACGGTTCAGGCAGGCGACAGTTTGGACGGGACGCGAGACACCAAGTCCTGCCATCAGATCTCGATCCAGACCTGGCCGTCCTGGACTCGGGTGGGATGACAGGCGACCGGGCGGGCTGGGTTGCTGAGGCAGGCACCGGTCTTGGCATCGAAGGCCCATCCATGCAGCGGGCAGTACACCTTCCCGTCCTCGAGCACTCCCGCCCCCAGGGGACCGCCGCGATGGGGACAATCGTCGTCCAAAGCGAAGAATTGGCCATCCACATTCCACAGGGCGAACTTGCGACCGCGGACTTCCACGGTTCGTCCCTGACCGGGAGCCAGGCTGGAAGCGTCGGCGACGGAGACAAAGGCCTTCATGGGTGGGGATGGGACGGGGTGCTGGGGGTGGATGGGGTGGCCGGAGGGTTGGCGCCGCTGGGAGCATGGGGGGCGGCAGCCTTCTTTTTCCACGGCATATCGGGAAATTGGGTTGGGATTTTGACGGGAGCGGCCGGTGCCGGGGCTTCGGCCATCTTCAACTCGTTGGCGCCGGCAGCCGGTGCTTCGGCGGGTTTGTCCATGTTGCCGCGCCAGGAGGCAATGCGCGCCTGGAGGCCATGGTGTTCGGCGGTCTTTTTGTCGCCGGACTTCATGTAGAACAACGACAGATTGGTGTGAACCAGTTGTTCGTGGGGCCGGATTTTCTCGGCTTTATGGCCCTCTTCGATGGCGCGGGCGAATTCCCCTTTGCGGTACCAGGCCATGCCGAGGGACAAGCGGGCATCGAAATGGTTGGGGTCTTCGGCGAGAATGGCTTCGAGCTTGGTGATCGCGCTGTCGAACTGCTCGGTCGTGAAGTCGAACATCGCATCGTCGTAGCGTTCTTCGAAGGGATTGGGCGATGCATCCATGAACGGGCGCTATGGCACGAGTCGCCGACGGGTGCAAGTCGCGCGTCAGCCGTCGCACAACCCCTGGCGGCGTCCCATTTCGTTGAACAGCCCGCCTTTCCTCAGGAGTTCGTCGAACGTGCCTTGCTCCACCAACTGACCCGACGACAGCACCACGACGTGGTCCATCTTGCGCAGGGTGGAGAGTCGGTGCGCCACGCAGATGACGGTCCGGTTCTCGGCGAGTCGCTCGATGGCATCCTGCACTTCCGCTTCCGACTTGGCGTCGAGTGCTGCGGTGGCCTCGTCCAGGACCAGGATGGGTGCGTTCCGCACAAACGCCCGCGCGATGGCCAGTCTCTGGCGTTGGCCGCCGGAGAGGTTGAATCCGCGCTCCGTGACCCGGGTCTCGTAGCCCTGCGGGAGTCGCTGAATGAACTCGTCGGCAAACGCGGCCCGCGCCGCGGCTTCCACATCCTCGCGGGTCGCGTCCGGGCGACCGCAGGCGATGTTCTCGGCCACCGACATGTCAAACAGCACAATCTCCTGACTCACCAGTGCCAGTTGATTCCTCAGGTCGCCCAATGCGATCTCCCGCAAGTCCCGCCCATCGATGCGGATGCTGCCGCTGCTCGGGTCATGAAACCGGAACAGCAGGTTGACCAGGGTGCTCTTGCCGGAACCGCTTTCGCCGGCGATGCCCAGTTTCATACCTCGCGGCACGCGCAGGTTCACCGCTTGCAGCACATCACGGTGGCCGTACGAAAAGCTGAGGTTCTCGATTTCAATCGCGCTTTGAAATCGTCCGAAACGCACCGGGTTTGCCGCCTCGCGGACCGTGGGTTCCTCTTTCAAGACCTGCACCAGCCGTTCCACCCCCGCGTGCGTCTGCTCCAGCAGGTTGTGGATGCCGGCGAGCTTCTTCACCGGCGTGTAGATGAACGCCACGCCCGCCAGCATGCTGACCATGTTCTCCAGGCTCACCTGACGCACGACGACGATCACCACCAGGATGCCAAAGCCCAGGGTGCCGATCGATTCGACGATTGGGTTGGTGATCTCCTTCGCCCGGACGATGCGCATCGACGACCCAAAAAGTTCCCCGCAAAGCCGGCGGAAACGGTCCACCATCTTTTCCTCGAGATTGAACGCCTTCACCGCCCGGATGCCCGAGAGGACTTCGACGATCAGACTCGCCTGGTTGACGGTGGTCTTCAGTCCGACCTTGGCCGAGCGCCGCACTTTTTTGCCCAGGATCACCACCGGCGTGATCACCAGCGGGAAGAACGTCATCGTCAGCAGGGTGAGCTGCCAATCGATCAGGAAGAGCCCCGCCATGATGCCCAGGATCGTCACCGGTTCCTTGAAGAGATCGGACAGCCCGACGTTCAGGCAGCGCTGGAGCATTGCCGTGTCGCCGTTCACCCGCGTGATCAGGTCGCCGATGGTCGACTTGTTGAAGTAGTCCAGGGACAGCGAGGTCAGCTTGCGCAGCACTTCCAGCCGCAGGTCGTTGACCACCCGCTCGCTCACCCAGGCCAGGCAGTAGCTGCTCCCATAGCCCAGGAAACCGCGCAGGGCCGCCAGGAATGGAAATAACAGCAATCCGCCGGTGATCTGTCGCCAGTCCGCCGCCCGTCCCGCCCGGGGCAACCACGGATCCACCGCCTGCTCCGTGACCGTCTGCAACCACGCCTTCCACTCACCGATGGTGCCTTGCGATGTCAGCGCGTTCGCTGTTCCAGCCGCTGCCGCCGCCCCTTCGGGGGTCATGCGCATCAGGAGACTGTTCACCGCCCAGAGGAGCAGCCCGTTCGCGATTCCGAACAACACCGCCAGGACGACGCCCGCCATGAACCGGCCCATGTACCCCCGGAGATAGGGCCAAACAAAAACGAAGAGCCTGGAGATTCCTTGCATCCGAGCGGCGGAGTCTTCAGCGACCCCAACGAAGTTGAAAGGGACAAATTCTGGCACTCAACGAAGAGCATCTCCCGCATCCTGGCCACGCCGGCATCCTCCAACCGCTGGGTCCTGCCGTCAGGCTGCGGTGCCCCTGCATCCAAACCTCACGACGCGGCGTACTTCCTCTTGATGACGCCGGAGTTCCCAAGCCAGATTCACCGCCCGGTCACCTCCGTCCCGGACCTCATTCCGCCGATCCTGTCATGAAGCCCTGGCGCCAGATCCTGGCCACCTACGTCGCGCTTTGCGTGGCGTTCGCGGGCGCCGTCGGACTCAGCCCGGTTCTGCATCACTGGGTCGAACACGGTGGCCAGGGGCCTGTCCACGTCCATGCGCGGTCTTCCGCCGGCCTGGAACAGGCCCGCCTCTCCCACGCGCATCCGCACACCCATAGTCACGATCACAAACACGATCACGAGGCCGACCGCCGACCTCACGCCAGCCAGGCCTTCGCGGAGTTCCCGTCTGCAGCACGCGCGACCTTTGCGACCGCCCACTCCTCGTTCAAAGCGTCCTTCGCGCGGATGGCGGCTGCATGGCACGAGCTGACTCATTGCTTCGACCATCGCACCACGGAGCACGCGGAGGATTCCCCGGATCCCGCGCACCCGGACCATCATCACCAGAGCCTGGCCCAGCTGTTGGCCGACGGATCGGTCGAGGCGGCGTTGGATGTGCCGCGCCTGGTGCAGCCCCGCATTTCCGTCCTTTTTCTCGGCTTCGCACTCCAGATCCGACCGCACGCAATCCCTTGGGATGCTCAGACCGCGGGTCGGGCTCCGCCTCGGCGAAGCACCTGACCGGCGTCCGCGCACGCGACGCGATCCCCTCGATTTCTTCGCCCCAGGCGCCTGCCCAACAACGCCCGAGCGCCGGGGGTGCTCAACCGATCGGATGTTCTGCGGGATTCATGACATTTGCCCCGCTCTCCGTCCGACGCCTGGTTTGATGTTCCCTCCCCAGGTCTGCCGCTGAGGCGGCCCGCCTGCATTGCCTTCTGCACGATACGAATGGTTTTCCTGCCGGCGTGGTTTCCCAACCCCGTCAGGAGGCCCGAGATCCATGGCCGCGCCGGGGAAGAACGCCTGAACCAACCCCGGCCGGAGGACCTTCGCGCCACCCACCCAGGCCAACTGCATGCGCTCCCATTTCAGACGAATCCATTTATGTCCCTATCGAATCAGAGCTTCTCATCCGTTGCTCTCGACGCCCCAGGTCCGTTCAAGTCGTCACGACTCCCCCCAGCCAACCACACGCTTCGTTCAGCCAAGAACCGCACGTTGGTAGTGGTGGGCGTCCCGCCTGCCGTAGAGAGGGGCGTCTCGCCCCCCGGAATCCCTGGTTCAAGGGCCGTGGGCAGGTCCATTGGGAACTGGGCGTTTCCATTGGACGGTTCGCTGACCTTCGCCGTCGCTTCGCTGGCCTGTTTCCTTTGCGGTTCCGCGGAATCGCATGCCGCCGACCTGACACCCGCCATCGCCGACCCCGCCATTCCGCTGCCAGAGATCCTCGTCCGTGGCCGAGGGGACAGCCTGATCGGCATCGCCGATTCCGCCACCCAGGGCACGGTCGGTTATCAGCAGCTCGAACTCCGTCCGATTTCGCGCAGTGGGGAAGTTCTCGAAAGCGTTCCGGGCGTCATCATCACCCAGCACGCGGGCGGCGGAAAAGCCAACCAGTACTTCCTGCGCGGCTTCAACCTCGACCACGGCACTGACTTCGCCACGAGCCTGGACGGCATGCCGCTCAATTCACCCACCCACGGTCATGGGCAGGGGTACACGGACATGAACGTGGTCATCCCCGAACTGATCGAGCGGGTGAATTACCAGAAGGGCGTCTACAACGCGCGGGCCGGTGATTTCAGCTCCGCCGGCGCCGCCCAGTTGGAGACGTTCAAGGTCCTTCCTTCCAGCCTGGCCATTCTGGAAGGCGGCATGTACGGCAACGCCCGCGCGGTCTTCGCGTCGTCACCCCGGCTCGGCCAGGGCCATCTCCTGTACGCCGTGGAGGCCTATCACCACGATGGTCCGTGGGAGAACCCCGATGACTACCAGAAGTTCAACGGGCTCCTGACCTACAGCCTCGGCGACGACGCCCAAGGAGCCAGTGTCACGTTCCGCGGGTATCACGGGAAGTGGGACTCCAGCGATCAGGTCGCCGCCAGCGCGGTCGATGACGGCCTGGTTCCCTTCTTTGGTTCTCTCGACAACACGACGGGCGGCGACTCGCAACGCTACAGTCTCGAAGGGGAATGGCACCGGGCGGATGGTGAATCGGCGACAAGGATCCAGGCCTTCGGGGCCTATTCCGATCTCGATCTGTTCTCGAACTTCACCTACTTCCTCACCGACACTGACCGCGGCGATCAGTTCGAGCAGGTGGACCGGCGTTGGATCGGCGGGCTTCAGGCCACTCACACGCTGTTCAACACCTGGTGGGACAAGGAGGTCGAGAACACCTTCGGCCTTCAGATGAGACACGATTCCATCGACAACGGGCTGTACCAATCCCAGGCCCGTGTCCGTGTCGACAAGGTCAATGCTGCTGATGGCAGCCTGCTCCCGGCCACCACGCGGGAGGATGAGATCCTCCAGACCAGTGGCGGGCTGTTCCTCGAGAACAAGGTCCAATGGTCGGACCGGTTTCGCACCGTCGCCGGTGTTCGCGGGGACTTGTACCGCTTCGACGTGGACGCCGGTCGCGGACCCAACTCCGGTGAGCGCTCGGATGGCATTGCCAGCCCCAAACTGAGCCTCATTGCCGGTCCCTGGGCGAAGACTGAGATTTACGTTCAGGGCGGTCTCGGGTTCCACAGCAACGACGGACGCGGAACCGTGACGAGGGTCGATCCGGTGACCGGCAGTCCTGTGGACGCCGACGGCAACCCGATCCAAAGGGCGGATCCGCTGGTGCAAACGGTCGGAGCCGAAGTGGGTGTTCGCACCCTGGCGGTGGATCGCCTGCAAAGCACGGTGTCGTTCTGGTGGTTGGACATCGATTCCGAGCTGCTCTTTGTGGGCGATGCCGGACTCACCGAGGCGAGCCGCCCCAGCCGCCGTTACGGCGTGGAATGGGCGAATTTTTACACGTTGGCCAAGGACCTCACCCTGGATGCGGATTTCTCGTTCTCGCATGCCGAGTTCCGCGACAACGATCCCGCCGGCGATCATATCCCGGGTTCGATCGAGAGTGTGATCGCCGCAGGTATCAGCTATCACCCGGCGAAGGGTTTGTTCGGAGGACTTCGCCTGCGTTACTTCGGCCCGCGTCCGCTGATCGAGGACGACACCTTCCGGTCGGGGGAGACGATCCTGTTGAGTGGCCAGATCGGGTATCGGTTCAACCCGACCTGGACCCTGACCGCGGAGGTATTCAACGTTCTGGACCGCCGCGACCACGACATCGATTACGCCTACGAATCGCGGGTGCGTCCCGGCGACGCCGCGGTCACCCAACGGCACTATCATCCGGTGGAACCGATTCAGGCGCGGTTCGCCCTGACCGCGAGGTTCTAGCGTTCATGGCTCACGGGGCGGTGATCGGATTCCAAGCGTCCACACCGCGTTCCGGGTCAAAGGTTTCCTCCAACCGCCGGGCCGCTGCATGGCCATCGACGAATGAGTAGTTGGAGCGCCGCAAGTGGCGCCGGTCGGGCACATCCACCGCATCGGCGGCGGTTACCCAGAAGTTCGGCATGATGTGATCGGCCGAGGAGGCGTTTTCCGACAACTCCACGGTCGTGGAAGGTCGTGGGATTTGACCCACCTTGCGCCAGGTCTGCGGTTTGCCGAGGTAATCGTCGTCGGGCCCCAGCTCGAAATACACGTTCAGCCCGTAGCTCCACACCATGAGCCGGCGATCGGAAGGACAGTGATAGACCTCGCGCAGGAGATTGGTCCAAGTCGCCGTGCTGGCGCCCAGATTGCCGGCGATGGCACGACCCCACGTCATTTGTCCGTGCACGAACGCGGAGTGCTGACTTCGCGGCAGCTCATCGTCGTGGTCGTCGGCATACAGCCGGATCGCCAAGCCAATCTGCCTCACCTGTCCGAGGCATTGCACCGCACGCGCGCTGCCCTTTGCGCGCCCCAGGGCTGGCAACAGCATCGACGCCAGGATGGCGATCAGCGCGATCACCACCAGAAGCTCGATCAAGGTGAAGCCGGTATCGACACGGGGTCCGCGGCGCTGCAACCGCAGACCCGTTGTGCGCCTGGTGATTTCCGCCCAAGCCGAGCATGGCGCTTGGTCAGACATCACGGAATCTGGCGCAGCCGGTAGACCCTGGCGGCGGCGGCGGGCTCAAGCAGCACCGTGGGCTTGCCATCGATGGTCAGCGGAGGCGTGGCCACCGGAGTCCAGTTGGCGGCCGGAAGGCTGTCCGCTGATTCCAGCACATAGTTGCCCGGCACGACCGCCCAGGAGATGGCGAGTTTTGTCGCAATGCCCAGCGTGGGCCGCCCATCCGACACCGTGGTCCAGGTCATTTCGAACGGTCCCGTGGAGGTGTTCGGAATCTCCACCCCACTGACCGCATCGGCGAGGTAGGCGTCGAATGTGGCGTGGTACTCATTCGTTCCGGCAGGGGCGGTGAAGGTGGGGTGAAACATCATGCCGCTCCACGCCATGGCGGAGGGTGAGCCGGCGGTGCCGAAGATCGGCTCGAAGGCTTTGGGCGCGGTGTTGGCGTACCGGAATGCTCCCAGTTCCGGAGACCCCGTTACTTTGCGAAGCCAGATCTTGGTTCCGTCCGGCAAAGGGTCCGTTTCGGTGTTCATCACGAACCCATACCGCCGACTGAACGCCAAACCCTGGCGACTGGGATCCAAGGCTTCAAACCAGGGGTCCTCCGGAGCGAACCCGTCGCCCGGATGACTGACCGCTAACGGGGTCAATTGCGGGATCGCCGGATCCAGCATGACGTGCAGCCGGCCCATGCCGGCCTGATAGGCGATCATGGGCATCACCATGCCGCCCTGCATGGGCACGGCCGTGAGGGTTGCGGCGGGAGCCGTCAGCGCCGCGGATGCGAGCGCAGCAACAAGGAAACGAACCAGCATTCGGTCATTCATGGGAGTCAGCAAAATCGGGGTTTTCATCGAAAGAAACGCAACGTCGTCAGCCGTCCTTCGTTCGCGCTCCGTCAGGAGGCGCTCCAGCACGCGGAAGGTTCGTTCGCGCCCAACCGCGTCACGGCACAGGCTGGAGAAGGGGAGAAGATCGCCCGGCACCGCACGGTCATTGCGCCCTGGAACAAGGAAGGGTCTCGAACGATACGCCCCAGGCCAGGGCTGGGCGTGATGCCCGCCGAACGGATTCAGGCGATTCCGGCAACCCGTGGACGCGGCTTGGGAGGGGCATCCGCCCGTGTCCAGGCCCTGTTCAGAAAGGGTGTGCCGTGGCAGATCGGTTCCGGAACCTTCGTGGCGACTGCCGCCGACGGCAGGTCACACTCCAGTTTGAGCGTGTCGGAGGCGGTCGTCGGGGCTCGGTTGTGTTCCTGCCGGCGTCCCTCCTCCACCACGCGACACATGGCGCAGGGATGCTTCCCGTCGAAGGTCATCACCAGCGCTGTCCCGAGCTGCACGGATTGCGAGTATTCCAGCAGCATGCGGGTCCAGGCGATCGTCTGGAGCACGGTCCAGTGCAGGCCCAGAAACAGGACCAGCACTGTCGTCGCCGCGATGAACCGAAACCCTCGCATCCAGAAGACGCTAGAAACGGGACCGCGCGCGTCAACCGCCCTGACGCCAAAATTCCTGGCGCATGCCTGAAGTGGCACAGCGCTCCTTTCCTCTCTATCCTGCTGGCGTTGCATCCGCATTCCATGGACCGCCCGACATCCTCCCCCGGACCCATCGCCTCCACCCTGACCCAGGCCCGATACATCATGATCGGCGGGTTTCTGGGTGCTGGAAAAACCACGGCGGTGGGCAACCTCGCCCGACACCTCACCGCCCAGGGCCTGAGGGTCGGCCTGATCACCAATGATCAGGGCCGGAACCTCGTCGACACCGCCATGTTGCGATCCCAGGGATTCAGCACCGAGGAGATCCCGGGTGGGTGCTTTTGCTGCCGCTTCAATTCGCTGGTCGATGCCGCGCAACGGCTCACCGTAGCCAGCCGTCCGGATGTCTTCATTGCTGAGCCCGTGGGCAGTTGCACGGATCTTGCCGCCACCGTGACCTACCCGCTGCGCCGGATGTATGGCGACAACTTCGTGGTGGCGCCGATCAGTGTGTTGGTCGACCCGGTCCGGGCCGCCCGCGTGTTTGGATTGGAGTCGGGCGGCAGCTTTTCCGAGAAGGTGCTCTACATCTACCGGAAACAGATCGAAGAGGCCGACCTGCTGGTGATCAGCAAGTCCGACCTCGTCCCGGCCGAGCGATTGAATGCGCTTCGGGACACGATCCGGCGCGACTACCCCGGCAAGGAGATTCTCGATGTGTCCGTTCGTGAAGGCCGTAACCTCGACGCCTGGTTCTCGCGGATCACGGAAGGTGAACAAGTCGCGCGCTCGGCCATGACGGTTGATTACACGGTCTACGCGGACGGCGAAGCGCTGTTGGGCTGGTTGAACTGCACCGTGCAGGTGACGGCGGCACCCCCGGTGGACGCCGATCGCTTTCTTCAAGAACTGGCGGTCAGCGTTCAGGGTCGGCTCCGGGCGAAGCACTCCGAGGTGGCTCACCTCAAGATGACACTCAGCCCGGACGCCAATCTGGCAGGCGAAGTGGCGGCGGTGAGTCTGGTCCGAAGCGATTTTGTGCCGGAACTCTCGCTGCACCTCGATACCCCGGTGGAGTCTGGACAACTCATTCTCAACCTGCGCGCCGAAGCCGCCCCGGAGGCGCTCGGAGCTGCCGTGCGGGAGGCTCTGGCGGAGCTGAACGGTCGCCATCCGGGAGTGAGGACCACGCTGGATCACCTGGAACACTTCCGACCCGGCAAACCGACTCCCACCCACCGCATCGAGGAACTGGCCGCGTCGTGAACCGCCTCATCCTCGTCATGCTCGCTTGGTTGGCCGCGGGTTCGCCGCGTCCAGCCTTCGCGGCGGTCCAACCCTTCAGCCACGCCACCTTCGGGCAAGTGCTCCAGGTGCATGTCCGGGAGGCCCGGGTGGATTATGCGGGGTTAAAAGCCCGCCCTACCGAACTCGACAGGTACCTGGACGAGATCGCCGCCATCGAACCGGAACCGTTCGCCCGCTGGCCGCGGCCGGACCGGCTCGCTCTCCTCATCAACCTCTACAACGCCCAAACCCTGCGTCTCATCGTCGACCACTACCCGGTCGCGAGCATCCAGAAGATCGGGTTGCTCCCCGGAGCCGCCTGGCGCAAAAAAGTTGTGCGGTGGAGCGGCAAGGTCATCTCCCTGGATGAGTTGGAACACGGAATCCTTCGCAAGGAGTATCACGAACCGCGAATCCACTTCGCGCTGGTCTGCGCCGCCAAAGGCTGTCCTCCGCTGCGGGATGAACCCTTCACGGCGGACCGGCTCGACGAGCAATTGCAGGACCAGGGACGGCGGTTTCTCTCGGAATCCACCAAGAACCGCTGGGAACCCTCGACCCACACCCTCTGGCTGTCACCGATCTTCCAGTGGTTCGCCGACGATTTCACCACCGGCGGCGGATCCGTCGTCGCATTCGTAAAGCCCTTCCTTCCGGAAGCCGTTCAAAAGCAGATGACCGTCGAACCCAAGGTTCGCTTCACCGAGTATGACTGGAGTCTGAATGACCGGGCCAACCCCTGACGCAACGCCGGCGCTGTCCCTTGCCACGTCACGGCCCGCTGGCCCGTGGTGGGTCGGTGGTCCGCGGGAACTCGGACCACTCCCATGCCCTTGATGGATCCCAGGATTTCCACTCCGGAACCGCCACCGACCCACCGGAAGAGCCGGAGGAACGGCTGGCGCTGGGTGGGCCTGATCGCCGGCGTCGTGCTGTTGATCATGCTGCTGGCTGTCGTCGATGTTCGAACCCTGCTCCGCGAAGCCTTGTCGTGGATCGAGCACCTGGGCGCCTGGGGTCCCGTCCTGTTCATCGCGGCCTATGTCCTCGCGACGGTTCTTTTCCTGCCGGGTTCCGTGCTGACGCTGGGCGCGGGCGCTCTGTTCGGCGTGGCCTGGGGATCGGTGTACGTCTCCATCGGCTCCACGCTGGGAGCGACTTGCGCCTTTCTGGTGGGGCGCTACCTCGCGCGCGACTGGGTGGCGGCCAAAATACGGGGTAACGAACGGTTCAGCGCCATGGATCGCGCGGTCGCGGACGAAGGGTGGCGCATCGTGGGGTTGACCCGCCTCTCGCCGGTCTTCCCGTTTGCCCTGCTGAACTATGCGTTCGGCATCACGCAGGTCTCTCTCAAGGGCTATGTGCTGGCTTCATGGATCGGCATGATGCCGGCAACGGTGATGTATGTGTACCTGGGCT
>CAUJJW010000199.1 GCA_963205105.1 Verrucomicrobiota bacterium | reverse complement strand
GACGGCGGTGGCGACGCTGAGGTTGCCGCCGGCGAGGTTTCCCAGGGGGATGAGTGGTTCGTCCAACGTGGGATCCACGCTGAATCCGCCGAGTGCACCGAGACCATCGACGGAGGCGCCGACCACGAGGCCGGAGGCATTGACACCGAGGGCGGCGCCGGTGGGGCCGCCGAACGTGGGGATGGGGTAGACTTTGGCGTCGCTGCCGAAGCCCTTGTAGAAGAACGGCTGGCTGTTGGTTGGGTCGTTGATGCCCGCGGTGTAGCCGACGAGATGGCCGGCGTCATTGAGGGCGGTGGCGAAACTGGAGGCCTGACTGGTGAGAGCGCCGACGTTGACGATGGCGAAGGCGAGTCGTGGGTTCACTCGCAGGACGAAGGTGGTGCTGGCGGACAGGGTTCCGTTGCTGACCTCCAGTTCGATGGTGGCGGTGCCGACTTCGCCATCGACGGGTTGCAGGGTGACGCTTCGGGCGGTCCCGGTGCCGCTGAAGAGGATTTGGCTGGGCGGCAGCAGCGCGGGATTCGACGAGCGCGCGGTGAGGGTGAGACGCGAGCCGTCGGGACGATCGGTGTCGGTGAGTTGGAGTGGGAGGACCAGGGCGGGATCCTCCTCTTCGAGTTCCTGGTCCCGAAGCGCGCCGATGGTGGGCGGGATGGGGATGTTGTCGACCTTGATGTGAACAATGGCTTCGCTGGAGACTCGATTGCCCGCCTGGACGGTGTAACGGAAGAAGTCGTCGCCGAAGTATAAGGTATGGGGGATGTAGAGGTACCGTCCGGGCACGGCGGGATCGGGTGTGAGTTCGCCGTGATCGGGTTGGCGGGTGATCTGGTAGGAAATGGGCTCTCGGTCGGGGTCCAGGCCGGGCAGGAAGATGGCCTGGCCCGGGCTATTCCGAGGGACGATGTTGGTGGAGAACCGGTCAATGCCCGAGATCCAGGTGACGGTGTTGGTGATGATGCCGTTGAAGTGGGGCGTTCCGACTTTGGGACTGCTGGTGTCGTAGGCCACGAGTCCGTTGCCCTCGTCGAGACGGTAGTAGATGAGGAGGTCGTCCTCATTACCGGCGAGGGGGCGATTCATGTCGGACCGAATCTCATCGCGCGTGCGTGATCGGGTCCAAATACGGAACTCATCCATATCGCCATCGAAATAGTCGCCGAGTCCGAGCAGAGAGCCGAGGAAGAGCAGGCCGAGCTGGGGCGAACTATTGGTGTCGGTCACGAAGCCGACGCTGGAGCCGTCGCGGAAAAGTTCGCGACGACCGGTGGAGGCGTCGAAGACGGCGGCCCAGTGATGCCAGTTGGTGTCCAGGAAGGAATCCTGGCTCTTGAGGTCATCCACATTGGGCGGATTGCCCATGGCGAATCGGATCGAGCCATCGGGGAACCAGCCGAGAAACGAGGAGGGGCTGGAGCCGATGAGGTCGGGGAAGATGAGCCACAGGGGCTGGATATGATTGGTGGCGGGGAGTGTGGTTGTGTTGCGTCGGGCCCAGAGCTCGACGGTGAATGAGCCGCCGCCGAGATTGAACTGATTGGGTGTGGCGAGGTTGCCGCCCTTGCCATCCAGGCTCAGGGCGTATGAGGAGCCCGCGACGGGGGCATCGTCGCGGTTGAGAACGTTGAGGAGGACGCGGACCGGGGGGGATGCCGCACCGTCGGTGTTGCTTCCTGCGAAGATGAAATCGTCGGCGCCGAAGTAGTTCGGCTTGGGCTGGTAGGAGGCGAGGCTCTGGTTGAGCTGGAGGGAGCCCCAGTCCGGCTTCAGTGCGATTTGCAGAGTGAGCGGGTCGGAGGCGGGAGGGGAGCCGAAGGGCAGAACCCGATACGCGGGGATGGGGGACTCGACGGTGCCGCTCGGAAGGGTCCACTGGACCGAGAGGTGAGGGTTTCCGGACGCGCTGTCGCCGGCCTGATGGCGGACCTCAAAGGCATAGCGTTGGCCGGCCTGAAGGGTGACGGTGCCGATCTGTTGGGATGGGCTGATGTCGAAGCGGCGGAACGGGATTCCCGACGCGGGCGAGGTGGCGATGCGCTGGAGGTTGGCGGGAGAATCGTCGGTGCCCAGCCAGAGTTGGCCCTCGTGGGCGCTGGCGATGGCGAACGCGTAGGTGCCGGACTCGGGGGCGAGGAGGAGTCCGCGGATGCGTTGGCCGTAGAGCGAGGGGCCGCCCGGTGGGACTTCGAGGCTGAGTCCGGACGCGGTGACAACGTCAGGACGATTGGGAAAACCAGGGCTGGCGAGCAGGCCGTTGGTGAGCACGGTCCCGGCGGGACCGAAGAACACCTCGCGAATAACGCTACCGGCTCCCCAGGCATTAGTGCCGCGGACCATGGCGCCGAGTCCGATGGGTGAGGGCACATCCTCCTCCACATTGACGGAAGACTGAAGGCCGATGCCGGGCAGGTAGGTTGGAAAAGAGACGAGGATGATGGGCCGCTGACTGGCACTGGAGTCGATGGCTCTCGCCCCGAGATACGTTCGAGCGCTGGGCGCGCCACCAGGGCCGCCGTCGAAGTGGAGGAAGCCTTCGTCGAAACGAAAGTCCCGTCGGAGGCCCGGGCTGTCGGGGCGGACCCGGAGGTTCATCGATTCCTTGATTTCGGCGGCGGAACGGGCGGTGCTCCAGATGCGGACCTCATCAAGTTGTCCGATGAAGGGTCGGTCGATCTTGGTTTCGATGGGTTCGTGGGCGAGGTAGATCTGGCCGGCGGCGATGGCGGGCATGCTGGGGAGCACCGCGGTGGCGGAGACCTCGCCGTCGACGTAGAAGGTCACGGCCTGTCCTGAGACGACGGCGGCGAGGTGATGCCACTGATTGAGGGTGACCTTGCGCGTGGCGTTGGTGGGGACGGCATCATTCTGCCAGTTCGACAAGGAGGGGCTGCCGTCTTTCTGGAGAGCGAGCACCATAGCCTGCCGAGGAGAGGGGATTCCGGCGTGGACGACGAAGTTGAGGCGGTCGTCGAGGAGTTGGGTGGGGCGCACCCAGGCTTCGAAGGTGGCGGTGGAGCCGAGGGCGAATTCGGTGGGATTCAGGTCCACGGCGTACTGGCGGAAGCCCGAATACTCGTTGAAGGAGAGCGACGAGCCGGCGCCGAGAACGGTGGGCGGGGTGGTGGAGGGGGTGGTGGTCAGCTGGAGGGTGTTGGTGACCGAATCTCCGGATCCATCGGTGACCCGCACGACGAGGGTGCCGGTGCCGGTTTGGTCGAGCGCCGGGGTAAGGATGAGGTTGCGTTGGCTGGGGGCGCCGTCGACGGGAAGGATGTACAGGGAGCTGGCGGCGACGAGTTGGGTGGGGTAACTGACAATGGCGATGTCGAGCGAGTTCAGGGGCCAGTTTTGGCTGCCGACGGAGAAGGGGACGATTCGGGTGGCGCCCTGAGGGACGGAAAGGTCACCGGCGATGGACAACGTGGGTGGCACGTTGGAGAGGATGGTGTGTTGGTATTGGCCGATGGGAACGAGCGGGAGGCCCCCTCCGTAACCGGCGAGTACGGTGATCTGAGCGATGCCATAGGCTCCGTGTCTGGGCTGGACGGTGAACGTGGCGTTGGTTGGATTGGCATACGAGAGGGTGACGCCGTTCGTGGTGAGTAGGGAGGGAGGTTCGGATGCGATGGAGAACTGGAGATTGTCGGTCAGTGGGTCCCACACACCGGCCGTGACCGGGATGTTGAACGGTTGGTCCTGGAAGGTGGTCCGAGCGGGGAGCGGAGTTTGGAGGTAGGGAGTGGGGATGCCGCTGACGTTGAGGTTTTTGATGAAGGCGTTGAGGTCTCCGCCGGTGTTGGGACTGTCGAAGCGAAAGCGTGAGCCGGGTGCGGGATCCCAAAGGATGCTCTTCCGGTCGAGGATGGGGATGGTGTTGCCATGGTAATCGACCATGGAAACGGAAAGCCCGGTCGTGGGCTCGTAGTGCATCGAAAAGGCCCGGGCAGGAAACGCGACGTACCCATTGGTAATGCGAGCGAGTTCCTCGCCCTTCCAGGAGACCGAGATGGTGGAAGGTCCCTCGGCAGCGGGAGACGCGTCGAACACGACCTTGAGGCCAGGGGTGATCTGGTTTCCATAGCTGAAGGAAAACGGATTGGGACCCGTGTTGCCGAAGACCCGAAAATTGAATCGGGCCGAGAATTGCTGGAACGTGACCGTCTGGCCGGGCTGGCGGGGAACCAGCAGGGCGAATCCCGGACCATGTGAGTTGGGAAGGCCTAGGATTCCATTCAGGTAGAAACTTCCGCCGCCGGATTGGGAGACACCCGGGCTGAAGACGACTTCGTCGTCGCTGAATTCGTAAGCGGTCGCCGGCGGGCTGGTGAGCAGGGCGAGGAGCAGCAGGAGACCCAGTTTCCAGTGCGGGAAGGTGGCGAACCGCAACAGGGTTGCGCCCAGCCGCCGCAACCCCGTTGGGTTTGATGGGTTGGTTCGTCCCTTACCCAGGGTAGGCCCGCTGCGCGGACCAACCCTGGGCTTCGGGGCGGAATCCCGTTGGGATTCCAGGGAGTGCCTCGGACGCCCGCCGCGACGTAGGCACGGTTCATGGAGAGCGGCGTTGGCGCAGGCGCCATGCTCACGGACCTTGAACCCGGGATTCCGGGGGGCGGGACGCCCCCCTCTACGGCAGGCGGGACGCCCGCCGCTACGGAAGGCAGGTTCGTGGGAAGGGTTCCGGGAAGAGTGTTGAGTCTTCATGGGATCAGCGGGAGGAAGTCGAAGCGGTGGCGGTGGCGGTGGCGGTAGCGGAAGGGGTGCGGGAAACGGGCGTAACGTTCAGTTGGCCCACGGTGGAAATCCGGTGGAGCTGGAAGGAGCCCGACGTGAAGAGGGGTTGCCGGTGAAGGCCGGAGATCGTTTCCGAGTAAGACCCCGTCACGATGGTCTGAACCGGGTTCAACGACGGGGCGTTGGTGGGATCGAAGCTCAGTTGAAGGTTGCGGGAGATGTCGAAGGTCCGGTTGGTGCCGTGATCGGGGTGATAGCGATGGAGGAACGGATGGGTGGGCAGATTGGAGGGCATGCTCAGGGTGCCCGTGATGGCGTTGCTGGGAGCAAAGACTCCGCTGAGAGCCAGCCCGAACTGGCCGGGTGCGAGGGCAAACTCGAAATGCGGGGCGGACAGCCGGCGGCCGGTGATGACCCCGGCGCGTACATCGGCGGCGGGCACGCGGGCGATCTGGGCGGGGTCGGTGAGGAGTTGGGTAGGGCCGTCGGGAACGGTGTCATCATCGGCGGCGGTGCGCTGATAGATGAGCGTGACATCGCGGAGCAGGGAGGCGGCGCCGGTGTCATCGACGTGGATCAGGATGCGCATGGGAAACCCGAGTGGCACGGCCCCCGGGCTGCCCGGTGCGCCGGTGGTGGTGGACACGTTGGTGACGTTGACCGTTCCCGCCCACAAACCGGTGAAGCCATCGGTGTCCGGCTCGATGATCGCGACGATGCCGAGGTTGAACAGGGTGCCTTCGCCGTCGCTGACCTTGAGCAGATTGGTGTGGAGTCCGGTGACGGGGTCCGACGCGGGCGAGGTGGCGAGCCGGGATCGGTCCAGGCCGATGTTCAGGCGGTGGGCGGCGTTGGCGGTGAGAGGCTGATCATGGACGACGAGAGGTGTGCCGGCGTTGGTTTGTCCGGGAAAGGGCGGGGGAAACAACAGGAGCGGTGAGGCGTGCTCTCCGGCGGGTTCGATGCGGATGGATTTGGGGCCGGCTCCGTGGTTCTGCAGGTTCAGGTCGACCCGACGCAGGGTGGCATCGAAATCGACACGTTCACCGGTGTTGGCCTCGATGCTGAACGGCGCGATGTAGGACGAGGCTCCGCGGCTGTAGACCCAATAGGCGATGCCCCGGCCCATGAGTTCATCGGCGGCGACGCGACTCCACTGACCGTCCGGGCTGAGCCGGAAGATGTCCTCGAGTTGATCGGAACCGGATCGATAGTGGGCGCTGGAGGGGCGGAAGAACTGTCGGAACGTGGGTGGACGTTCGGGGTCGATGGGAAATCCGCGGAGGTTGAATCGGTCGGGAGTCCATTCGCTGGCCCGCAGCACGGGGCGTCCGGTCACAGACCATTCGACCGCGTTGGAGCCGCCGAGGCGGATGAGGTAGGGGCGGAGGGGAAGGATCGCGTGAAGATTGGCGACGGCGGCCTCGGGATGTTGGGGCGGAAACCAGACGAGCCACTGGTCACGATTCCAGCCGGTGGCGTCGGGCGATTGAATGAAGTCCGTGGAAGAGATGCGTTCGGACCAGGTCCAGGCGCTGATCAGCGGCAGACCGGCGAACACGGCGGCTGGATGACGGTCCTTGGGGTCCGCTTCGAGCCACACGGAATTCCAGCCCGGTTGAAGGGTGATCCTCTGGGTGAAGTCGAGGGCTTGCGCCGGGAGACAGCACAACAGGGCGGCGCAAACCAGCATCGGCCCCGTGAGCGGGAGTCTTCGAAGCATGTGTGGGATTCGGGACATAAGCAGGGAAGGGCTGATCAGCGGTTGGGAGTGCGGGCAGGCAGACGGGCAAGTGTCGGTTCGGGACGAGCCAGTTCGCTCAGTCGCGCTTCATTGACTTCGACGGGATGAAGGCGGCGGAGGTCGGCGAGGCGGTTCGCCTCGGATGCCGACGCGCGGGCCTGGGTGAAATCTCGGCGCACCCGTTCCCTGACCTCTTCAAGGGGACTGAGTTTCGGGGCCTGGCGGTCGATGCGTTGAACGAGGAAGAGGCCCTCGGCGGTTTCGAGAACGGGGCTGAGATCCCCGGGATTGGAGAGCTGGAAGAGGCAATCGACGACCTCGCGGGGGAGGAACTGGGCGGCATGGGAGCGGGTCAACCAGCCAAGGTCACCGCCGGCAGAACGTGTTCCGGGATGATCGGAGCGGGTGCGAGCGAGTTCGGCGAACGGGGCGACGCGATCGTTGGCGTTGGAGGCATCGGCGTGGTTTTGGAGGATAGCAGCGCGGATCGATTCCACTTCCTGACGGCGATGGCTTCGGCGATCGGCCGATGCCGTGGGAGGCAGGCGAAGTTGAATCAGCGCGGCGTGGATCTTCTCCGGGGTGGTGTAGCGTTCGGCATGGGACGCGTGGAATTCGGCGAGTTCGGAATCGGTGGGGGATCCCGTGGTGGCTTGGCTTTCGAGGTGTTCTTCGAATCGTTGGACGACGAGCTTCTTGAATGCGTCGCTCACGGCGGGGCTATGGTCGAAGCCGATGCGTTGGGCTTCGGCAAAGAGGAGTTCGTGGCGGATGAGGTGGTTGAGGTGGGTTTGGTTTTCGTCGGCAGTCCCCGCTTGACCGGAAGGGGCGAGGAAGGATTCGACGGAGATGATGTTCGATCCAACGCGGGCGAGCTGATCGGGGGTCAGGGCGATGGTGGATTCGAGGGTATGGGATTCGCGGCAGGCGGTGGCGACGAGGAGAGGGATCAGGAGGACAGCGGCACGTAGATCCCAGCCGGAACGGTTAGCGAATGAAACGCGGATGGGCATGGGCAGGGGCATGGGTTCGGGATGGGGGGCGTGGCAGGTCTCCTGGGTTCGCCGACCCCACGGACGGGGCGAGACGAAAGGGTGTCCTCCTCGTCCTACCCGGAATGGGAACAAACGTTACAAGGCCACCGAAATGGGTTCTGGGCGTGGAGATGTGGGAAGCCCGTTCATGGAGAGGCGCGTTTTCCCAGGGATTTGGACACGCATTGGGACCATGAACCGTGGAGTGAGGAATGCAGCGAGCGGCCCTCACCCCGGCCCTCTCCCGGAGGGAGAGGGAGAATAGTTCCCGCGGGTTTCGAAGGGTTGGGCCGGGTGTTGGCTGGAACGGGTCGCGACGGCTCGGATGGCTGGAGTTCCGGCATGTCGCCGTGCGGGATATGCGACACCCTCTCCCTCCGGGAGAGGGTTGGGGTGAGGGAGCCCGTTTCAACCCTCGCGATGGCTGCCACGGAAAGGTTCATGGAGAGTCCCCTGTTCAAAAATGACCTGCTCACGGGCCATGAACCGGGGATTCCGGGGGGCGAGACGCCCCCCTCTACGGCAGGCGAGACGCCCGCCGCTACGGACGACCGGTTCATGGAGAGCGGCGCTGGCGCTGGCGCCATGCTCACGGGCCATGAACCTGGGGAGGCGGGGGGGATTACGATGAGGAGTAGGAGTACGATGACGAGGGGAGGCTCAGAGGAAGGAACGTTCTCCAAAAACTTGGACACGTCATGGGAGCATGAACCGGGGACTCCGGGGGGGACGGCAACCGGCTGGGCTACGGCTGTGGCGGAGGTGTGGATTCGATCCAACGCTGGCCCAGTTCGGCGCGGGTCAGCGGAGTCAGGCCGCTGGGATGGAGGAGTCGATGCGCGGAAAGGAGTTCGGCTTGGCGTCGAAGGTTGACCAGCGGCAGGGAGGTGGGAGCGACATTCCAGAGGCGCGCGGTTCCGTCGTAGGAGGCGGTGGCGACCTCGTGGCCGTTGGCGGACCACGTGCCAGAGACGACCCCTGCCTGGTGGCGAAGGGCGGGGGTGATGGCTTCTCCGGTGGCGACTTCCCAGACCCGGGCGGTGCCATCGTAGCTGGAAGTGAGGAGGTAGAGGCCATCCGGGCTGAAGGCGACGTGACGGACAAAGCCGAGGTGGCGCAGCGGCGGGGTGAGGCGGCGCCGGGTGACGGCATCCCACAGGAAGGCGGCGTTTTCCTCACCGGCCGTCGCGATGATGCGTCCGTCGGGACTGAAGGTGGCGGCGAACACGCCATCCAGGTGGGGCATGGGCGGGCCGACCTGTTCGCCTGTCCACGGATTCCAAACGATGGCGGAGCAGGCAATGGTGCCGTCGCCGCCGTGGCTGGTGAGAAGCGATTGGCCGTCGTGACTGAATTGAACGCTGTAGCCCGGGGTCGGGTGAGCCAGCACGGGGCCAGCGGGCTGGCCGTTGGTGGCGTTCCAGATCCTGGCGTTTCCGTCGCGATCGATGAGGGCGACGACGCGGGCGTCCGGGCTGAAGGTGCCGGAGAAGATGCCGGCGGAGTGGGTGATGGGGGGTGTGACGGGTTGGCCGTCCTGGGTGCGCCAGATGCGAGCGTTTCCGGAATCATCCATGGTGAGAAACGCGGAGCCATCCGGGCTCAGGGCGATTGCCTCGATGGCGGATTTGTTGGTGACCGTGAAGACCACTTCCGGGGAAGGCTGGAAACGCCAGAGGCGTGTGATGCCATCGTAGCAGGAGGTGAGAATATGGGTGTCGTTCAGAGCGAAGCGGGCATCCGAGAGGCCTTTGGGGTGGGGGAATTTGGCGCGGAGCGAACCTGTTTCCCGATTCCAGAGGTAGGCGGCTCCGTCCCAGGAAGGGGTGAGGATGCTCCTCTGGTCGGCGCTGTAGCGGGCGACATTCAACCCGGAGCCATGCTTCAGGATGAGCTGATGATCCTGCGGGGGCAGGCGCCACACGCGGACGGCGGTGTCCTGGCTGGCGGTGGCGATCAGTCTTGAGTCGGGGCTGAACGCGGCACTGAGGGAGAATCCGGCGTGATGGAGAATGGCATGGCGGGACGCGCCGGTGTCGGCGTCCCAAAGGCGAACGGTGGTGTCCCAACTGGCGGTGACGAAGGATTGATCGTCGGGGCTGAAGCGGGCCAGGCGAACACCGCCGCTGTGGGCGAGGGGGCCGCCAATCCTGGAGCCGGTGTTCACATCCCAGAGGTGGGCGGCGGAATTCCATTCGGCGGTGACCAGGCGGGTTCCGTTGGAATTCAGGTGGGCGGAATAGACCGAACTGGAATGGATCAACAGCGGGGTGATGGGTGCGCCGGTGGTGGCGTCCCAAACCCGGGCATGGTTGCGTGGAATCACGGCGGCGATGCGTTGGGAATCGGCGCTGAAGATCACCACGCTGGGCCGGCCCTCGACGCGGATGACGGTGTCGCGCATGCGACCCGACGCGGTGTCCCAGAGCACAATCCGGCCGTCGGTGGTGACCAGGCTGAGGCACTTTCCATCGGGACTGTATCGAGCCATGAAGACATCCATGCCCTCGGCGACGGGTTGGCCGTTGGGAAGCAGGGAGGGTGCTGAGGCGATGCGGACTCCGTTGGTGAGAATGGCGACGATGTCGGGGCCGGTGGGATGGAGATCGAAGACGCCTCCTGGGGGTCGGAGAGCGATGGGTTCGACCGTTTCGGTCCCCAGCTCAGGGTCCCAGAAATGGAGGGCTGAGTCCGAGGTCAGGGTGGCGACCTGTCGTCCGTCGGGTGTGAAACGGGCGAAGAGGACGGGGTGTTGGTGGACGAGAACCGGGAGGTTGGTGTTTTGGGCGTTTGACTCGGAATGGAAATCGGACTTCCAGATGCGGACGGAGCGGTCTTCGGCGTGTGAAAGCACGCGCGAACCGTCAGGGCTGAAGGAGACCCCGAGAACGAAGGCGTCGTGGAAACCGACCTGAACCAGCTGGGGTTTGCCTTGGAGGAAGGTGGCAATGCGGCGTCGGTGGGCGTCTTCCTCGTGGGGATGGCCTTGGGCGAGTTCCAGGGCATCCACGAGCCAGGGGAGGGCGGCGAAAGTGTCGCCGTCGAAGGCGAGATGGTTGGCGGTTTGCGCCTCCAGATTGGCGAGTTGACGGCGGTTCTCTTCGGCGTGCAGCCGGGTGGTGTGGTTGGCGTGGGCGATTCGGAAGTTGGCGACAGCGAGGGTGGTGATCAGGGCGACCACGACGAGCAGGATGGTGGCCGAGGCACCGGCGAGCAGCGGTTGTCGGCGAGCCCATTTCAGGACCTTCTCGGCGCGGGTGACGGGGCGGGCGAGAATGGGTTTTCCCTCGAGGAATCGACTCAGTTCCTCCGCGAGGGCGTCGGCGGTCGGGTAGCGTTGCTGGGGATTCCGATCGAGGCACTTCAGGCAGATCGTTTCCGCGTCGACGGGGATGGCCCGGTTGAGGGCGCGGGGTGGGACGGGGTCCGTGTCACGGATGCGGAGCAAGGTTTCCTGGATCGATTCGGCGAGGAAGGGGGGGCGACCGGTCAGGAGTTCATAGAAGATGGCGCCGATGGCGTAGATATCGCCGGGCGGGCCAACGGCGTGGTTGCGGCCGGAGGCGGCTTCGGGTGCGAGGTAGTTGGGGGTGCCGAGCAGGCGGCCGGTTTCGGTGAGGTCCGATCCGCCGTCGAGCCGTTTGGCGAGGCCGAAGTCGGTGAGGCGCAGCTGTCCCAGGGGATCGACGAGGATATTGGACGGTTTCAGGTCGCGATGGAGGACGCCGTGGGCGTGGGCGAACTGGACGGTGACGGCGATGGTTCGGGCGTGGTCGGCGGCGATGCGGGGCGGGAGCGGGCCGGGCCGCACCACATCGGCGAGGTTGGAGCCATCGACGAACTCCATGGCGATGAAGGGTTGTCCGTCGTGTTGGCCGACTTCATGGACGGCGACGATGTTGGGGTGGCGGAGGATGGCGGCGGACTGGGCTTCGCGGCGGAAGCGTTGGAGACTTTCCTGGCTGGCGTGCCGACCGAGGAGGAGGAGTTTGATGGCGACAATGCGGTCGAGGCTGAGCTGTCGGGCGCGGTAGACGACTCCCATGCCGCCGTGGGCGATTTCCTTCTCGAGGATGTAGTCACCGAAGGGGACCTCCGACACTTCGACGGGATCGGGCTGGGGTGGTTCGGTGGCGAGGGGTGGGGCGGGGGTTTTGAACGAGGAAGCCGACTCGATCATGCATCGGCCGCAGACGCTTCCGAAGGCATGCCGACGCAGCGGTGCGCCGCAACGGCCACAGCTGCGGACGCTCGTACGATCGGAGGGTTCCTGGTCCAAGGTTGTCCCGGGTCTTACTCGGTTTCAGGCGCGGCGTTACCGGGTGGAGTCTGGTGGTCGGCCTGGTCCCTGGGGGGAGAAAGCGCTCACCCGGCGAGCACTTGACGCAGGTGTCGGAGTTCGTCGTCGGCGTCGGCGGGGTCGTTGACGGTGTTGAGGATGGCGGTGCGGAACAGTTCGTGGAAGCGATGGCGCAGGCGATGGAGGGTGACGCGGACGGCGACGACGGTCATTTCGAGCGGCGGGGCGATCTGCGCGTAGGGGGTGGCGGTGTCATCGCCCCAGAGGTGGGGTTCGAGGGCGTCGAAGAGTTCGATTCTGCCGGAAGCGGCGAACTCCAGGCGCAGCTGGCGGAGCACCTGTTCCAGGAGGGTGTTGGCCCATTGGCGTTCGAAGAGGGCGTCGGGTGCGCTGGGTTCGACCGGTTCGTCCGAGTAGCGTTCCTCGGCAGTTCGGGCGTCCCAGGAGATGATCTCGCGACCGCCGCCTCGCTTCTGGGTGTTTCGATCGCGATGTTGGGTGCGGAGGAAGTTTTCGAGGGAACGCAGGAGAAAGGTGCGGAACCGGCCACGGGCGGGGTCGGCGAGTGAGATCTGATCCTTTTCGAGGAGCTTGGCGAAGAAGGCCTGGGTCAGGTCCTGGGCATCGGCGGGTGAGTAACCATGCCGGCGGACGCAGCCGTAGAGGGGGTACCAATAGGTCTGGCAGAGGTGGGTCAGACAGGCATGGGCATCGGGTGCCTGCGGGTCACCGGCCCGAAGGACGACGCTCCAATGGGTCGTGCCGAACCGACCGGTGCCTTCTGGATTCTGGCCTTCTGACGGACGATTCATGCAGGGACGTCATGAGAGGTTGGTGAAGGGATGCGGGGGTGGCAATGGCAGATTCCCAGCCGGTCCGCGTTTGACGGAAACCGAGTCTCCGTGTTGGGTAACTCCTCATGAAAACGTTCTCTGTGGTTCGATGGGCATTTGCTGTGGTGCTGGCGGGATGGATGGGTGGGCAGGTGGTCCGCGCCTCGGATGGGGAGGTGGAGAAGCTCAAACCCGACGTCCAAGCCGCGTTGGAACGTTTCAAGAAGGCGGATTCCGGCATTGGATCCCTGATCGAGGCGGCGGCGGGGTACGCGGTGTTCCCGAATGCCGGGAAGGGCGGGTTCGTGATCGGCGGGGCGCATGGCAGCGGGCTGGTGTTCGAAAAGGGGAAGCTGGTCGGAAGCGCGAAGATGTCGCAGGTCACGGTGGGTGCGCAGATCGGCGGCCAGTCCTTTTCGGAGCTGATCCTGTTTGAGAACGCGGAGGCTTTGTCGCAGTTCAAGGACAGCCGGTTTGAAATGACGGCCCAGGTGGGCGCGGTGGCGGCCGCGGAAGGGGTGTCGAAGAACGCGAAATACGTGGCTGGCGTGATGGTGTTCACCCTGGCCAACCGCGGGCTGATGGCCGAGGCGAGCGTGGGCGGTCAAAAGTTCAAGTTCACCCCGGTCTCGGAGAAGTGATACGCGTCACCAAGGCGCACCGATTCCGATGAAATCCGTGGAGTTCACGCCAAGGTGCAAAGACGCCAAGAAAAATCATAAACAGGGCGGGATTGTGAACCTTCCAGGCACCCACACCCTTGGGTTAGCAAATCCTTCCGGACGCGAGCCTCTTTCAAACGGTCCTTCTTGGCGTCTTTGCGTCTCCGCGTGAGATCCAACTGAATCAGCCCTGGCTACGGTTGGCGCGGGGTGACCAGCCGGTACAGGCGCTGTTGCCGGGGAGTGGGGTCGATCACCTGGATGGCCCGATCGTTCTCGTTGGCAGGAATGTCTGCGAACCGTTGCCAGGAAGGACGGGCGAAATCATCGGCAACCTCGACCGTGTACGTCTTTTGAGGGGCGGCGAGAAATCGGAGTTTGATCAGACCGCTTTCCAGATTGGCGCTGAGGTCAAGGGAGCTTGCGGGGTCGGCGGGATGAGTGCCGGCCATGGATTCCTGCCGGTTGCTCATGCCGTCGGTGTCGGAGTCGGCATCAGGCGTGGCATCGAGATTCCCGAAGTGTCTTCGCTCCCAGGCGTCGGGGAGGCCGTCCTGATCCAGGTCGGTGTCGTAGGTGATGACGGCGGTGGCGGAGAGGACGCCGGCAGGGTTGTCGGCATTGGACACGAGGAAGGCGTATTCGGTCCAGGGTGGGGCGGCGTTGGTGCCGTTCAGAGTCAGGAAGAACACGTGTGAATCGCTGGTGAAGGCGGTGGTAGGGCTGGCGGGCAGAACGACGTTGTTGCGTCGCAAACGGATGTCCAGCGGCAGGGAGGCGGTGGGGGTGACGGCGAAGCTGAGGGTGAAGGCGTCGCCTGGCAGGACGGTCTGGCTGGTGGGTTGCGCCACGAAGGTGATGGGCACGATGGGGAGGAGGGTCGCCGCGCCCGGGGTGGGGAGCGCGGCGATCCAGTGCGCCGGGTCGTTTCCGAAAAGCTCCGGACGCGTGCGTTGAAGCGAGTGCCCCGAGCCATCGGCTGAGATCGGCCAAGGGGCTGAGTCGGTGTAATCCACCCGGTCGACGACCACGTACGGGATTCCTTCGCCGAGCGTCGGGGTGGGTTTGCGAAGTTCGACGTTCTGTCCCGCGTGGCTGAGTTGGCCGACGTAAGGCCCAAAGAGGCGGGTACCCGGGCTGAGGTCGTGAAGGTCGCGGAAGGTGGAAGCCTTGGCGGTGTCGGTGGGATCGAAGCCAACCAGGAGGACCAACTCGAAGCCGGCAAGAGTTACGCCAGGTGGAAAGTCGTAGTCGACTCCACCGCGGAGTCTCCAAGAGATGTCGGGCTGGCGGGGGGCAAAGAGGCTGATGGCATTGGGCGAGTTGTTGAACAGTTCCAGGAATGCGGCTTCGTCCGGGGATCCCGCAAGCGGCGCCTGGGATGGATGGTAGTGGATTTCGTTCACCAGCACCGGACCTATTCGGGGTCCGGCGTTGGGTGTGCCCAGGGTTGGCGAGATTTGGGCGACGAAGTGCTCCCGTCCCTCCGAGCTCACGTGTCGGCCGAAGGTCACGCCGTCCTCCGCCGCGCCGAACGAGTGGCCGTGCAGGTACCCGGTGAGGTTGCCGGCGGCGTCCGCGCTGAACAGGGCGACGTCGTCGCCATCCGCGCCCAGGGCAAACCCGGAGGCGCCCGAACCAAACTGGGATTCATCGAACACCCGGTAGCCGCGGGGTTCGATCACGGTTCCCGACGGGATGCGGAATTTCGCGGGTGACTTGGGGTCATCGGAGAGCCACCAGCCGCTGATGTCGACGGGTTGCGGCGTGGGATTGTGGAGTTCGATGGCGTCCTGGTTCTGGGCACCACTTCCGCGGGTGAGGGCTTCGGTGATGAGGATCGGGGGAAGGTTGGGGAGGGGTGGTTCGGTGGGCAGCGCGGGCGTGCCGTTGAGGACCCCGCTGAGGCGCCATTGGGAGGCTGAGTTCCAGGCGTCGGGTTCGGCGTGTTCATCGACAACGACCAGCGAGAACCCGAGCCCATCGGCGAGGGGATGCCAGTGGTCGGCGTAGGAGAAGTCGAGCACCTCCTCGTTGGCGGCGTCGAGCAGCTGAAGGCGTTCGCCGCCGTTGTCGAGTTGGCCGGTGTAGGCCCCGGCCACGGGGAGCCCGCTGCCGTAGCGGGATTGGAAGGCGACCGGGTTGCGGACGACCAGGATTCTGGCGCCCGGGAGCAGCTGGGTGATGGAACTGCCGGTGAAGGTGAACTCGATGCCGCCGGTCAGGCGGACTCCGGCGAGATCGAGTGTGACGGAGTCGGAGATGTTCTTAAGTTCGAGAAACTCGAATTCGTCGGGGGGCGTAGGGTTCCCGGGCAACGGCGTGGGATGGAACTGGAGTTCGGTGATTCTCAGGAACTGTTGAACGAGGCTGGGGGCGCCGGCGTAGGTGTGGGAGGTGACGATTTGTTCGAGCGCATTCTGGAGCGTGAGCGATTCGCCGCGGGCGGAGAGCTGACCGGAATAAGGGCCGACGACGAACAGGCCTTGACCGCCGCGTGGTCCGGTGGTGCGGGCGCGGAACTGGCGGACGTCGGGGGACACATGGACGACGGAGTTGGAGGGGACGACGGTGCCTGGACGGAAGGTGAACTGGACGCCGCCAGCGAGCTTCCATCCTGAGATGTCGAGGGCGAATGGCGTGCTGTTGCTCAGCGCGACGAACTCCTGGAGCTGATTGCCCGAGGCGGGATTAAACTCCACGGCGGCGACGGTGAGGGAAGCGTTCGTCGGTTGTGGCAGGGGGATGCCGGCGTTGCTGGCGGAGGTGATGCCGATGGGGCGGGCGGTGTTGGTGATGGAGTGGGTGACGTACCAGTGGCGCCGGCGCGGTCCCACGAACTGGTTCAGAAGATCGCCGACGCCGGCGCTGAACGTCTTGCCCGGGGCCCACGGGGAGGATCCCCACTTGGCGCGGTCGAGGTGAGCCTCGGTGGAGATGAGGTTGGTCATCTGGCGGATGTAATTCTCGAGGATGCGTTGATTGGCCGGGGTTTCGGGTGGCTGCACCATCTGGTCGAGAATGGAGCGCTGTCGGCGCAGGAGCATCTGGCGGGTAGCAGGCACCTGGATGATGACATCGTAGAGCCGGTTGAAGCTGCCTTCGGTTCCGGAGCCGCCGTAGAGCGGGTGGCTTTTGGAGGAATCCACGGTGGCTTCGAGGGGGTTGCTGCCGCCGTAGAGCTGGCCCCAGGAGGCGTTCATGTCGAAGGGGATGTTGCGCCAGAGTCCGTCGCCGAAGGTGTCGCGATAGAGGCTCATGTTGGCCCAGACATCGTCGTTTTCGGCGCACCACCGGGTGCCGGCGAGGTGATTGATGACCTGGGGCAGGTCGAGCAGGTCGAAGGCGGTGTTGCGGCGAACGGTGAGGGAGGAACTTTCGTTGATGCCGTTGGCGAGCTGGAGGTAGTCGGTGCGCGACGGGTCGTTTTCGGGTTCGAGTTTCTGGAACACGCCGGTGCTGGCGAAGTCGGGGGTCAGGTTGCCCACGGCCTTGTAGAGGGCGCCGCGCGGGTCGTAGCCCATGCGTTCGACCTGTTCCCGGCCGATGACGTCGTTGTGGAAGGCCAGTTGGTAGAACTGGCCATTCATCTCGACGCGGACCGGGTAATGGAACGGGGCGGGGACACCGATCTGATTGAGGAACCAGAAGCAGAGGTGTTGGCGCAGGTAGGCGGGGTCGAGGTATTCGGCCAGCAGGGAAGACCGGCGGGTCCTGCCTCCGGGGCCGGCGTGCCGCAGTTCGCGACCGCGATTGAACTCGAGGCGGTGCGACTTCTTGTTGAGCCCGGCCGAGGTGTTGCCGCGCAGTTCCATGTACAGATTGTCGTAGAACTCCCCGTCGTAGAAGAACGACACCCGGCCGCCGCTTTCCGAATCGATACCCGCGAGTTGGCCCGGCGCGACGAAGAGATGGAACACCGGCAGTTTGCTGGAGATCGGGGCGGGTTGGACGATGGTGCCGAGGTATTCGTCGGTGGCGGTGGGCTGGGTGAAGAGGGGCCAGCGGGAGGCGTTGGCGTTCACATCCGTGGCGGCGATGGCGTAGCGGATCATCTGCCCGTTGGTGGAGAGCGTGGCGGGAATGATCGCGCCGTAGACGCCGTCGCCGGGCGCGCCGTCCCCCTGGGTGCCGTCGTCGCGCATGGGGGTGGTGACCTCGGCGCCGAACATGATGCGGTAGCGCAGGTTGACGTTGGCGATGGGATGGAACGACGCGGCGACGCGGGCGGTCACCACGAGGTTTTCGTGGTCCAACGGCACGTTGGGGGTGTGCAGGACCTCCTCGATGCGCGGTCCCGGGACGGCGTTGCCGCCCAGATTGGCGGCGCCGGGGGTGGGGCGGGTGAAGTACACGTCGCGGGCGCTGGGCTCCCAGATATCGCCCACGGCAACCTGGGCGATGCCGAACGAGACGTCGGGCACCTGCTGGGGAAATCCGGGCGAAAATTCACTGGCGACGGTGGTGCCGTCGGGATGGACCAGGGCGAGGTATTCACCGCCGGCGGCGAGCTGAAAGCTGGTGTGCAAGGCGGTGCCCGGAACACGGCGGTCGTTGCCGGAGGCAAACACGACGAGAAATCCTCCCCCGGGAATGGTGGTGGCCGGGAATTTCCATTTGTCCCGGTTGTTGGCGTTGTCGGTGAGGTGCCAGCCGTCGAGGTTCAGCGACGATTCCGAGGGGTTATGGATCTCGATCCAGTCCGAGTACTGGCCCGTTTCATCCCGAAGTGTGCGGGTGTTCGAAGCCATGAACTCGCTGATGTAGGGCAGGTCCTCGGTGGCGTTGGGGTCGAGGCGATACGTCCAGGAACCGCCCGCGAAGGGATTGGGAGTTGGCGCGAGGTCGGTGATGCCGTGGGGTGTGGACCAATTGAGCTGAACGGTGCCGGGGGCGGGTTCGGGGAAGGAGAAGATGTACTGGCTGGCGGCGACGGCCGTGACGCTGGTGGCAGGGCGGTTGTTGATGAGCAGGTCGGTGGCGTCAACGCCTTGGACGGGTTCGCTGAAGAGAATCGAGACGTTGGTCAGGGACCGGACCTTGGCGTTGGCGCCGGGTGAGGAACCGTCGATCCGGGGCGGTGTTTGATCGATCAACGTGTAGGACCAGGTCGCGTCGGGGGCGGCGGGGTTGAAGCGATTGGGCGGTTCGGCGAGGTCGGTGATGGTTTGGGCTGGATGCCAGGTGAGGGAGACCGTGCCGTACGCCGGCTGGGGAAAGGAAAAGACGTAGGTCGAATCATCGATCGCGGTGACGGAGGTGGCACCGATGCCCTGGACGCGCAGGTGGGCGGCGACAACGCCCGTGACGGGTTCGGAGAACGTCACCGTGAGAGTGGTGAGACTGGTGATGGAACTGGCGGGAGGCGGATCGACGCGGAGGATCCTGGGTGGGATGGTTTCCGTCAGGATGGAATCCAGAGAAGCGTCGAAGCCGAGGTCGCTACTGGCGATGTTGCTCTGGAAGACCTGGACGGCGAGCACGTTGGATCCGGAGCGAAGGTACGGGGATGGGGCTGGGAGCGGGTAGGTGGTGAAGGCGACGGGTTCGGTGGCGTTGTTGGCGAGCGTCGCGATGGTGACGGCGCTGCCGGGTTCGCCGGGCATGTTGACCCGGAGCACTTCGGTTCCGTTGATCCAGGCCACGAAACCGTCGTCGACCAAGGCTCCCATTCGGAGGCCGCCGATTTCGGTGCGGTTGGTGACCAGGAAGGTGGTTCGAAGGAACACGGAGCCGTACTGGCTTTGCATGCCGGTGATGCGGGTGCCGTCGGGCAGCGGATCGCCGTACCAGAAGGGCGCGGGCGCGCTGCGGAACTGAGTATCGGCGAAGTCCGGGTTTCTCCAGGCGGTGATGGGAGCGGACGCTTCGTTGGTGCCTGGGCGCCAGCGCCAGGTGGAGCCCGTGGGGACGAGGGTGGCACCCTGAGCGAGCACGGGCAGGAGGAAGGCCGCAGCGAGAAGGGGAAGGAGGAGACGACGAACATTCATGGCATGAACCGCGACGACCGGCCCCTGGAGAGGAATCCGGAAATGATTCAGACAACGTTCAGTGCGGATTCGAGGACGAAGATGTTCTTGTCCTTGAACGCGGAAGGTGTGTCGCGCAGGAGGCGCATGCGCGCTAGAACCGATCGGCACCCTCCTTTTCGGCCAACCGACCCCGCAGGTTGAGCGCCTCCAGGATCCGGGCGCGGGACAGTTTTTCCAACGGCACTGTGCCGGCTACGGTGTCACACGCGGGAGGAACGGTCAAAAAGGGGTTTGAACTCGAACGGGGGCTTCCGGGCGCCGACTGATGTCCGGGCTAGCGCGGCAGGGGAAGCACCAGATCGGAGGGTGGGTTGCCGGTCGCGGGGCGGGAGAAGCGCTCGCCGTAGGGAGTGAAACCCTCGATGAAGCCGCCGTGGCTCAGGAAGAACCGCCCGTCCTCGACCCCCATGAAGCGATCCAGGCGGTGGGCCTTGCCGGTGGGGTCATGACTGAAGGAAGCGGTGGTCAGCTCGATCCACTCGCCTGCCTCGGTCCGGATCCACTGGTTGCCATAGAGCGCCTTGCGCACGAGGTGACCATTGCTTCCCCAGAAGTTTTCGCTGAAGCCGTGGGGGCGCTTGAGCCAGCCGCCCTCCTTCGGAGCCCGCCAGGAGGAGATGAGCATCCAGGCGCGCGAATCGGGGTGGAAATAGTAGCCGGAAAAGACGGTGAAGGTGCCGTTGGTAGGCTGGGCGGTGACCAGAAAGCGCTGTGTCTGACCGGTCTTCCAGGGGTACTTGAGATGGCTGTGGCCGCCGGTCCCTTCGTTGCCGAAGTCCCCGGTGTAAACTCCGTCGCCTTTCCCCAGCAATTTCACGCGGTTTTCGTCGGAAACCTTGGCGCGGTCGATGGCTTCACCACCGCTGTCCCACACGGAGAAGATGATGCGGCGCTCGGACGGGCTGTTGACCTGCATGCCGAAGTAACCCCGGTGCCAGCCGCACGCCATGTAGAAGGTGGAGGTGGGGTCTTCGACGGCGGTCACTTCGGAGTAGAAGGCGGCGATCCGGGTGTCTGCGGGAACGGGGTAGTTCAGGTGGACGGAGGCAGCGTTGCGGCGCTCTTCCCGATTGAAATGGCAATCGGCAACGGCTGGTCCGTCGAGCAGCATGGCATCGACATCGCCGGGTGATTGGCCGGGCGGGTTCCGTGAGTGGAGGGACAGACGCTGATAACCGGTCTGGGGGATTTGGAATGCGCCGAAATCGGCGGTCACGGGCGTGTCCGGACCGGCGCCACGGACGACGACGGGATGGGTTTGTCCCGCGATTTCGAGTTCCAGCCGGGATTCGGTCGCGTTGGGAAGCCGCAGTTGGAGCTGCGCGGTGAGTTCGCCGGTGGTCCGGAAGTGGCCGTACCAGTTCAGGGTGACCGCGGGGTTGGTCCAGCGGGTGACGCCACTGCGTTGGGAGATGCGGATGCCTTCGGCATCGGGCAGGGCATACGCGGTGAAGCTGGGGATGCGCAGGGCCTCCGCTCTCGCGGGAAGGTCAGCGAACGCCGAACCCAGCAGCAGAATGATGGTGAGAGCGAAGGCGTGGGAGGGCTTGGGATGCATGGGTGGATGGACTTGGGTCAGCGCAACAAATTCAGCGGCCCTTGGATGGCTTGAAGTTCGCAGGAGTCGCCCGAACCAGAGCGAACGACAGCGATTCCTGGGCCGTGGATGGAGCCACGCTCCAGTACAGTACGGCAGATCACCAAGCACGACGTGACGAGGGTCGATCGGTGTCGTTCAGCAACCCCGCAATTCTGAGCACGTGAGTCGTTGATGAGAACCGTTCAGGATGCAGGATTGGACGGTCGAATCCGACCGATCAGTTCTCCTCGGGCGCGTGACGATGGAGCCCGACCTTTTCGGCGATTTCATCGAACTCCTGACGGCTCACTTCGGACAGGTCCTTGCCTCGGCGCTTCAGGTGCTCGTTGATCTTGATGGCTTTCTCGACCATGACCTCATGCGTGCCTTCGGTACCTCCGACCAAGGCAAAATTGGAGCCGGTGGTGACTCGCTTATGGCCATCCGTATCCATCCCGACACCCAGGAGGAGGCTCTTGCCCTTTGATTTTCCCGGCGATTTCGCCATGCACCGAGGCTAGGAGCGAAGCATGGAAGGTCAAGTCGGCGTACGGTCCTGCGCCGCGGTCGGAAGCCGGATCCAGCGAGGGCGATTCCCTCGAAACTGCGTTCAGACCGCCGGGGCTGCGGAGCGGCGCGGGCCGGCAGGCGCCTTCGGCGGGGCGGGGCGGGGTGCGGGTGCGGCGACGGCGGCCGGTGCCGGCGGAGCCGTTTCCGCGATATCGGAGCCGCCATCGGGAGCCGGCTTCGGGTCCTTGAGAATGCTGAGGAACTGTTTCATTGCCGGCGACAGGACCTTGCTCTTCTTGAGAATGGCCGAGACCGGGCGGGCGAAGTCGGCGCCGGCGATCTCGATTTGGGCGAGTGTGCCATTGCGGACCTCGGTGGCGACGGTGGATTGGGGGATCACCGAGATGCCGAGTTCAATTTCCACGGCGCGCTTCACGGTCTCGATGTTGTCGACCTCCATCACATGCTGGACCTCGACGCCTTCCGCGCGCAGGGCTTTGTCGATGGCGCGGCGCGTGGGGATGTCGGGTTCGAAACTGATGAAACGTTCGCCGCGCAGGGAGGAGAGCGGGACGGATTCGCGGGAGGCGAGCGGGTGGCGGGGGGAGCAGACGAGCACGAGCTTGTCGCGCCAGAGCGGGATGACTTCCAGGCGGCTTTCCTTCACGGCGAACGCGACCAGACCCACGTCGCAGACGTTGCTGAGCACATCCTCGTACACCCGGTTGGCCCGGTGATACTCGACGTGGACATTGACGGTCCGGTGGGTTTTGAGGAACCGCTTCAGATAGGGGGGAAGATCGTAGAGACCGATACTGTAAATCGTGGCCACCCGGAGCGTTCCTGACACCACGTCCCGCAGCTCCTGCAACTGGGCGCGGAGCATGTCATAAGTCTGGATGATCTGCTTGCTATGCTCGTAGAGAATCTGACCTTCGCGGGTCAGCCGAAATTTCTTCTTGCTGCGCTCAATCAACGTGGCTCGGAACTGGTTCTCCAGGGAACGGATCTGCTGGGAAACCGCCGACTGGGTGATGTCGTTGATCTGGGCGGCTTTCGTGAAGCTCTCGGTTTCCGAAAGGTCACAGAACACCTTGAGCGTCTCTATTTGCATAAGCGCATGGTGGCTAGAAAGTGTAAATCGTCAAGTTTTTCTTATGGAAAACGAGGCTTCCAGAGGGCTTTTGGCCTGGTCTGAAAACTCCCGCTCGGCGACGTGCAAACGGGCAGTCGTCGTGCGATAGTCTCGGCCGTGCATGGGCCGGTCATCAGGAATGCCGTGGAAAGACGCCGCCGCAAGCTTGGCGCGCTAGTAGGGTTGTGGGTTGGCATCGTGGGGGCGTGGTGCCTGGGGGGAGGGGTGAACGCAGCGGAGCCCGGCCGGGTGTTTGAACAATTGCCGCCCGGTTTTGCCGGGGGACCGGAAGAAATGCCGACGATGGCGGCATCGGGGGAGGTGCTGGTTCGATTTCGTCCGGAGGCGGCGGAGAGGCGTGCGGTGCTGGGCCGGGATTTGGGGACGGCGGTGCGTTGGTTGACGCCGGGACGGAACCGGGCGGTGGCTCCGGCAGGCGGGGGTGCGTTGAGGGCGGTGGACGCGATGGCGGTGATCGAGCTCCCGCGTGGCATGGCGCTTCTGGATGGGGTGAAGGCGCTGGAGGCGCGCGAGGATGTTCTGTACGCCGAGCCGAACCATCGTTTGGGGCTTTGCGTTGAGACCCTGTCCGAGGTGGGGCCTCCGACGGATTTCGAGTTTGTGCGGCAATGGGCGTTGCACAACTCGGGTCAGACGGGGGGCAAGCCGGGGGCGGACATTGGGGCCCTGGCGGCCTGGTCGGTCTCGACGGGTTCCAAAGACATCGTTGTGGCGATCATCGATACCGGGGTGGACTACTTTCATCCGGATCTGGAGGCGAACATCTGGCGGAACCCGCGGGAGATTCCAGCCAACGGGATCGATGATGATGCGAACGGGTACATCGACGACGTGCACGGTTATGATTTTGTGTCCGACGACGGCGATCCGACCGATGACAATCTGCACGGGACCCATGTGGCGGGGATTTTGGCAGCGGTGGGCAATGACGAGAACGGCATAGCCGGGGTGGCGTGGTCGGCGGGGGTGATGGCGCTGAAGGCGTTTGATGAGACGGGAGCGGGGTCGTTGGACGACACGATCTCCGCGATGGCGTATGCAGAAGCGGCGGGGGCTCGGGTGATCAATGCGAGCTGGGGTACGACGACCCGGTCGAGGGCGTTGGACGAGGCGGTGGCCGAAGCGGTGCGGCGCGGGGTGGTGGTGGTGGCGGCGGCGGGCAACAATGGCAGTGACGTCAGCTTCCATCCGGCGGCCGTTCCGGAGGCGATCGCGGTGGGGTCGACGGATGCGAAGGATACGTCCTCGGGCTTTTCGAACTTTGGATCCTTTGTGGATCTGGTGGCTCCCGGGGATGGGATTCATTCGACGGCATTGAACGCGACCTGGACGGTGTTGAACGGGACCTCGATGGCGGCGCCGCATGTCAGCGGGCTGGTGGTGTTGCTCCTGTCGGTTCGGCCTCTGTTCACGCCGGCGGAGATTCTGACCATCCTCCGGAGTACGGCGGACGAGGTGCGAACGGACCGGTTCACGGGAGCGGGTCGGATTCATGCGGGCAGGGCGGTGCAGGTGACGGAACCGCTGCCGACGGCGTTGCTGACCCTGCCACCGGTGCTGTCGGGGAGGACGGATTTGATCGGGGAAGTTGGGGGTAACGGCTTTGCCGGGTTTCGGGTGGAAATCGGGGCTGGGACGCGTCCGGAAGCCTGGACGGTGATTCACTCGGGCGGGGTGTCGACGGCGGGCGGGGTGTTGGTTTCGGGCTTCGACACCTCGGCGTATGACGATGGCGAGTACGCGATCCGGGTCTTGGCGACCAATCGGCTGGGTCAGGCGGCGATTCATCGCGGGGTGGTGTTCCTGCGGAATGTCCGGTTGGCATCGCCGGCCAACAACGACATCTGGAGGGGGGACGAGCCATTGGAATTTCGTGGAACGGTTTTTGGTGATGGCCGGATTTTTTCGCTCACCTGGGGTTTGGGGCAGCAGCCGACGCAATGGTTGGACCGGGGGATCACGCTGACGGGTGGAGGAACGACGCCGGTGGTGGACGATGTGCTGGGGCTCTGGGATCCGGCGGTGGCGGGGACCAATGACTTTGTGACGTTCCGACTGGAAGCCCGGCGGGAGGGGCGGTTGGTGGGCGAGGCGTATGCCAGGTTGGTGCACATGGAACGTCGACTGCGGCCGGGGTGGCCGCGGCTCCTTCCGTTCCAGGAAGAAATGGCGGAGGCGAACTGGCGGGAGTTCAACGTGGCGGACCTGGATGGAACCGGCGGACAGGAGGTTATCCTCGTGGATCATGGAGAACCTGGGGAAGGTCGGGTTCCGCGGCTGAAGGTTTTGGGGGCGGCGGGAGACGAGCGCTGGGGTGTGGATTTGCCGTCGGGCGCGCCGGAGTGGGATGCGCCGGTGGTGGGGGATCTCGACGGGGATGGTCGGATGGAGATCCTGGTCGACACGGGTTCGGGAGGGCAGATCCTGGGATTTGATGCGGGAGGAAGGCCGTTGGGCGGAGGCTGGCCGGTGGCGCCGGGCGGGACCCATTTCGGAAAGATTCTGGCGGATGTGAACGCGGACGGACGGCTGGAACTCGTGGCGCTTTCCGATCCGCCGGCGGATCTGGTGGGAGCCCCTCGGAGGCGTCTGTTCGTGATCGATGCGGACGGGCGGGTGTTGGCCGAGTGGTCGTTCAATGCCTGCACCGAGTCCATGGACACGCCGATGCCTGAGTTGCTGCCGGCGGTAGTGAATCTGGACGACGATCCGGAACTGGAGATGGTGGCGTTGGATGGTTGCTGGGGGATTAGCGCCTTCGATCTGGCCAAGGCGGATGGTCCGGTTTGGACGGCGAACACCGAGGCGCGGCTGATGGCGTCGCCGGTGACTGCTGATCTGGACGGGGACGGTCGGGAGGAGGTGGTTGTGGGGGGGGTGAGCCGAGGCGAGGGGCTTCCTGGCGGCATCCATGTGATCGAGGCGGACGGGAAGGTTCGAGCGGGATGGCCGGCGTTGGCGGAGGAGTCGTTTCACGGGAGCGTGGCGTTGGCGGATTTGGACGGAGACGACCGGTTGGAGATTGTGGCGGCCTCGTGGGATGCGCGGACCGTTCACGTGCTGAAGCTGGATGGGTTCGAACTCACGGGATGGCCGCTGCCGGCCCAGACGAAGGCGGGCACGCGTTCCATTCCGGTGATCGGCGATGTGGATGGCGATGGGCTGCCGGATGTGGTGCTGGCTTCGCCGGGTTTCTGGCTGCTGGTGATGGTGGGAGGGGACACCTCATTGGCGGGCGGCATCCGGGCTTGGCGAGGGGACGGGAGCCTGATCGATTTTCATCCCTTGGCACCGATGGACGGCCTGCTGACGGAGTCCGTCGCGGGCGCGGTTTGGAACCGCCTGCCTCCGGCAGCCCTGGTGGATCTGGACGGGGATGGGCGGTTGGACATTGTTGCGGGGACGATTCAGGACCGGGCATTTGCGCCGACCCTGCCGCGGTCGGTTCCGAAATCACGATCGAGTCTCTATGCCTGGGAATTGGACGTTCCTTACCGGCGCGAAGCGATGCCGTGGCCGATGGTTCAGGGGGGGCCGCAGCGGACGGGGCGGTACGAGCGGCCGCCGAAGCCCAATCGTCCGCCGGTGATTCAAAACATTCCGGACCAGACGGTGGCGACGGGCAGTGCCTTCCGCGTGTTCCGGCTGGATCGCTATGTGATCGATCCTGATGGGGATCGGAGGCGGTTGGTGTGGTCGGTGCAGGGTGCTCGCGACCTGGGAGTCCACGTGGACGATCAGCGACTGGTCACGGTGGAGATGCCATCTCTGGTCTGGGAAGGCACGGAGTCCCTGGAATTTGTGGTGCGCGATGCCGCTGGGGGTGAGGACCGGGAGACGGTGGTGTTTTCGGCGCGTGCCGGATATCGGCCACCGTTGACGGAACCGGACGAGATTCGGACGGAAGAGGAAATCCCCTTGGAGGTGGATCCCTTGATGAACGACCGCTCGCCGACGGGCCGTCCGCTGCGATTGGCGGCGGTGAGTGCGCCAGGTTTTGGCACGACGAGCGTGTTGGCCGATGGGAAGGTTCGCTATGAGCCGGCGGTGGATTTTTTTGGTGTCGATGCGTTCGAATACACGATCCAGGACGATGACGGAGGGATGGCGGTGGGCGAAGTGCGGGTGCGGGTCGACGGGGTGCCGGACCGACCGGTGGCGGAAGCGGACCGGCTGATTCTGGATGAGGACACGGTTGGCGAGGTGGCTTTGCTGGAGAACGACCGGGATCCGGATGGGGAGTTGGTGGAGTTGGTGGACTTGCAGGAGCCTGAGGAGGGCAGCTGGGAGGATCTCGGCGGCTCGCGTTTTCGGTTTGTGCCACCGCCGGATTGGTCGGGGGTTCAGAAACTGGCCTACCGGGTGCAAGATCCGGCGGGGTTGGTCTCGACGGGGGAAGTGGCGGTGTTGGTGCGGGCGGTCAACGATGCCCCGGTGCTTCGTGACCAGGAAATTCGGCTGAACCGGAACCGTGCGGCGGATGTGTTTTACGATGCCCGGGACGTGGATGGCGACACGTTGAGATACACGATTGTGGACGGGCCGACGAACGGCGTGCTGCTGGCCTATCCCACGATCGCGAACTACGAGCCCAAACGAGGATATTCCGGGGGCGACCGATTCACGTACACGGCGACCGACGGTTGGGTGACATCGGGGCCGGCGACGGTGACGTTGACGGTGGGTGACTCGAACAATCCCCCGGACGTGGAGTCTTTGGAGACGGTGACGTCGGTGGACCAGGAACTTCGATTGGGACTGAAGGTGCGTGATGCGGATGAGGATGTGGTGACGGTTCGGATCACCGCGGTGCCGGGGCATGGCGAGGTGGTGCTGGAGGGGACGAACGCGGTGTATCGGCCTTCCGCTGGATTTCTGGGGGAGGATCGCTTTGCGTTTCGAGCGGGGGATGGGGTGGCCGAGAGCGAGGAAGGGGTTGTTCGGATTCGGGTGACGGACGAGAACACGCCGCCGGTGGCGCGGTCGGAGGTGTTGACGGTGGCGCGCAACCGGGCGACGCCGCTGCGATTGGTGGCGACGGATGGGGAGAACAACCCGCTGCGATTCCTGGTGGTGACGAACCCGGTGTTTGGGGTGCTGGAAGGGGATGCCCCCGACGTGACCTATCGGCCGCCGCCGAATTTTCGGGGTCTCGACCGCCTGCATTTCCTGGCGAGCGACCGGTGGTCCACGAGCGAGGTGGCGGTGGTGCATTTGTTGGTGCGGGATCCGAACCAGGCGCCGGTGGTGACGAACCAGGTGGTGGAAGCGGTGAAGGACCGGGCCACGCCGATTGATTTGGCGGTGACGGACGCCGACGGGCACGCGTTGCGGTTGGCGGTGTTGAAGGGGCCTCGTTTTGGCAGGCTCTTTGGCGTGGGCACCCGCATGACGTATCAGCCTCGAGCCGGGTTTGAGGGCCAGGACTCCTTCACGTACAAGGCCTGGGATGGCATCACCTACAGCGGCGTGGGATTGGTGACGGTGCATGTGGTGCGAGGCGGGACGGGGGTACGGAGTCGCATTACGAAGGTTCGAGTGCTGGAGAGTGCGGTGGAACTGTCGTTGGAAGGGGAGGTGGGCAAGACCCTGAGGGTTGAGGTTTCGGGTGATCTGGACACCTGGGAAACGGTGGCGCGAGTGCCGCTGGACACGGAGTTAGTGCGTTGGTTGGACGAGGGTTCTGGAGGGGCTTCGGTGCGGTTTTATCGGGTGGTGGACGAGGCTTTCGGCGTGTTTCCTTAGGAAAATTGCGCAATTCCCATGAAAAACACCGTATTTTGCCCAGTTTTCCCTTGCAGTTGGCGTTCTTCGATTCGTAGAACGCGGAGGTCGACGGCGACAGAATAACGCTTCAACCACAATCCCTATGGCTAAACCCCTCACCAAATCACAACTGGCTGCGTCAGTGGCGGACAAAGCTGGCCTCAGCAAGAAGCAGGCTTCCGAGATCCTCGCGGTGCTGACCGAACTGGCTTACAAGCACGCCAAGGACACGTTCACCCTCCCTGGAATCGGCAAACTCGTTCTCGTGAATCGGAAGGCGCGCATGGGTCGGAATCCCAAGACCGGCGCGACCATCAAGATTCCTGCGAAGAAGGTCGTGAAGTTCCGCGTCGCCAAGGCGGCGAAGGACGCGATCCTCGGAGTGAAGTAAACTTTGAGCGGCTTTCGCAGGGGCATCCCGGGAACGGGGTGCCCCTTTTTTCTAGGAGGATTGCTGATGCACGGACGGGGTCGAATTGCGGTGGTGGGCTGTGGTGCGCTGGGGAGCTACTACGGGGCGTGTCTGACCCGGGCGGGACACGATGTTCACTTCCTGTTGCGATCCGACTACGCCGTGGTGCGGGAGCGCGGCGTGGAGATTCGGGAGGACGGGGGAGGCTTCCTGGTCCGCCCGGTGGCGGCCAAAGCGCCTGAAGAGATCGGTGCCTGCGATCTGGTGGTGATTGGTCTGAAAACGACGGCCAACGGGGAATTCTCGAGGCTGATTCCGCCGCTGGTGGGAGCGAACACCGCGGTGTTGACGCTGCAGAACGGCCTGGGCAGCGAGGAGCTCTTGGCGGATTTGCTCGGCCCGGAGCGGGTGTTTGGCGGGCTGTGTTTTGTGGCGTTGAACCGGGTGGCGCCCGGGGTGATTCACCATCAGGCCTATGGGCGGATCATGCTGGGCGAATTTCGGCGACCGGCTTCGGAGCGGGCAGCGCGCCTTGCCGGGTGGTTTCGAGACGGAGGTGTGCCCTGTGAAGTGGTCGACAACCTGGAACAGGCGCACTGGGAGAAGCTGGTGTGGAACATCCCGTTCAATGGGGTCGGGGTGGCGGCGGTCGCCGGATACAAGAGCGTGCTGGCGGGGAGATGCTTGGAAGGGGAATGGAGGGGGGAATGCGCGCCCACCGATGTGCTGCTGGACGGCGGTCCATGGGAGGCGTTGGTCCGGGAACTGATGATGGAAACGATCGCCGGCGCGCGCGCCCAGGGCCTGGCGGTGGAACCTTCGGTCGCGGACGTCCAGTTGGAGCGGACGCGGGTGATTGACTCGTACAAGGCGTCGACGTTGATCGATTTCGAACGTCGACTGCCGTTGGAGGTGGAGACGATGTTTGGCGAGCCGTTGCGGCGGATTCGGGCCGCAGGCGTGTCGGCGCCGCGGTTGACAGCGCTTCACGCGCTGCTGGTGGAGTTGGACCGGCGGGTGTCCGGTCAGGCGGGCGAACTGGGGCCGCGCTGAATCAGTTCGATCTCGTAACCTTCCGGGGCGTCGACAAAGGCGATGCCGCTGCCGTCGGGTTTGAGATGGGGGCCGTCGGAGAATCGTACTCCGTGTTGGGCGATGTGTTGGCCGAAGGCTTCGAGGCTGTCCACTTGGAAGGCGAGGTGGGTGAGGTCGGGTTGGACCTGGACGGGGCCGCTGTCGGGGAAGCAGCAGAGTTCGATGGTTTCCTCACTTTCGGGGGCTTTGAGGAAGACGAGTTCGGATCCCCGGGGGGATTTGTGGCGTCGGATCTCATCCAGGCCGAGGATTTCGCGGTAGAAGCGGACGGAACGTTCGAGATCGTTCACGCGGTAGCGGGTATGGAGGAGCTTGAAGGCGAGTCGCATGAGGGGAGCCTAAGGGGTCCGGGCCGGGTAGGCGAGGGGGCATGCTGGGGTAGGGACTTGAGGGCGTGTTGCCCAAAGCATGGATTCGGAGCGGGCCCGGTGCCTACCGCTTGTGACGGCTTATTCCCTATCTGCCCGGATGGCTGCTATTCCGCTCCCACATGGATAACATTCGGCTCCTGGTCCCATCGCAGATCGGGATGACTCCTTCGGTGCCCTATCGCAGGTAAAGCCCAATGGCGCGGATTTCGCTCAAGAAGAGGGCTTTGGGCCCGCGAAACTGAGCTTTTCCACATTTCTGCTCCGATCCACACGATCTTCGAAGGATCTGTCAGCGCGACCACGCCTGCACTCGGGGCCGTTTTCTCCGCATCCCGCTCACGCAGCATGATTCGCCAATTCTGCACCGCAGCGATTAACCAGTCTTGGATCTGTTGCCTCCACAGACGCCGCCAGCGCGATCGCTTGAACCCATGGTTGTTCGCGGCATCGGCAAAACTTCCCTCCATCAGATACTGCCGGCGCCGGCGATCCGCGCGGGCACGATCCCCGTGGGACTGCTCCCGGGCCCGATCGAGCAACTCCTGATGCTCATGTCGATGCACCGTCCGACCCGTGCGCGACCGCGTGCACCGCTCTCTCAGCGCACAACCGTTACACACCTTCGCCGCCGTCATGTATTCCTGGGTACGTCGAACCGGGTGGATGCGTCGCGGTTTCATGAGCTGACCAGCCGGGCAGCGGAAGGTGTCGGTCGCGGCATCATAGACGAACTCCTCCTCGCCGAAGATCCCTTCCTGGCGTGGATTGGCTTGGCTCTTGCGCAAGTCCGCCATGTGGGTCCTGTACCCTGCCTGCTGTGCCGCCACGAAATTGTCATTCGTGCCGTACTTCCGGTCCGCTACCAGGATCTCCGGCCGAGTCTCGGCGTTCGCTTCGGCCTGTTCCGCCAATGCCATCAGCCGTCGATTCTCCGCCACGGCTCCAGTGGTCGTCTCCACCGCGGTGATCACGCCGCATTGGTCGTCTATTGCCCGGTGATGATGGTATCGGGCCCTGGGTCCGTCCCCTCGACTTTTGCGCACCACAGTCGCGTCGGGATCCGTGGTCGAGCAGGTCCGATCCGCGACGGCTTCGTAGCTCTCCGGTGTTGTTGTCACCTCGTCCAGTTTGGCTTCCACGGCGCCACAGGCCTGCTTGAGCGCCGTGATCAGTTCCACCGGCCCTTCCACGATCGAGTCGTTACTGGCATTGGCGTCCACCAGGCTGGAGTCCACATGTAGCTTGCGACCGTCCACCAGTCCTGCCTCGACACACTGCCGAACGCTTCGCACGAAGATCCGTTCGAAGACCTCCGCCCCCCAACGCTTCCGGGCCTTGGAAAGCACGCTGTGATTTGGGATGGGAGTGTCCAAGCCGAATCCCAGGAACCAGAGATAGTCCAGCCGCTCCGCCAGTCGGCTCATGAGTTCCCGTTCACTCGGAATGTCCTCCAAGAACAGGAGGATCATCAGCTTCACGAGCACGACGGGATCGACGGAGACGTGGCCGTTGAACCCGTAGCAGCGGGCGACCTCGGCACGGACGAAGGAAAGGTCGAGAACGGAATTCAATCGTCGCAGTGGGTGGTCCGTGCGCACTCGACGATCCAAATCGACCTCGTAGGAGAACAGTTCCTTCTGCGGTTGGTGGATGCCCATCATGGCGTCATCCTATGGATCCACCCAACCCGCGTTTTATTCATTTGGGCAACACGCCCTTGAGTATCTGCGAGATCGGCAGGGCATCGCTTGCCAAAGGTTGGACTGGCCCGTTTAATGCACGGCGTGTCGCAACAGCAGACACTCAGTGGTCCCGCCAGTCTTTCGGGCGTGGGCTTGCATGGCGGCAATCGGGTCCAGATGACCTTTTTGCCGGCGCCACCGAATGCCGGTATCCGATTTCGACGCATTGATCTTGAGGGAAAGCCTGAGATTGAGGCGCACGTGGACCATGTGGGGGACACGACGCGGTCGACATCACTGGCTCGGGGGAGTGCGCGTGTTCATACGGTTGAACACGTCCTGGCAGCCTTTGCCGGGTGCGGGGTGGACAACGCGGTGGTGGAGTTGGATGCAGGGGAACCTCCCATCGGTGATGGCAGCGCCCAGCCCTATGTCCGAATGATCGAGGAGGCGGGGCTTCAACCCCAAAGCGAGGCACGAACGTCGTATTCGGTGACCGAGCCGATCGAGCTGGTGATGGGGGACACGACCATGGTGGCCCTGCCGCACGATCGGCTGAAGATCACCTGCACCAACGCGGATCGGACCGGCCGCTACACCCAGGTGTTCTCCGTGGAAGTCACCTCGGAGACGTGGGTTCGGGAGCTGGCACCGGCGCGGACCTTCTGTTTTTTTGAGGAAATCGAGGCGTTGGTGAAGAACGGTCTGATCCGGGGCGGCAGCCTGGAGAACGCGGTGATCATCCGCGACGACGCCGTTCTGACCACTGAACCGCTCCGGTTTCCGGACGAATTCGTCCGGCACAAGATGCTGGACATTGTTGGGGACCTGTCCCTGGTGGGGCGCCCCTTGAAGGCGCACATTGTGGCGGTGCGGCCCGGGCACGGTCCGAACTGCGAGCTCGCGAGGCGCATCGTGGAGCAGATGCGCCGCCCCGAGGTGGCCATGCAGGCGTTTGCCCCACCCCCGCGCCCGGCGCAAGGAACCTCCTCGGGGGGATCCGAAGCAGATGGACCTCGACCCGCCGTGACGGGGGCGCTGGACATCATGGGCGTGCTCAAACTGCTCCCCCACCGTTATCCGTTCCTGATGGTGGACCGGGTCGTCAAAGTGGAAGGGAATCGCATCGTCGCACTCAAGAATGTGACGATGAACGAACCCTATTTTCAGGGGCATTTCCCCGGGCACCCGATCATGCCGGGGGTGCTCCAACTGGAAGCCATGGCGCAAGTCGCCGGCATTCTGATGCTGCGTCAGGCCGAACACTCGGGCAAACTGGCCTACTTCATGTCCGCTGAGAGCGTGAAATGGAGGCGTCCGGTGCAGCCCGGAGACCAACTGATCATCGATGTCGAACTCACGAAAAGCCGAGGCAAGATCGGCAAGGCCAAGGGCGTATGCTCCGTGGCAGGTGAAACGGTGAGCGAGGCCGAGGTGACATTTATGCTTACGGAAGGCTGATGCACGAGGTTCCCCAAGTTGCCGCAGTGATCCATCCGACCGCCGTCGTCCATGGGCGGGCCGTCGTCGGGGAGGGGTGCGAGATCGGACCCTACTGCGTCATCGGACCCGAGGTGGTTCTCGGCCCGGGCAATCGGCTTCACAGTCACATCGTCATCGACGGCGATACGGTCCTTGGCCGCGACAACGAGATCTTCCCGTTCGCCACCATCGGCCTCAAGACACAGGACCTCAAATGGCAGGGGGGAACCACCCGGACGGTCATCGGAGACCGTAACACCATCCGGGAAGGGGTCACGATTCACAGTGCCACCGGAGACGGTGAATACACCCGGATCGGCTCCGGGAACCACATCCTCGCCTACAGCCATATCGCCCACAACGTGGTCCTGGGCGATCAGATCATCATTTCCAGCGCCGGCCTCGCCGGCCATGTCATCGTCGAGGACCGGGCGGTTATCGGAGGACATTCCCTGATTCACCAATTCTGCCGGATCGGCTCCATGTCCATCGTCGGCGGCTGTTCCAAGGTCGTTCAAGACGTGCCTCCGTTCATGCTGGTCGATGGCAACCCGGCCGCCGTCCGTGCCCTCAACCGTGTCGGCCTCGAACGCAATGGCATCACCGACGAAGTCTCCTCCGCGCTCAAAAGCGCCTTTCGCGTCCTTTTCCGCGACAATCTCTCAATCTCGAACGCGCTGACGCACATCGAGCATGAACTGCCGCCACTGCCGGAACTCCGGCAGTTGGTGCAGTTCATCCGTGCCAGCGACCGGGGCATCAGCAAGTGACGTTCCAATCGCCCCCCGCTACCAATCGACGGCGCGTTCAACACCGCAAGCCAACATTCCGACAGCCAACACTGCCTGCATGAGTTCCGAAACCGAAACACCCTCTGGCACACCCTCCGGCGAACGCCCCGTGGCGCGACGCCGTCCGGCGCGCGGACGCACGTTCCGCCCCCGCCATCGCCTTTCCAAGCCAAAGGTCGAAAATGAGGAAATCCCCGGTTCTGCTGAGATTCCAGCCGTCCCGGCAAACCATCCCGACGCCCCTGTCGAAGCCATCCCGCATCCTGAAGAATCCTTCCAGGCTGAAGCCGACACGCCGGATCAAGGGTACGCGGACGCTTCGCCCGAGGCCTTCGAGTCTCCTGCGGAATCCGGGTTCGTTCCGCCCGAGCAACCCCAGGCCCAGCCGGCTCCCGAACGGCCGCGGCTGCGCGATGACATTAACCCGCGGGAGCGACGCGTCCCCCGCAACGACCGGGGACCACGCGACGATCGCGGACCGCGCGATGATCGCGGACCGCGCGATGACCGTGGGGTGCGCGACGACCGGGGACCACGCGACGATCGCGGACCGCGCGATGATCGCGGACCGCGCGATGACCGTGGGGTGCGCGACGACCGCGGACCGCGTGACGACCGTGGGGTGCGCGACGACCGTGGGGTGCGCGACGACCGTGGGGTGCGCGATGACCGTGGGGTGCGCGATGACCGTGGGGTGCGCGATGACCGTGGGGTGCGCGATGACCGTGGGG
>CAUJJW010000198.1 GCA_963205105.1 Verrucomicrobiota bacterium | reverse complement strand
GACCACGCTCAGCAAGGTGTCCCCGACCAATGCCACCGTTCACGCCACGGGCACCTACATCGTGTTCTCCGGCCTGAAGGTCAATGAGTTCATCCTCGAAGGCTCCACCGAAAACGACTGGGGCTTCAGCGGCACCCCCCGCGCCGGCATCAACGCGATTCAAATCGTGTCGCCCACCGGCGCCATCGACGCCGCGAAGCCTGAAGTCGCGATCGCCCGCACCGCCACCGGCGCGACGATCACCTACAAAGGCACACTCCAAAGCGCGCCCAGCGTCAACGGCCCCTACACCGACGTCGCCGGCGCCACCAGCCCGTACGCGGTCACGGCGGCCGGCGCCGGTGCATTCTACCGAACCCGGTAATCGCACCCGCGACCACGGTTCACAGAACCCTTCACGGAGGCCGGGCTCACGCCCGGCCTCTTTTTTGTTTCCGCTTCCGACCCCAAACCGCGTCTGCAACTCTCCGTCTGAAACCATTGCCCCTGTAGCGGCGGGCGTCTCGCCTGCCGTAGAGGGGGGCGTCCCGCCCCCCGGAAGGGACGAGCCATGCGTCAGACCACTCCACTCGCCTCATCCGCCGGGCAGGATGCCCGGCTCTACGGCAGGCGGGACGCCCGCCGCTACCGATCGTCGTCCAACCTCATCGCCGTCAGCCCGAGAACTGTTCCACCCGCGGCGGAAGGCGAAGCCCCGGTACGCCCACGAAAGATCCGGAATCCGCGGTCGCTATGCTGGACCTGCCTCGCCGCGCTGTCTTTCGCACTCATCTCAACGGTGTCTTACCCCGCCACCCTCCCCTCCCCCACCCCCGTCACCATCCCCGCCCACCACACCCACGCCGGCTTCGTAACCGTCCCACCCACCGTCTCGGGCATCACCTTCTCCAATACCCTCCCTCCCATGGAGGCCGCCCGAAACCAGATCCTGCTCAATGGATCCGGTGTCGCCGCCGGGGACATCGACGGCGATGGCTGGGTCGATCTGTTCGTCGCCTCGCTCCGCGACGGAAACCGCCTCTACCGCAATCTCGGCAGTCTTCGTTTCTCCGACGTCACTCCCACTTCCGGCATCCTCCTTCCCAACCAACCTTCCACCGGCTCCGCCTTCGCCGATGTCGATGGCGATGGTTCCCTCGATCTGCTGGTCAACTTCATCGGTGGTGGTACGCATCTCCTCCACAACGACGGCGCCGGACGGTTTTCTCCCGTCCCCGATTCCGGACTCCTTCAACGTTTGGGCGCCACGTCCCTCGCGCTCGCCGATATCGATCGGGACGGTGACCTCGATCTCTACGTCACCAACTACCGCACCAACACCATCCGCAGCTCCGGCTTCAGCGTCCTCAACGTCAACGGTCGACGCATGGTCCGCCCCGAAGACCGCGATCGCCTCGAATACCTGCCCGACGGACGCATTCTCGAACACGGCGAACCCGACCAACTCTACCTCAACGACGGCCGTGGACGTTTCTCCCCGGTTCCCTGGACCGCCGGGCATTTCCTCGACGAAGCGGGCCAACCGCTGACCCGTCCCCCATTCGATTGGAGCCTCAGTGCCGCGTTCCGTGACCTCAACGGCGACGGCTGGCCCGACTTGTATGTTTGCGGCGATTTCCACAGCCCCGACCGACTCTGGTTGAACGACACCACCGGCCGGTTCCGCGCCGCCCCTTCGTCGACCTTGCGCAACACCCCGACGTTCTCCATGGCGATCGACTTCGCCGACGTCGACCGGGACGGCCATGACGATTTCATCGTCGCCGACATGCTCGATCCCCGGCACGAGTTCCGCATCGTCCAGAGCACCGGCGCCATGTCGATTCCCGGCGATTTCGAGTCGCGTCTCAACCGCCCCCAGCTCACCCGAAACACCCTGCAACTGAATCGAGGCGACGGAACCTTCGCCGAAGCCGCCTACTTCGCCGGCCTCGAAGCCACAGGCTGGACCTGGAGCCTCGCCTTCCTGGATGTCGATCTCGATGGTTACGAAGACCTGCTCGCCGCCACCGGCCATCTGTTCGACACCCAGGATCAGGACGCCCAGGAACGCATCGACGCCGCCGGCCCGTACCGGCCCGATCAGATCCCCGGGAAACTCCTGCGCTACCCGCCTCTGCTCTCCCGAATGCTCGCGTTTCAGAACCGCGGCGACCGGCGCTTCCGTGATGCCACCACCGACTGGGGCTGGGGAACCGAACCCGGCGTGTGGCAGGGCCTCTGCCTCGCCGATCTCGACAACGACGGTGACCTCGATGTCGTCGTCAATCGCCTCAACGGCCCCGTGACGGTCTTCCGGAATGTCGCCACGGCCCCGCGCGTGGCCGTTCGCCTCAAGGGCCGCGCACCCAACACCCGAGGCATCGGTGCCCGCATCGAACTCCACGGTGGCCCCGTGGCGGTGCAGTCGCAGGAAATGAGCGCCGGTGGCCGCTACCTCTCCAGCGACGACCCGATCCGTGTCTTCGCCGCACGCACCACGAACGGCCCCCTGCGCCTAGACGTTCGCTGGCCCAGCGGCCGACGTTCCGTCATCCCCCAGGTTCAGGCCAACCACCTCTATCTCGTGGATGAGAAGGAGGCGGAACCCGTCCCAAGTCCTCCCTCACGGAAGCCAGCGCCCACCCAACCTCCCCTGTTTTCCGACGAATCCGCGCGCCTCGGCCACCGACACTTCGAAGCGCCCTTCGACGATTTTCAGCGCCAACCCCTCCTCCCCCGGCGCCACAGCCAGTCCGGCCCGGGCGTCGGTTGGATCGACCTCAACGGCGACGGTCGGGAGGATCTCTTCATCGCCAGCGGCAAGGGCGGTCGGCCAGGCATTTTTTTCACCGGCGGCAATGGCAGCTTCTCGCTGGTGGAACCGAAACCCGCCGCTCACGACCAGATCGGTGTCGCCGGTTGGGTCTCCGAATCCGGCACCCCCTCAGCCCTCGTCGCCTCGACAGCCTACGAGGACGGCCGGGGCGCAGCGGTGCTGGCCTATGATCGCACTGGCGCCTCCACTGAAGTTCTCCCGCTCGGAGCCGACAGCCTCGGACCGCTTGCGCTGGCGGACGTGGATGGCGACGACGATCTCGATCTGTTCGTGGGTGGACGTGCGGTCGGGGGACGGTTCCCGGAAGCCAGTCCTTCCCGGCTCTTCGAACGCCACGACGGACGCTGGCAGCCCAGCGTCACCAACAACCTGACTTTGGCCTCGGCAGGGTCGGTCCAGGGCGCTTTGTGGACCGACCTCAATCAGGACGGCTTCCCGGAACTGGTACTCGCCTGTGACTGGGACCAAGTCCGCCTCTACCACAACCACCGGGGCCGCTTGCGCGACACCACCCCCGATCGCGTGCTCGACTCCGGCACCGGGAATTGGTCCGGCGTTCACGCCGGCGACTTCAACGGGGATGGCCGCCTCGATCTGGTAGTCGGCAACTGGGGACTCAACTCCCACTACCGCGCCACCCCACAGTTTCCTTATCGGCTCTACTTCGGTGACCTCGCCGGTCAGGGACAGGTGGAGCTGATCGAGGCCTCGCACGAACCTACCTTCGGCAAGTGGATGCCGGATCGGGATCTGGCCTCCATGGCGCGGCAATTCCCGTGGCTACGTGAAAAGTTTCCAGGACACCGGATCTACGGCCGCGCCAGGGTGGAAGACCTCCTCACCCACGTGGCCAATCCCGCCCAACTCATCGCCATCTCCGAACTGCGTTCCATGGTCTTCCTGAACCGCGGAGATCGTTTCGAACCCTTGCCTCTTCCCGATGAAGCCCAACTCGCCCCCGTCTTCGGCATTGATGTCGCGGATTTCGATCTCGATGGGCACCTGGATCTGTTCCTCGCCCAGAACTTCTTCGCCGTCTCCACCGCGATTTCCCGTCAGGACGCCGGCCGCGGACAGCTCTTGCGCGGGGACGGGACCGGCCATTTCCACCCCGTACCCGGCACGCTCAGCGGCATCAGGATCGACGGCGAACAACGCGGCAGCGCCTGCCATGACTACGATTCCGATGGTCGCCCCGATCTCGTTGTGACCCAGAACCGCGACGAAACCCGGCTCTTCCGCAACACCTCCCCCAACCCGGGACTGCAGGTGCGCTTGCGCGGACCGCGGCACAACCCCCACGCCGTCGGTGCCGCGGTGCGGATTCGTGATGGCTCCAACCGACTCGGACCGCTCCAGGAGGTTCACGCCGGGAACGGTTATGGAAGCCACTCGGCGCCCGTGCTCTGCTTCCCGCGACCCACCAAAAACATCGTCGTGGAGGTTCGCTGGCCAGGCGGCACCACCTCATCCCACCCTCTGGCCCCCGACGATCAACGCGCCACGGTCCGTTTGGATGTCCAGCCAACCCATGCGCCGTGATTCAGGCCCATCGATCGCCATGACGTGCCCTACATTCCAAGGCGCACCAACGACACCCGTTCGTTCCCAGCCTCTGCCGCTGCGGCTCGCTCTCCTTCTGGCCGCCTGCCTCGGCTTCCTAGCCCCAACTCGCGCCCCTTCCCTGGACTGGCAACCCGGTCCCGGCGGCCGACGCGCCCTTCTTCCAACATTCACCACGTCCTCCAACGGCTTCGTCCGCGTCGAACCCAGCCACTCCGCCATCACCTTCACCAACACCCTCCCCGTCGATCGCTTCACCACCAACCAGATCTATCTCAACGGTTCCGGCGTGTGCGCCGGCGACGTCGATGGCGACGGTTGGTCCGACCTCTTCTTCGCCGGCATCGGCGGCGGCAGCACGCTGTACCGCAACCTCGGCAATTGGCGGTTCGCGAACATCACCGCTTCGTCCGGACTCGCCGCTCTCTGCCAATCCCTGGATGCCACCGGCGCGGCATTCGCCGACACCGATGGCGATGGCGATTTGGACCTGGTGCTGAATTCAACCGGCGGCGGTACCCACGTCTTCCTCAACGACGGACAAGCGCGCTTCCAACGAAGCCAGATCATCAACCCCGGCCGCGGAGGCACGTCCCTGGCCCTCGCCGACATCGATGGCGACGGCGATCTCGACTTGTACGTCGCCAATTACCGGACCGAGACACTTCGCGACCAGCCGCGCACCCAGTTTCGCATCGGCAAAACCAACGGCCAGTTCGTCGTCACCCTGGTCAACAACCGCCCCACCACACTGCCTTCCCTGCAAGGTCGGTTCACCTACCTCGCCTCGGGTTCCATCGTGGAGAACGGTGAACCCGACGCCCTCTTCTTCAACCAGGGAACCAACGGCTTCACCGAAGTCAGTTTCACCGGAGGCTCCTTTCTCGACGCATCCGGCAAGCCCCTGACCGAACCTCCCTACGACTGGGGCTTGTCCGTCCTGCTCCGCGACCTCAATGGCGACGGGCAACCCGATCTCTACGTCTGCAACGACTTCGCCAGCGTCGATCGCTTCTGGATCCAGCAGGGCGGTGGAATATTCCGCGCCGCGCCACCCCTCACCCTGCGCAACACCAGCAAGTTCTCCATGGGCGTCGATGCCGCCGACATCAACCGCGATGGTCACGACGATCTCTACGTGCTCGACATGATGAGCCGCGATCACCGCGTGCGACTCACCCGCATGGACGCCGCCATGGAACCGCACCCGCCCGGCGCCATCGACTCACGCCCCCAATTCGCCCGCAGCACCCTGCAACTCGCCCGCGGCGATGGCACCTTCGCGGAGATCGCCCAGTACGCTGGACTGGAGGCTTCCGAGTGGGCTTGGAACCCCCTCTTCATCGACATCGATCTCGATGGCTACGAGGACCTGCTCGTCGCCACCGGCCATGCCCGCGACGACATGCACATCGACTACGGCATGCGGATCGAAGCGATTCGAAAATCGTCCCGGCTCAGCACGCTCGACGAACTGGGCCTGCGGAAGAAAACCCCTCCCATCGCCACCCCCTGCCTCGCCTACCGCAACCTCGGCCACCTGCGCTTCGAAGAGGTTCCCAATGGCTGGGGTTGGGGTGATCGCATCACCGTCTCCCAGGGAACCTGCCTCGCCGACCTCGACAACGACGGCGACCTCGACCTCGCCGTGAACCGCCTCAACGACGTGGCTGGCGTTTACCGCAATCAGTCTTCCGCCCCACGCATCGCCGTGCGCTTGAAGGGACGTTCCCCCAACACCCGCGGCGTCGGCGCCCGCATCCTGCTCCACGGCGGCCCGGTCGAAACCCAAAGCCAGGAGATGCAGGCGGGCGGGCGTTACCTCTCCGCCGATGATGCCGTGCGTGTCTTCGCCGCGTCACCCGGTCCAACCCCCCGACCGCTACGGCTCGAAGTCCATTGGCGCAGCGGCCAGCGCAGTGTCGTCCAGGACGTCCAACCCAACCGCATCTACGAAGTCGACGAAGCCCAAGCCACCGCTCCTGCGCCCTCCGAGATTCCGCCCAAGACAACCACCTTGTTCTCGGATGACTCGGCCCAACTCGGCTACCGGCACTACGAGGCGCCTTTCGATGACTTGGAACGGCAGCCGCTGCTCCCGCGCCGGGCCAGTCAGGCCGGCCCCGGGGTCGGTTGGATGGATCTCAGCGGTGACGGACGCGAAGATTTGTTCGTCTCCAGCGGCAAAGGAGGGCGACCCGGTCTCTTCCTCGCCACCGCCAATGGCCGATTCCAACTCGTCGAACCCCAACCTGCCACCCTGGACCAGGTCAGCGTCGTCAGCGTTCCCGTTGGTGACCGTCGACACCAGGCACTCGTGGCCACTTCCGCCTACGAGAATCCCGACGCCGGTGGGGCGTCGCTGCTCGCTTACGATGCTGCAGGCTCGTCCTCCGAAGTCCTGTCCCTCGGCGGAGACACGCCCGGCCCGCTCGCCTTGGCTGACATCGATGCCGATGGCGACCTCGACTTGTTCGTGGGTGGTGGGCCCATCGGAGGCCGTTACCCGCTGGCCAGTCCTTCCCGGCTGTTCGAGCGCGATGGCGCAACCTGGCGCCCGCACCCGGCCAACCACCTGACCTTCACCAACGCCGGACTCGTCTCCGGAGCCGTGTGGTCGGATCTCAACGCCGATGGTTTCCCCGAACTGGCGCTCGCCTGCGAGTGGGGACCCGTCCGCCTCTACCACAACCAGCGCGGTCAACTGCGCGAGGTGACCACCGAGCGCGGACTCCACCGGCACACCGGCTGGTGGACCGGCATTCAAGCCGGGGATTTCGACAACGACGGACGCATGGATCTGGTCGCCGGAAATTGGGGTCTCAACTCCCGCTACCGCCCAACACCCCAACATCCGGTCCGGCTTTATTTCGGCGACCTCGCCGGACAGGGGCACATGGAACTGATCGAAGCCGCCTTCGACACCGGGCTCGGCGGTTGGGTGCCCGAGCGCGATCTGATGGTGATGTCCAAATCATTGCCCTGGCTGCGCGAAACGTTTCCCACCCACGCCGCCTACGCGGGTGCGCGCGTCGAAGACCTGCTCGTCGGTCGTGACCTTTCCCCTCAGTTCCTCGAAGCCTCGACCCTGGCCACCACCGTCTTCCTCAACCGCGGCGACCATTTCGATGCCGTTCCCTTGCCACCCGAAGCCCAGCTGTCCCCGGTCTTCGGCATCAACGTCGCCGACTTCAACCTCGACGGGCACCTGGATCTCTTCCTCGCCCAGAATTTCTTCGGCGTGTCCCCAGCCGTCTCCGGACACGACGCCGGACGCGGACTGTTGCTCTTGGGCAATGGACGCGCTGGCTTCCAGCCGGTCTCCGGAACCGAAAGCGGCATCGGAATCTACGGCGAACAACGGGGCAGCGCGGTCGCCGACTACAACAACGACGGACGCCCCGACCTCGCTGTCTCCCAGAACGCCGCAGCCGTCATGCTGTACCGCAACACCAGCCCCGCACCCGGCATCCAGATCAAGGTTCGAGGAACCGTCGCCAATCCCCAAGGTATCGGCACCACCTTCCGCGTGATCCAACCCTCGGGTCCAACGGGACCGCTCCATGAAATCCGCGCCGGCAGCGGCTACCGAAGCTTCGACGCGCCCTCCTCCTTTCTCCCCCGACCCGCTGGGCCGATCACCCTGGATGTCCGTCCACCCGGCGGTGCGACGTTCCGCCGGACGCTGACGGTGGACGCCAACAGCACCGTGCTCACCCTCGATCTGCCGTCGGGAGACACACCCCCGTGATCCGAAGGAATGCACACGGCATGAAGCCCCCGCGGCGGGTTTGCCTGGGGGCGGTCGGGGCGCTCCTGCTGGCCGCCCTGACTCTTCGCATCACCGCCCAACCCTGGGCCCCCAACAACCCCGCTCGCGGCGAGGCCCTCGCCCGTCAGTACTGCCAGGCCTGCCATCTCTTTCCCGCCCCCGACCTGCTCGACCAGAAGACCTGGGTCACCACCCTGCGCCGCATGGCCCCCTTGCTCGGCGCCGCACGTCTCAATTTCGACAACCGCCCCGATGGCCCGTTGCTCCAGGAAGCCAAAATTTTTCCCGAACACCCGCTGCTCCCCGAACCCGACTGGCGCGCCATCGGCCAGTATTACGTGCAGAGCGCCCCCGACACCGCTCTTCCATCCCCACCGCGCCCCGCCCTCCAACCCACCACCGCCCGGTTCCAAGCCGAACCCGTCAGCCATCCCAACCTCGAACCCGGCATCACCCTGGTCCGCATCGAACCCGCCGAACGTCGGTTGTTCCTGGGCGATGCGCGCCGACGCAGCCTCCACGTGGTCTCATCAGCCGGTCAGTGGCTCTCCTCCACACCCGTCGCCAGCGCCCCCGTCGCCCTCACCCGCGACGGCCCCGATGTCCTGCTCACCTTGATCGGCGATATCTTCCCTTCCGACCTGAAGTCCGGGCAAATCGTCCGGCTGCAACCGCAGAGCGCAGGTTTCGTTCTTCAACCGTTCCTCAACGACCTCCAACGGCCCGTGGACTGCGTGCTCCTGGATCTCAATGCGGATGGTCGAAGGGATGTGGTGGTGGCGCAGTTTGGCAATTACCTGGGCAAGCTTTCGGCGTTCCTGGAGGCGCCATCCGGTCGCCTCACGGAGGACGTCCTGGTCGAATTCCCTGGAGCGATCCGCACCGAGGTGCTGGACGTCGACCGCGATCAACAGCCCGACCTCATCAGCCTCTTCGGCCAGGCGCGTGAAGGGCTCTACCTTCTGCGCAATCGCGGCAATGGCGGCTTTTCCTGGGAACCTTTGCTGCACTTCCCGCCAGCGCACGGTTCCACCGGCTTCGAACTGGCCGATTTCAACGGCGACGGTCACCCGGACATTTTGATGACCAACGGCGACAACGGCGATTACCCCTCCCCGTTCAAGCGCTACCACGGCGTCCGAATCTTCCTGAACGACGGTCACTTCCGCTTTTCGGAAGCCTGGTTCTTCCCGTTGAACGGCGCGTTCAAGGCCGTCGCCCGCGATTTCGATCGCGACGGCGACCTCGACATCGCGGCGATTTCCTTTTTCCCCGACTACTCCCAAACGCCGGCGGAGAGCTTTGTCTACCTGGAGAACCAGGGGGCGCTGCGGTTCACGGCCTCCACGATTCCTGAGGCCAACGCCGGCCGTTGGCTCACCCTGGACGCCGGCGACCTCGACGGCGACGGCGATCCCGATCTGGTGCTGGGTTCGTTCATCGACGGTCCCCGCACCGTTCCGATCCCGCCGAACCTGTTGAGCGAATGGCAAACCCGACGCATCGCCGCGCTCATCCTGCGCAACACGTCGCTCAGGGCGCCTTGAGGAACGCGATCAGGTCCGCCACCTCCTGCAAACCCAAGCCCGCCTCCAGGCCCTCCGGCATCAGCGACAGCGCCGAGCCGCGAAGCTCCAGGATGTCCGAACGCCGGATCGTGCGCGTGGTGCCGTCCACGAGTTTCAGTATCACGCTGTTCCCCGTTTCCGCCGCGATGATCCCGTACAGTTCCTCGCCCCCCTTGAGGGTGCACGCGTAGGCGTGGTAGCCCGGCTGAACGTCGAGACTCGGATCGAGCAGGTTCGTCAGCAGTTTCTCCGCCGGGTGCGACGCCACGGATCGCAGGTCCGGCCCCACCTCGTTCCCCAGGTTGTCCCGTCGATGACAGGTGACACAGAGTTTCGCGTAGGTGCCGGCACCGCGACCCGGATCCCCGCGCAACGCCAGTGCCGGCCGAAACGCCGACACCACCGACGCCCGTCCCGAGCTTGTCGAAGTCCCCAGCACACGCGCCGCGGTTTCCCGCACACCACCTTGCGCGTGTCGCGCCAGACGCGCGCGGGTCGCCGCATCCAAGGCCTGAGGCTCCACCCGGCCCGATTCCACCGCCCGCAAGAGTCCCAATGCCCACTCCGTCCGTCCCGAAAGCACCTCCACCACCACGGCCCGCGTTCCCGGACCAAACCCCTGCCAGTGAGGCAATATCAAACCAGGAACTGCTTCCGCTCCAGTCGCCGCCAGAGCCCGTATCGCCGCCACTTGGATTTCCACCATCGACTGCGCGTCCAGCCACCCTCCGAGTGAGTTCAGCCCCGACTCCCGCAGCGCCGGGTCCCGGGTCATGAGGGACGCCGCCATGACCCTTCCCAACGGCGACACTCGTTCGTCCTGCTGCAGATGGTTCGCGTCCTGGAACAGGGCGGGTGCATTTCGAAGAATCTTGGATAAGGCGTCACCCGCCACGTCGGCCACTTGCAGCGCCCGGAAGTCCAGCCCCTGTCGAGCCAGGAGGTCCAGAAACCGCCGAAACGCTGCCACTTGCTCCGGCGTGTACCGTCCGTCCCGCTCACCCAGCGTCGGCCTCAGAAGCACCGCCAGCGCCTCGCGATCGTTCGTCGCCAGACAGATCTGAATCAGCGGTTCCGCAAAGACCTCCATCGCCCGCCCTCCCGCAGCGGCCACGGCCGTCACCAAGGCCCTACGATGGGGCAGGGCCGAGCTGAGCACCGCCGCCACCAGAAAGGGTTCCTCCAGGTTCGCCACCGCCAAACGTCCCAGCGCCTCGCCCGCCGCGGTCTCGGGCCATTCACCCAGCGTCAGAGCCAGTTGCAGCCGCACCTTCGCGCTCGGGTCCGTCACCCGCATCGTTGCCGTCGACACGACCGAAGGCGTGAGTCGTGGTTCCGCGAAACGCAGGGCGTTCTCTCGAACCCCGGGATGGGAATCCCGCAGCGCCTGTTCCACCACCGCGGAGGTCAACGCTCCCAGCCCCTCCAAGACACCCAGCGCCTGCACCCGCGTCGACGCCCGCGCCGAGCCGGTGGCCAGTTGTTCCAGCCGCGGCACGACGCCAAGGTCCTTCCGCCAGAGCAGCAGTTGATGCGCCTTGTCGCGCTGCCAGCCATTCGACGACTCCAACGCCGCGACCCACTCCGCGGGTGTGCGTTTCCCCAACGGCTGGATCGACCGTGAACGTCCCGTGGGTTTGTCGCCCACCGGTACCACCCGATAGATACGCCCTCGGTCGTCCCCTTCCCGATAGTGCGGCATCAGCTCCGCCCGTCCTTCCACCGGCAACCATTGCGGGTGCTCGATCATGTAGCGGTACATGTCCACCACCCACAGCGCCCCGTCCGGACCCGTCCGCACCATCACCGGCCGACACCAGCGATCCTCGGATGCAAAAAACTCCGACGTTTCCTCACCGGTGGCCCGCCTCGCCACGAAGCTGACTCCGTCGTCGCGCAGCACCTCGCGGTGCACCAGGTTGTGGAACGGTTCGCAGGTGAATCCCTGCAATCCCGAGGTTCCCGCGAACAACCAGTCGTCCTGATAGACCATGCCCCCGCAGGCCGAGGTGAACCGTCCCGATTCGGCGAAGCTGTGGAAGCGTTTCTCCAATCGGCTGGCGGGATAAATCTTCGGGTTCATCGGCCCCACCACTTGCCGAACCGGGTCCGGCGCCGCCACGTGCGGGTTGCGGCGCACATAACGGTCCGCCAGCACGTAGTGCCACAGCGGCCAGCTGTTCTGCGTGCCAAACCAATGCCCCCAGTCGTCCCGGTTCCGACCAAACTGCGTGGGTCCCGATTCGGCCTCCAATTCGCCCGTGTCCGGCCGGAAACGGAGGTCGCGACTGCCGATGGCCACTTCCTTGCCGGTTCGCGTCGATCGCACCCGCGTTTCCGAGGCATGACCTCGATGATGCCCGCCCGCCGCGCAGTACACCCAGTTGTCCAACCCCCATCGCAATCCGTTCACCCGCAGTTGCTGGTTGCCCTCCAGAAATCCGGTGAGCAGCACTTCCCGGGTGTCCGCTTGGCCATCGCCGTCGGTGTCCCGCAGGAACAGCACGTCGGGCGCCGCCGTGATCAGCACGCCATCGCGCCAGGTCAGGATCCCGTTCGGAAAGTTCAGGCCCTCCGCGAAGAGCGTCGACTTGTCCATCCGCCCATCGCCATCGAGGTCTTCCAGCACCCGCACCCGGCCTCCCGGCTTCCCCTCGCCATCCATGCCCAGCGGATAATCCGCCATCTCCACCACCCAAAGCCTGCCGTCCGCATCCCAGTCGATGGCCACCGGGTCCACCACCTGCGGCTCGCTGGCCACCAACTCCACACGGTAGCCCGGTGCCACTCGGATCTTGGAAAGCGCCGCCTCCGGCGACAGCGGCGGCGATTCCAACGGAGGCCGCGCCAGCACTGGCCGCGGCATGCCCGAAGCCTCGAAGTGCGCCGCCACCGCCCGCGCTCCCAGGGCCCGGTCGAAGAACGCCACTTCATCCACTTTCCCTTCCAATCCCGCGAACCCATCGTTGCGCCCGCCCAGAAAGACCTCACCGCCGTCGAGCACGCCGGTCATCTCGGCGACACCTTCGATCTCGGGCTTTTCGTTCCCGTCCAGGTAGACCACCACCCGGTTGCCGCTTCGAACCAACGCCACGTGATGCCAGGTGCGTTCCGGCAGAAAGGTACGACCCAGAAGCAGCTGGTTCCGCGCATTGCCATTAAAGAAGAACAGCTTTCCCGCCGCTTCCGGAATCGAGGTCCCACCAATGCCCAGGTGATCCCCCGCCGCTTGCGCATCCCCCGCCTGCCCTCGCGACAACAGATAGCCGGTCACCGGCCGCGCCAGATTCGTCAGGCCGTTCCAGAACCAAAAGGTCACCGTGTACGTGTTGCCCAATCCCGTCACCTTCCCTCGTACCCGCCCGCCCGCCAGGTGCACCGCCCGGTTCAAACCGCCCGGCCCCGAAAACGCCGACGTCGTCAGCGCCGGCTTCGGCGATACCCCATTCCCACTGCCCACTCCGGGCAGATAAAGAGCCACTCCAGGCTCGAAGTGTCCGTCCTGCCCGCGCCCGCTCGCATCCACGGCGCGCGGCACCACGATCTCGTTGAGCCGCCAATAGGCTACCGGCCGGTCCGACAGAATCCGATCGGTGTAAGGACCCAAAGGTTCTTCGATCGAACGACGAGGCCGGCCGGCGACTTCTTCCAGACATTGCAGCACCGCCTCGGTGATGCGCGGTTCCGCCTGAACTTCCAAACCCGCGGTCCGCGCCGGCCAGGTGGTGTACCCGCCCAGGACGTGTTGTTCAGGCGGCGGAATGTAACCGTCACCCCCGTTCGCCAGTTCCATCACGAAGGTCGGTCGCAGCGGGCTCCACGCCTTCACCTTCAAACCCGTGATCGCATAGACCTCGTTGGGCATGGTCGCGATGCCCAACTCGCCGATGCGCAACGCCTGAACCACCACTTCCGTCCGCTGCGCTTCATGCAACGCCACCGCTTCCAGGGCGTAGATCTCCGCCTGGGTCTGCGGCAAACGATCCCCCAGAGCCGCCGCCACCCGCCGAGCCCAGTCGAGTCTCGACGCATCCGGCACCCGGTAGGCCAACGAGAGTTTCCGTTCCGCCATCTTCAATCCCGGTGACGATCGAAAAATCAGCCCCCGATAGACGCCCAGCACTTCGTCCGCGATCTCCTTCGCATACGCGTCATAACCGATCTCACGTTTCGGCGCCCCGTAGTCCATCCACATCAGATCCCCGCTGGTCCCCTGCGACATGATGCCCACAAAACCCGGGTCCGATCCCAACCCCTGCGCCACGTAACCGGCGAAACGTCCGTAGTAGTCCGCCGACAGCAACGGTGACCCGTAGTAGTGCTGCGAGTAGTTCGCCAACAGGGCGATCGGCTTGCCGTCGAGCGCCCGAATCCCCACCACCGAAAGCCCCGGGTCCACCGGCCCGGAAGGTCCCACCGCGTCCGGACTTTCGTATCCCGGATGCATGTTGGCCCGCACCGTGGGGTCGCCGAAGGGATCGTTCAAAATCCGGTCCGGTCGCCGAATCCAACGTCGATTGAAGGTGCGTTCCCAGTCGTCGATCACGCCCCAACCCACTTCCGCCGGCGCCCGCCGACTGTCTGCCGCGAGTATGGCCTCCGCGATCCGACCCGGCAAAAACGCGGCATACCGCGGGTCGATGCGACTGCCCAGGCACCCCATCGCCGACGGCGCCGAATGGGTGTGGGTCGCCGACACCAGCATCCGGTCCAGCGGAATTCCCGTGGTCCGATGCGCCAGGGCTTTGGCCTCGTCGATCAACGACCGCGACATCATGCAGGTGTCGACCACCGCAATCGCCACCCGGACCTCGCCTTCTTCCAGCACCAGGGCGCGCACGTGCAGCGGATCCACGACCTGGGTCGCGGAACGCTCGGTGAACATGGCGTTGACGATCACCGGGAAGTGGGTCGGCGCGATGTCCACCATCGCGGCCCCCGCCCGAAACCGCGCCGCCCGCGACGTCTCGGCAGCGGATGCGGAACTCATGGAGCCCACCAGAAGCCAACTCAAGACCATGACCCAAGCGACCGCCATTCGACCCTTCCCGCCAGAGATACACGACGTCCCCAGGCACAAACCATGCGCCCGTAGCGGCGGGCGTCCCGCCTGCCGTAGAGGGGGGCGTCTCGCCCCCCGGAATCCCCGGTTCATGGTCCCGATGCGTGTCCAATTTTCGGAAAACGCGCCTCTCCATGAACCCTCCCTGCAAGCCGTCGCGAGGGTTGAAATGGGCTCCCTCACCCCAACCCTCTCCCGGAGGGAGAGGGTGTCGCGCATCACCTGCGACCACATGCCCGGGCCCCATCCGTCGGAGCCGTCGAGACCCGCTGCAGCCAACTCATTGCTCCACCCTCCGAATCCCGCAGCACCGATTCTCCTTCTCCCCCCGGGAGAAGGCCGGGATGAGGGCCGCTCGCTCCACTCCTCGCTCCTCGGTTCATGGCCCCCATAGGCGAAGTCCATTTCATTGGTCCTACCCACATCCAGTCGAAGCGCGTCCATGTTCGAAGTCACGAGGTCCATCGGGTTGAAGGTCCAACAAGCTCAGCAGTTTCGGGGGCCAGGAAACGGTAGTCCCCGCCCCCTACCGCCCACCAGCCCCTTCTCAGCCCATCAGGTTCACGCTTGCTGGGCCTTCACTCCGCGCCAACATACCCACCATGAACACGGAGCGTATCCGTCAGAAGCTGACCCAGGGTTTCCGGCCGTTCGCCATCGAGACAAGCGGTGGAAAGCGTTATCCCATCCCACACCCGGAGTTCATCATGGTGGGGAAAGGCGTGGTCGCCGTGCTCGGCAAAGATGATTCCGTGACCACCATCGACGCCCTCCACATCGTGGCGCTGGAAGACCTACCCGGTCCGCGTTCGCCCAAAAAACCGTAGTGTCTCCGCCAGGTGCTTCTCCCAGTAGGGCCACTCGTGCCCGCCTGGAAACTCTTCGTACTCGTGGGCGATCCCGGCCCGCTCCAATCCCTGGTGCAGTTCCCGATTGGCCTCGATCAGAAGATCCTCCGTGCCGCAGTCGAAGCGCAGCCGTGGCAGTCGGTTCCGGTTCGCCAACGCCACGTCCAAAACATCCCTCGGTCCCTCGCCCGGGCCATACGCATCCAGCGGTTCTTCCACAAACAACGCCAATTGCTCGAAGCGCGTGATCGAGGAATGTCCGGAAGCCGCCACAAAACGATCCGGATACCGACACGCCAACCGCAGCGCCCCGTACCCGCCCATGCTCAGGCCGGTGATAAACCGAGACGAGGTCTCGCTCAACGTTGGCACCGCCCGCAACACCGCCGCAGGCACGTCTTCCACCATCCATCGCTCGAAATCCTGCGCCGGATGTTTCCAATATCCCGATCCATCCCCCCACAACCCATCGCTCGGCATGGCCAAAACCAGCGGCGGAATGTCCCCCGACGCCACCAGACGGTCCGCCGTCCGATGCGCCCCACCCTTCAACGCCCACGCCCAATGGCTGCCATAGACGCCGTGCAGCAGAAGCACCATCCCCACGGGAGTCACTCCCGACGGCACCCAGAGCGTGATGTCACCCCGCCCCTTCAAAGACGCGCTCTTCACCGTCACGTGACGCAACCCCGCGGATTCAAAGCGCGGCTCCGAGATTTCGAAGGTTCGAAACATGTCGTTTAAGGGAAGACGATGACGCCTTTGGCATTCCGACCCGCCATCATGTCGTCCATCGCCTGACCCAAGTCGGCGAGCGGGTAGGTGCGCGTCACCAACGCATCGAGTTCTAGTTCACCCCGTCGGTAGTGCTCGAAAATCCTCGGAAAATCGCGCCCCGGCACGCAGCCGCCGTACAACGGCGTTTCGTACCGCTTGTTCCACATGAACCAGGGCATCGGCACCGTCACCGGATCGTTGATGCCACTCACTTGCAGCGCCAATCCCCCGTCGCGGATCAGTCGCAGCGGAGCAAACGCCAACGCCGGAACCGAGGTCGCCTCGAACGCATAGTCGGCCCCGCGCCCCCCGTTCAGGCCCCGGACCGCCTCGGCCATCTTCGAGAAGTCCGCATCCGCCACATCCGCCAGAATCGTGTCGGTCGCCCCAAATCGCCGCGCCTGTGCCAAAGCCGATTCCCGGGCGTCGATGGCGATAATACGCCCGGCACCGCACAACCGCGCCCCTTGAATCACGTTCAAGCCCACCCCGCCGCAGCCGAGGACGGCGACCACACTGCCTGCGGCGACCTTGGCCACGTTGACCGCGGATCCGAAGCCTGTCATCACCCCGCAACCCACGATGCAGGCCGACGCGAACGGAACACCTGCCGGCAGGAGCGTGACGGCTCCCGCCCGCACCAGGGCCAGCGTCGAAAGGGTGCCCAGGTTAAACGAACGATCCACCGGCTTGCCGCGCCACAGCGTTCCTTCGGCCCGGGCATGGCCCGCCGATGGTTCCATCACATGCGCCGGTCGGCTCGACTCACAAAGAACCGCGTCGCCGCGCCGGCAGGCGGGACAAGCCCCGCACGGAATGGCCCAGTTCAACACCACCGCATCGCCAGGTCGAACATGCCTCACCTCACTGCCCACCGACCGCACCACCCCCGCCCCTTCGTGGCCCATCACGAGCGGGCGTTTCCACGATAGCGACGCGTGGTCGGTGTGACAGATGCCCGCCGCCCGCATCTCCACCAACACCTCATCGCCCAACGGATCCGCCACCTGGACGGTCTCCAATGTGAACGCTCCCAACCCATCGGCCAACGCCGCTGCCGCTTCGTACATCATGGGGTGAACGTCTAGCCTGAAGCGGCGATGCGTTGCAGGTCCGCCCGTGTCTCCGCGTAGCTCGTGCGGAACGCCAGCACAGCGGGATCGGGGGTGAGCCCGCGGCGCTGGCAGAAGTCCGTGTAGAGTTCCGGCCACCAGTTGCGGTGCTCTGTCAGCCCGGCCTTCCGCCACGCCGCCCAGTCCGACACCACCTTGCTCCAGCACTCGCTCCCGTAGTGCGCCGCCTTCTCCACGTCATCGCCGAACTGGCTCACGTACCACTCCCGGCCAATCCGCGCGTGCAGCACTTCGTCCGCCCAATCGTAGTCCTGAAACAGCTCCGACAGCGCGTCACCGGACTCTCGTCCGACTTCCCATTCGTAGCGTTTGCCCGTCTTCGACATCAGCCCCTGTTCAATGAACCAGAGCACCGCATGGCGTTCCGCCGGTTTCAGCTGCTCGTTGAGACCCTTTGACCACGTGAAGTTCACCATCACCTGCCGTGGCCAATCCACCCCCAGCTTCACAAACCCCGCCTCCCCCATCATGGCGTGCCGCGCTTCGTCCCAGAGTTGCCGGGTCATGTCCCGATGGAATTCCCAGGGCTTGTCCGCCGATTCCACCAGGATGCTCGCCATCATCTCCGGCACGTCGATCTCCCGAAGCCGCTTGAAGTACATCATCAGGGTCTTCGCCGAGGCCGGGAACTCCGGGTTGTAAAGAAACTCCTCCGCATGCACCCCCATGTTGTAAGGGTCCGGAAACCGCGCATCCCGGCCGGGTGTCCGCTGATAGCGGAACGGCAACGCCGAAAACCTTGGCAATCCTGCCGGCACCGGTCCCTCGCCCGATTCATCCGCTCCATCCAGCCCCCCGGCATCCTTCAAGCAGGCCTCCAGCGACGCCAGCCAGGCGTCCAAACCTTCGCTCCTCGGTTCGTCCGCCAGGCATTTCAGGGCTTCGACACCCCAGGCGAGCATGTCGTCGACTTCCAACAGGGCGAACCGGATCAACCGGACCGAAGGCCAATCGGCGAGTGGGTTGGTGTCGTTCAGGTGCCGTTCCAAGCTGCGCTTCAGTGCTGGCAACGCCCGCGTGTACACCGCCGCCAACACGTCGTAGGTGTGCGGCGCGGCCACCATCTCGTCGAAGAACAATCGGAGCCGGTCGTGCGGGATCTTGTCCAAGCCCAGCGGCGGATGCCGCATCTCCGCCACCCGCTCGCGCATCGACGTCACGTGCTGGGCGCACAGGTGGGCATGCAGGCTGAACGCCATCTTGATCTCGTACACCGGCTCCGCCGTCAGCCGGGCATTGAACAGCTGCCACAGCCGATGGAACACATAGTGATAACGCTTCAGCCGGTCCACGCAGTCGTTCACCGACAATCCGGGACCTGCCGCCTGCGCCAGGGAACAAATCCCCGCCACTTCCGGCAGCCCTTTGTACGCCCGATACTTCGATTCGTTCATGACGCTTTCCTGCCGGGCCTGCCCCGCCGACAGGACAACCGTCCCACCCGGCGCCGACCGCGACCCGCCTCTTCTCGCCGAATCCCGTCCCCGAATTCAAGCGAGGGACCAATCTCGACCGCGAACCCATCACCCTGGAAAGCAGCGCCGGCGGGTCAGGAATGATCTGGACAGACAGGACAGATCCTCCAATTGTGACCTGCATGAAGTCGCTTCAGCTCCAGGAAGCCAAACAGCAGTTCTCCGCGGTGGCCGAAAAGGCTGCCGGGGGACAACCCCAGATGGTCACCAAGCACGGAAAACCGTTCGTGGTCATCCTGAGCGTGGCTGACTGGATGAAGTCCAGGGCCCGCAAGCGTTCGGTGCTCGAAATGCTTCGCTCGTGTCCTGTCGATCTCACCGAACTGGACCTTTCCCGCAGCCAGGAACTCCCGCGCGATCTCGGGCTATGAGCTTTCTGCTCGACACCAATGTTGTCAGTGAAGCGACACGCCCGCTGGCCAACCCTGTCGTGCTGGAGTGGATTGCCGCCCAGCACGCCGAGTCGCTGTTCATCAGCGCCATCACCCTCGGGGAATTGCAACGGGGCGCGTTGCTGCTTCCCGCAGGAAAAAGGCGCAAGGCACTACAACAGTGGATCGAAACCGGCATCAAGGTCGACTTCGCGGGCCGGATCCTTCCCGTGGATGCCCTCGTGATGGAACGTTGGGCACAACTCGAATCCTCGACTGCAAGATCGGGGCGACCACTGCCCGTTCTGGACGGTCTCATCGCCGCCACTGCCCTGGCCCACGAACTCACCCTGGCCACGCGCAATCTGACCAACTTTACCAATCGGGGCGTGCCACTGATCGATCCCTGGGCGAGGACCTAATCAACGAGTTCCTTGGGCGTTGCCCAAGGCTGGGATGTTTTCGGGCCGTTGGCCCTCTGTCAGATCCCATCCCATCTCCGTTCGGACCGTCGTGCGTCGATCGTGAAAACAAAACGGCCGGCAGGGTGCGCCTGCCGGCCGTGCGTCTACGGGACGGATGGGAGCGTTGTCGCGCGCCGTTTACTGCCCGCGCAACCGGTAGAACCGCTGCCCGCCCGCGGTAGAAACCTTGAGTGGAGACACCGGGGAGTTCGCAACATCGGTGTAGGTTCCTCCGACGGTGGCGCTCTCCTGGAGGACACCCAAAGTCCAGGTCAACGTGACCTCATTGTTCGCGCGGCTGATCGTGATCGCGCTCGGGGGCAGCGGTCCGGTGCCGAGGGCTCGATCGAACAGGGCCGAAACCTCGGATGGGGTGAGCGCGCGGTCGAACACCGCAGTCTCGTCCAGTTGCCCGATATAATTCCGGTCGGCGCGTCCGGGTTGGTTCCCGCCGAAGCCGGGTGCGGACGTGATGATCATCGGGGCGTGGGAGGCGACGTTGGTGGAGGACAGGAGTTCGGAGCCGTTGGACATGTAAAAGACGGCCTGTTCGGGTTCGACGACCATGACCGCGAAGGTCCAGACGTCGGCCGGAACGAAGAGTCCGGATGCCCAATCCCAGGCGCCGCCGTTCCAGTGGTAGCGAAGTTCCGCTTCCTGGTTGGCTGCGGTGCCTTGATTGAGGTGCATGCCGCCGCCGCCGAGCCACGCGGGCCAGCTGAGGTCGCCGGTGGTCGAGGTGGCCTCGCGTTTGAGCCAGCAGGTCACGGTGACCTGGTTGGCCAGGGTGATAGCAGGGGCGGTGACCCAGCCGTTGGTCATGACCACGGCGGCGTTGCCAGCTTCGAATCCAGGGTAGGTCGTCGGCCGCGGGCCTTGGGCGCCCTTGGCGATCAGCGAGCTGCCCAGGGTGGACCCGGCGTCGACATAAGAACCGGCCCAGCCCGACCCCAAAGTTCCACCATTGGCGGCCGCGTTGGACGTCGGCGACAAGCCCGCGTCATTCAGGCGGAGGTACTCGACGGCGCCGTCGCCGGTCACCAGGGAGGGGTAGGAGGCCGAGGTGGCCACACTGCTGCCGGCCTGGTAGTGGGCGAGCAGTTTGGAGGTATCGAGCGCGGTCGGGTAGATGGCGACTTCATCGAGAGATCCCTTGAAGTTCCATCCGCCATAACCACGGTCGCCAAGGAGGAGCGGCGCCGCGAAATTGCGCAGGAGCGGTTCCGCGGCCACGACGTTGGTGACCTCGATTCCGTTGACCAGGAGCGAAACGTTCAGGGTATCGCTGCGATAGACCGCGGCATAATGGGCCCAGGTGTTGGCGGCGATGACAGCCTGCGCGGTCACGATGGTGGTGTAGAAGGGCGCGCCCACTTCGCCACCGATCACAAACTCCAGGTTCGCGCCATTCTGACGGAGCACCCACCCGGACCGGTCGTTCGCGTTGTCGGCATTCTCGCCATTGATCATGGCCTGCGCGAAAACCCGGTTGCCTGCGACGAGGTCGAGCGGATTGGCCCAGCACTCCACGGTGAACGAAACCGCGGGATTCAATCCTTCGGCAAACGGCACGGCCACCCTGCCACCGCTGAGCGTCATGGCAGTGTCAGCACTGCCGGCGAGGGCGCCCTGAACACCATGCGTCAGGGAGCCGACATAAAGGCCGGTGCCCGAGGCTCCGAGACTGCCGTTGTTCGCGGCGGTGCTCTGAGCGACCGGGCCTGTTTCGCCCATGCGAAAATAAAGAAGCGGCTTCAGCATCGCCATCTCGGCTTCGTAGGTGCCCGGGGCCGCGACCTTGACTGCAAGGGTTGCCGACGCCGAGGCGCTACCAGCGGCATTGCTGACTTCAACCGAATAAGTTTCGGCGTCGCCCACCCCGATTCTGGGCAGGACCAAAGAGGCGTTGGTCTGGCCTGCCAGCGTGGCGCTCCCCTTCTTCCACTGGTACGCCAACTGACCACCGTTGGCCTCCACCGCAAAGGTCGCGGGATAGCCCGCGTACAGGGTCTGAGGGGTCGGTGCCTTCACGATCGTCGGTGGAACGATCTCCGAGATGGTCACGCGGGCGACCGTGCTGGTGATCGATCCAAACCCGTTGGAAATGACCACGTCGTACAATCCGCCATCGCCGGCCGTCGCGGCGGTTCGGCGGAACACCGGTTCCATGGCTTCAGGAATCGGTGCGCCATCCCGGCGCCATTGGTAGTTGAGGGTGGCGGAGCCTGACGCCTGCGAGGTGAGACTGAATCCCTGGCCGACGTAAATCGTTCCGACCGGAGCCTGCGGCTGGGTCTCCATCAGCGGCGGATTGTTTCCGCCGGGGGTGTAGTTGATGAGGATGCCCGCCAGGGTGGATCGGAGTGTGCCCGCCCTGGGGATGCCGGTGATCACCACCGCATTATTGTCGGTTGGTGTGAGGATGGCCTCGGTCGCCGGGCTGGTGGCGAAAATGCCAGGAAGGCTGGGGTACTGGACGTCCCCGTATTGCAGCGTGTTGGTGATGCCTCCATGGACCACCAAGGCGTCGGTGAAACCTTCTCCGCCGTCGGTCGAGGCAATCAGGCTCACCTTGTAGCTGGCCATCGAGTCCCGGAAGCCACTCAGGCGAACCCTGTACCCACCCGCGGTGTCGTCCAGATACCCGTAAACAACCTGCTCTTCACCAGGGCCATCCACCGTGGGATCTCCCGTCAGACTGTAAGTGTTCTCGCAGGACCACTCGACGCGCAGGGACCCGCCTCCGGGCAGGGTGACTGTCGCGTTGGAAGAGACACCTCCACCCCCACTGGAGTTGAGAACGCGCGGCATGTTGTACCAGTTGGCCGCGGGAACCCCGAAGGCGTCCTGGGTCACGGCCGTGCCACCACCGCTGGCCCAGTCATCCTGGAAGTTGATGCCTATGTCAGCCGCCTGGGAGGCACTCACCGAAGCGAGCACAGGAAGAGCCAGACAGGTTCGAATCAAGGAGGATAATAACAACGTGCGTCTCATGCAGTCACCTTTTCATACAGTTCATGCTTCGCCCGAGCAAAGCAGGGCTCCCACCGACGCCGCCCATGGCCTGGGCCTGGGACGAAACGCCGGACTCTCGAGGGTTGTCCACGCGGATGCGGCGGGGCAGAGGTCAGCCTGGGTCCGGCACTTGTTGAGCATCCTTGGGAAGCCGAACCGCTCACAACGCTGATCGAGGCCGTGACTTTGAAGCAACGGAATAGTGTCCGCGAATGAGTCAAAAAGGAGGAATCACCCGTTCCGATATGCCTAATAACTAATGAGTTCCAGTGACACCACTCATCCAGAACGACCGATAACCTGGCCCTTCCTGCGCAGCTTCCCAAACAAGACAGCACCCGCCTGCCAAATGTCGCCATGGGACGACGCCAGCGGATCGACTTCCCCTGCCCGCACCCTGAATCGTTGAGGAACTTTCAACGCTCCATGGATTTCCGCCGACGGGTGCCCAGGGTTCGCGGCTTCTCTTCAGCAGGCGGCATCGACGGTCCCGGGGTCAGGAAGATCAGACCGTTACGCCAGTCCTGCCGCCGCCCCCAGGTTTGACTTTGCCGACCGGGGTGTTTGAGTCGGCTCACCATGAAAATCAACGCCCTGACGGCTCTGCTCGCCGTCGCCTGCACCTGGTCGCTCTCGGCGGCGGAACTCGGCATGGACGCCCCGCCTCTCAAGATCAAGGACTGGGTCAAGGGCCAGGCCGTCGATCTCAAGGCCACCCAGGGCAAACAGGTTACCGTGGTCGAATTCTGGGCCACCTGGTGCCCGCCCTGCCGCGCCAGCATTCCCCACCTCTCCGAGCTCCAGGCCAAGTTCAAGAACAAGGGCGTCACCATTGTCGGCGTCAGCGATGAAACCACCGCCAAGGTGAAGCCGTTCGTCGGAAAAATGGCCGACGAGATGGACTACGTGGTCGCCGTCGATGACGCCCGCGCCACCAGCACCGCTTATATGGAAGCCTTTGGCGTGAACGGCATCCCACATGCCTTCATCGTCGACAAGCAGGGCCGGATCGCCTGGCACGGCCATCCCATGAACGGACTCGACAAGGCTCTCGAGGACATCGTCGCCGGCCGGTACGACATCGAGTCCGCCAAGCGTGGCCTGCGCGCCGAGAAAACCATGCGCGACTACTTCGAGCTGGTCTCCGACGGCAACGCCACGGCGAAGACCAAGGAACTGGGCGAAACCATTCTGAAGGATGCCTCGGGCAACCCCGGGCTGATGAATCAGTTCGCCTGGATCCTGCTCACCCATCCCCGCCTGAAGAACCCCGACCACGGACTCGCCGCCAGGGCCGCCAAGGCCGCCTACGACGCCTCGGAAGGCAAGGACCCCTCCATCATCGACACCTACGCGCGGGCTCAGTTTGTCCAGGGCAACGTCAAGGAGGCCGTTGAGTTGCAGAAGAAGGCGATCCGGCTCTGCGACGACGATGAACTGAAGCCGCAGCTCGAGAAGGTGCTCAAGGAATACGAGGCGAAGCTCAACTAACGGCCACGCCCTCCGCGATTCCGACCTTTGGAAACATTCCTCCACTCGTTCCCCTCCGCCGCATGGCCCGAGCCACCCCACCGCCGTCCTCAACTCCCACCGTCGGCGCACCCTTCCGCACCGCTTCCCTGATCCTGCTCGGCATCGCCGCCCTGGTTTCAGCGTGGCTCGTCTACCAGTCGCTGCAGTCGGGACCGGTCCCGGGTTGCACCGACGGCGATTGCGGCGTGGTCCTCTCCAGCAAGTGGGCCAAGGTGTTCGGCATTCCGGTGGGCCTCTTCGGCACCGCGACGTACCTCGCCTTCGCGTTCCTGGCAGCCCGCCCCTTCCGTCCTGACGAGCATTCCAAGCGGGTCGCCGCTGCTGCCCTGCTCCTGCTCATTCCAGCCGCCGGCCTCTGGTTTGCGGGGCTGCAATTGTTTGTGATCCACGCGTTCTGCAAGTGGTGTTCGGCCACTCACGCCATTGCCACCACCGGCGCCATTCTCATGGCCCTCGCCTGGAACCGGGAATCCCCCCCAACCCCTCAACCCGGTTCAACCCCGTCCCCCACGCCCGTCCCCGCGCCTGCGAAAAAAGGAAAGTCGTCCCACCCCGGCCAAACCTCCCTCCCTGCCAAAGCCCTTGCCGTCGTTCCTGCGTTCTGGGGATCCGCCACCGTTCTCGCCGCCGTTGCGTTTGTCGGCTTCACCATCACCCAGGCTCTCAGCCCCGAACCGCCCAAACGCCGCATTCTCACGGCGTCGATGTCCACGCCCGCCCCCGCCTCAGCGACGGCCACTCCCACACCCGCTCCGCCCCAGTCCACCGAGAATGCCTCCAACGCATCCACCGCGCTCACACCTCCACCCTCGCCGGTGGTCACCCCGCCGGCGGCTCCATCTGCGTCGGTCAGCCTGCACGACGGCAAGTTCGTGCTTCAGGCGCCCGAACTGCCCCGCTACGGCACGCTCGAAGCCCCGCATCGGTTCGTGATGATCTCCGACTACACCTGCATCCACTGCCGGCATGCCAACCGCATTCTGGCCGGGGTTCGGGAGTCGTTTGGTCCGTCGCAGCTCGCCGTCCTGATGCTCCCCACCCATCACGGCGGCGATTCCCTGGCGCTCCAGGAACTCATGCTGACGGCCTGGCAGCTCGATCCGAAGGTCTGGTCCGATGTCGCCACCGAGATCTACTACGACCGGCTCCCGCCCAAGACCGCCAACGTCCGACCTTTGCTCGAGTCCCGTCTGGGCTCCAACGAACTGGCCTCCGCCCTGCAGACGCATGCCTTCTGGAGCAGCAACCTTCTTTCCACCACCAAACTGATCATCGCCGCCAACCGCGAGAAGACGAAGAGTGGCAGCATTCCCCAATTCATCATCGGCTCCGAAATCGTGGTGGGCTCCCCCGAGGACGAGGCTGAGTTTTTTCAATTGCTGGAAAAGAACCTCGGGCTCGTCCGAGAGCGTTTCCCGGAGATGAGCCTCGCGGCGACCAACATCCTGATGGGCCGGTTGTTTGCCGGCACGAGCCGGATGCTGACTCTCGGGCTGACCAATACCGGCGCCACCGCCCTCCAGATCAGCCGAGCCACCCCGCCGCCCGGCGGCCGCGTGCTCCGCGGACTCCAGACGCCCATTGCCCCCGGCGAAACCTCGGCCCTGGAGATCGCGCTGGCCGCCCCTCGCGAACCGGGCCCGTTCTCGCATCAACTCGTCCTCTACAGCAACGCGCGCTCCAATGAGACCCGCGTCCAAATCTCCGGCCTGGTCTGGAAGCCCATCCGCGTCAGCCCAGCGACCCTCGATTTCGGACGACTCGACCCCGACAACACCAAGACCCAGGGCGTGCTCCACCTGGAATTTGACGAACCCGCCCGCGTGGCCTCGGTGCGCTCCCAGAGCCCGGGCTTCGCCGCCAGTGTGCGTACCGTCACCCCCGGCAAGGCCTACGACATCGAGGTGACCACCACCCCGTCCCTCGGCTTCGGAAACCAGCAGGCCACCCTGATGGTCATTCTCGAAAAGCCCGTGCCCGAAGGGTGGCCGGAGTCCCTCGCCTTCGCCGCCCGCGCGATCGTCGACCGCTCTGTCACCGTGGTGCCGCAACGCATCACCCTCCCCTCCGGTCCCCTCACCGCCGAACGCCATCTTCAGACGCTGGTTCGCTGCAGCGACAGCACCCCGGATTTCAAGGTCATCAGCGCCGTGCTCGAAGGCGGCCCTTCTTTCGCACAGCCTGAAATCCAATCCGCCGGCGGCGCCAACGGCACCATCGTCCGCTTCACCCTTCCCGGCGGTTGGGCCCTCCCACCGCCTCCTGCCCAGGCCCGCCTGGTCATCCACACCACCCATCCCAAATTCCCAACCCTCGAAGTTCCGTTCGTCACCCCATGAGATTCCTCGCACTCGCCGCCACCCTCAGCGTCCTCGTCGGCGCCTCCCTCCCAACCACCCACGCCGCGGAAACCAAACCCCTGCGCGCCCTTCTCATCACCGGGGGCTGCTGCCACGACTACCCGCGCCAGAAGGAAATCCTGCCCCAGGGCATCAGCGCCCGCGCCAACGTCGAATGGACCATCGTTCATGACCCGCGCACCGGAACCACCGGCAAGATCGACATCTACGCGAAGGACGATTGGGCCAAGGGCTACGACGTGGTGGTGCACAACGAGTGTTTCGCCGACGAAAAGGAACCGGCCTGGCTCGAACGCATTCTCGCTCCCCACCGCGCCGGTGTGCCGGCTCTCGTCATTCATTGCGCCATGCACTGCTACCGCGCGCCGAACGAGGAGTGGTTCAAGTTCTGCGGCGTCACCTCCCACCGCCACGGCTCCCACTTCGCCTACCCGATGAAGCTCGCCAAGGCCGATCACCCCATCGTTCTCGGCATGCCCGCCACCTGGCAGACCCCGGTTGAGGAACTCTACAACATCGTCAAGGTCTGGCCTGACGCCACGCCCCTCGCCAGCGGCTACAGCCACGAAACCAAAAAGGACGAGGTCAACGTCTGGATCAACACCTACGGCAAAGGCCGCGTCTTCGGCACCACCCTCGGTCACTACAACAAGACCATGGAGGAAGCCTGGTTCCTCGACCTCACCACCCGCGGTCTGCTCTGGGCCTGCGGCAAACTCGGCGACGACGGCAAACCGCTCCCCGGTTACAACCCCACCCGATGACCGTCCCGGACCTCGCGCGCCGGATCCAGGATCGACTCCCCGCCACCCTCGACCTCCTGCGCGATCTCGTCGGCATCAACAGCTACACCGGCAATCGCGCCGGCGTGAACCAGCTCGGACGCCTCACCGCCGAGCGGTTCGCCCCGCTCGGATTTACCGCTGAGTTCGTCCCCCACCAGAACCCGGCCTGCGGCGATCACCTGGTGCTCACCCGGCCGGGCTCCTCCCCCCGATCCATCGCCCTCGTCTCCCACCTCGACACGGTCTTCCCGCCCGAGGAGGAGGAGAGGAACCATTTCCGTTGGCAGCCCGAAGGCCCTCGCATCTACGGCCCGGGCACCATCGATATCAAGGGCGGCACCGCCATGATGCACCTGGTGCTCTCCACCCTCGCCGAAGCCGATCCCCAGGCCTTCCAAGCCATCACCTGGCGGCTGCTCTGGAATTCCTCCGAGGAAACCTTGTCCCGCGATTTCGCGAGGCTCGCCTTGGAACGCCTCGACCCGTCCACCACCCTCGCCGCCCTCGTCTTCGAGGCGGAAGGACGCCCCGCCGGCACACCCTGCCTCGTCGTCGCCCGCAAGGGACGCGCCACCTTCCGGGTCACCGTCGAAGGCCGCGCCGCACATGCCGGCGCCAAACACCCGCGCGGCGCCAACGCCATCTCCCAGCTCGGCCGGGTGGTGAACCGCATCGCCGACCTCACCGACTACGCCCGACACCTCACCTTCAACGTCGGCGTCATCTCCGGCGGCATCGCCGTCAATCGCGTTCCCCACCTCGCCACCGCCGACGTCGAGATGCGCGCCTTCACCCGCGACACCTACCAGGCCGGGGTCGCCGCCATTCTCGCCCTCAACGGCACCGGCGACGTCCGCAGCCCCGTCGACGGTCATCCGTGCCAGGTCCGGATTGAGTTGCTGGAGGAAAGCCCGCCCTGGCCGCGCAACGCCGGCACGGACCGACTCTTCCGTGTCTGGCAATCCGCCGCGGAGCGCCTCGGCCAAACCCTCGGCGGCGAGGAACGCGGCGGACTGAGCGACGGCAACTGGATCTGTGATCATGTGCCCACCCTCGACGGTCTCGGCCCGCACGGTGACAACGATCACTGCTCCGAACGCAGCGCCGATGGCACCAAGGTTCCCGAGTACATTCTCGTGGATTCCATGGCCCCCAAGGCTCTGCTGAACGTGCTCGCCCTTCAGCAACTCCTCCAAACAGCAGGCTGAACCTCACGCGCCGGACGCAGGCTCGGTCGCCGTTCCATCACCCTCCGCTTCCGGCGGCGCCACCACCCGGGTCACCCGCAAACGCGTCACCCGCGCGCCGCGCGTTTCCTCGACGCGCACCACAAACGCTCCCACGGGAATGGAATCGCCTTCCTTCGGGAAGCCCCCCAACCGCTGGGTCACCCAACCGCTGGCCGATGTCACCCCCGGTTGGTGCAGCGCTTCGCCCACCAGGTGTCCCAGATCGTGCAAGGGCAGGTTCCCCGCAACGTCCCAGGTGGTGTCATCCACTTTCACCGTCAGCGGGCGTTCCTGGTCGAACTCGTCCTGAATCTGGCCCACCAGTTCCTCCAGAATATTCTCCAGCGTCACCAAACCCACGGTCCCACCGTACTCGTCCACCACCAGCGCCAGGTGCAGACGCCGTTCCAGCAGGAACTGAAGCACCCGCTCCAACCGTGCCAGTTCGGGAACGTAGATCACCGGCCGGGCCAGTACCTTCAGATCCGCCGCGGTGCCTTTCCGGTCCCGATGCGAATAGAGGTCCTTGATGTGCAGCACACCCACCGTCCGGTCCAAGTCCCCATCCTCACAGAGCGGGAACCGCGAGTACCGCGTCTCTTCGGCCAGTTTCACGCAGTCCTCGATCGAGGCGTCCGTGGCGAACACCACCACCTCCGGCCGCGGTTGAACCACTTCGCGGGCCCGCCGACGCCTGAGTTCCAGAGCATTCAGAATCACGTCGCGTCCGAGCGTCGATTCGTGCCCTTTTCTGGGCGCGCTCTGAATCATCAACCGCAATTCGTCGTCGGAATGCGCCTGATCCGCCTCGTTCGGCACCCCGATTCCCAGGCGGGTCAGCACCCACTGCGAGGTCCGATTCAGCATCCAGATGAATGGAAAAAAGCCCCAGTAGATCAGCCAGAGCGGATGGGCGACCACCAGCGCCACCGACACCGGACGCCGGAGAGCGAAGGATTTTGGCGCCAGTTCGCCGATCGCGATCAGCACGAAGGAATTCACCAAAAAACCCACCAGGAACGCGGCGGTCTGGCGGACCTCCGGGGAGACCACCCCGGTCATGGCGAACACCGGTTGCAGCAGCTCGGTGAAGAGGGGTTCCACCAGGGCCCCCATGCCCAGCCCGCAAAGGGTGATCCCCAGCTGCGAGGTGCTGAGGTAGGCGTCGATGTTCCGAATGATGTGCCGCGCCAGCACCGCCCGCCGGCTCCCCGCCTCCGCCAAGGGCTGCAATTGCGTGTCCCGCACCCGGATCAACGCGAACTCCGCCGCCACGAAAAATGCGTTCAACCCCGTGATCACCACACCTGCCACCGCCTTGCCCGCCGTGGCGCTGAGTTCATTCCAGTCCAAGGTCATACCCGCACCTCCCCGAACATGGATCCCAGGATGTCGTTCAGCGTGATCACCCCCACCTCGCGTCGACGCCGGTCCAGCACCACCGCGAACCGTTGCCTCCCACGTTGCATGGCTCGCAAGGCCGCTTCCAACGGGGCGTCCATTTCGACAAACAACGCCGGCTGAACCAGCGCCTCCAAGGGGTCCAACGGCTCATGGCCGCTCTCGTAGATCACCGTCGACAACGCCACCACCCCCAGCACCCGACGGTCCCGGCCTCGCCCCTTCCACAGGGGCACCGACGACACCCGCCGCTGGCGCACCAGTTCCAGCAGGTCCCCCACAGTCCCCTCAGCCGGCAGAGTGGTGGCCTTGGCCATGCCGGTCATCAGATCCCGCACCCGCAGGTTCTGGAGGTCGAGAATGCGGTTGATCATGGTCAACTCTTCCCGTGACAGGGATTGCGCCGATTCCTCGATCGCCTGCCGCAGCTCCGCCCGGCTGCCGAACAACCGTCCCGTGAAGGCGCGTCCTCCGGTCCACCGCAGGACGCGGCTGGAAACCCATTCGGTGGCGCCCACCGCCGGCGACAGCACCACGTGCACCAGGCGGAACAACGGCACCCCAAGCAGGCAGAGGCGGTTGGGGAACCGGCGAAACACGAGCTTGGGCAGGAGATCGGCAAACACGTACAGCAACAGCAACACGCCCACCATCATCGCCATGAACCAACCCGGACTCCGCCCCAGCCAGGATCGCAATTCCAGCGCCGCCGTGATCACCACCGTGAACGTCGCCAGCGTGTTCCCGATGAGGATGGTCCACAAAAAATTCTCCGGGTGATCCAGGAACCCTTGAAGCCGGGCGGCCCGGTGACCGCCTTCACGCGCCAATCGGCGGATGCGGTACCGGCTCAAGGCAAAAACCCCGGCCTCCATCCCGGAAAGCAGGAAGGCCACCGCCAACGCCACCACCACCGCGCCCGCGGTCACCCAGGGGTTCATCGGCCACCTCCCACTTCCACCAGCAACTCATGCACCCGACGCTCATCCACCACCGTCGCCGTCAGTTTCAACCCATGCACCACCGCGCTCTGGCCGCGCGCCGGCACAATGTCGAGTTCCGCCAGCAACAGGCCCCCCAGGGTTTCCACGTCCGCCACCTCGGGCAGGGACGGGTACTCACGCCGAAAGTCTTCCAGGCGCATCGCCCCGCTCGCCCGCCAACGACCGGGCCCCAGTTTTGCAAACACCAATCCCCGCACCGCACCCGGCGCTGACATCTCCCCGAGCACCTCCGCCAGAATCTCCTCCATCCGCACCACCCCGGCCACCCCCCCGAATTCATCCAGCACGATCGCCAGGCTCCGCTTCTGCCGCTGCAAGGCCTGGAACAGGTGCATCAGGTTCATCGTCTCCGGCACGAAGGAGGGGAACTCGATCGCCTCATCCAGCCGATGTTCCGGGTCCAACAGAAACTTCTGCGTGTTCAACACACCCACGATCGTGTCCGGAGTCTCGTCGTACATCGGCAGCCGCCGGTGCTTCAACCGCCGGGCCGCCGCCACCAGTTCTTCCGTGGTCAGGTCGTCGGGAACCGCCCCCATCGTCGCCCGCGGCCGCATCACGTCCCGGGCACATTTCCGATCCAGGGTGATCAGTTGGGCGATGATCTCCCGTTCGGAATGGCCCAACGCCCCCTGCTGCACCGCCATGTCCAACAGTTCCCGGTATTCCTCGTCCGTGATCGGGGCTGGCTGTGCCGATGCCGGAATAAACCAGGACAGCATCCCGTCGATCGCCCCACGCGCCAGTCGTCGCACCGGCCGGGTCAGCTTCTGCAGCAACGCCGCCGCCGGCGTGACCCGGGTCGCCCATTCCCTGGGAGAACGCACCGCCAGTGTCTTCGGCAGAATTTCCCCAAACACCACCATCGCCAGAAAAACCAGCGGCAGGACCACTTCCATCCGCCACCCCGACGACAGCCCCATCAGCAGCGTCAAGAGCACGATCATCCCGTTCGCCAGGGTGTTGCCCAGCGACAACGCCGACAGCAGATCGTCCGGTTCATCCAGCAGCCGTGCCGCCCGTCGATCCGCCGGTTCACCCTCTCTCATCTGCCGCAGCTGCCATCGGCTCAACGCAAACAGGGCCGCCTCCGCCAGGGAGCAAAGAATGCTCAGGCTCGCCAGGGCGAGCAGCAGCGGGACCCCGATGACGAGCGAAACCTCCATGCCTCGCAGCCAGCCTAGGCCAGATCACAGCCTGCCAAAAGAAAAGCTTCCGCAACGCCCGCCTTCGCCCCTTCCAACGCCATCGGCCGGTCGTGGTCCAGGTACTCCGCACACAGTCGGAACAATTCCTCCTCCGTCGACACCCGCCGCATCGCATGCAGAAACGGGCCGCTCGGTTCCACCCCCTCGCCAATGAAGTTCAGGTACTTCTTCAGCTTCTGCACCTGCTTCGCCGGAATCAGCCGGTCCGGCGACGTCGTCTCCCAAAGCACCCGCACGTAGGCCAACACATCACGTCCGGTCGGAAGCACCGGAACCCCGCCGGTCCAAGCCGACCGGATCTGGCTGAACAGCCACGGATTCCGAATGGCCCCGCGTCCGATCATCAGCCCGCGCGCCCCGGTCTTCCGCAAGGCCTCCAGCGCGGCCGCCGGCGAATCCACCCCGCCATTCGCCACCACCGGACAACGCATCGCCTGCACCGCCTGCGCAATCCGGTCGTGGTGCACCTTGGGTCGGTACATCTCCAGCACCGTCCTCCCATGCACCGTCAGCAGGTCCAACCCATGCTTCGCAAAGATCGACAGGAAAGTCTCAAACACCGCCGGATCGTCGAAACCCACCCGCGTCTTGACCGTGAACCGAATGGACACCGCGTCGCGCAAAGTCCCCAGAATCCGGTCCACCAGCGCCGGTTCCCGCAGCAGCCCTCCGCCCGCGCACTTCCGGTACACCACCGGGGCCGGACATCCGAGGTTCAGGTCAATGCCCGCCACCGGATACTGCTGCAACTCACGCGCCGCACGGGCCAGCGACGTCGGATCGTTCCCGATCAGCTGCGCGATGATCGGCCGACCCGTCGGGTTTTCCGTGATCGATCTCAACGTGTGCCGTTCCAGCTGCGCCGACGCATGAATGCGGAAGTACTCCGTGAAATACAGGTCCGCGCCACCCCGCTCCGCCATCAATCTCAAAAACGGCAAATCCGTCACATCCTGCATCGGCGCCAGCGCCAAAACAGGGGCGTCCTGCCGAAACAACGTGTCGAAGGATTCTGCCGGATGCGACATGAGCCCGCTGCCTTACCACGCAAGGGCGTCCGAGCAAGCCCCAACACTCCGGATCCTCCCGGCTTTCCGGTTGCCACACCCCCGCTCCGTACCGGATGATCCTTCGCGAACCCGGCATTCCATCCCCAATCCGATGAAACCTACCTGGAGTAAGAATTTCTCGAGGCGAAACTTCCTCGCCACGTCCACCGCGGCCACCGCTTTCGCCTTCACCTACCTTCCCAGCCGCGTCTTCGGCGCGAATGAACGCCTCCGTTTCGCCGGCATCGGCGTCGGCGGAAAGGGTTCCAGCGACATCGACGGCGCCAGCACCCTCGGCGATGTCGTCGCCCTCTGTGACTGCGATGACAACTCGATCGATGCCAAACTGAAGAAGTGGCCAAACGCGAAACGTTTCCACGACTTCCGCAACATGTTCGACAAGATGGGTGATGAAATCGATGCCGTCACCATCTCGACTCCCGACCACACCCACGCCATCGCCGCAGCCCACGCCATCGTCCGCAAGAAGGCGGTCTACGTTCAAAAGCCGCTGACGCACGACGTCTGGGAGGCCCGCTACCTGCGCACTCTCGCCCGCAAATACAAAGTCGCCACCCAGATGGGCAACCAGGGCTCCGCCGCCAACGGCCTCCGCCGAGGTGTCGAAGCCATCCAGGCCGGTGTCATCGGCAAGGTGACCGAGGTCCACGTCTGGACCAACCGCCCCGTCTGGCCGCAATCACCGACGATCCGCGCCCGGCCCGCTGAGTCATCGCCCGTTCCCGAAAACCTCGACTGGGCGTCCTTCATCGGCACCGCGCCCATGCGCCCGTACAACAAGGCGTATCATCCGTTCAACTGGCGCGGATGGTGGGATTACGGCACCGGCGCCCTCGGCGACATGGCCTGCCATACCGCCAACCTCGCCTTCCGTGCCCTCAAACTCACCAGCCCGACACTCGTCGTCGCACAGAACGAACCGCTCAACCCCGAGACGTTCCCCGGCTGGGCCACCATCATCTCCGAGTTCCCCGCCCGCGGCGACATGCCCCCCGTCCGTTACCATTGGTACGAGGGCAAACTCCCCAACGGCGAAAAGAACCTGCCGCCCAAGGAACTCTTCCATGGCCAGCAACCTCCCGGATCCGGCTCCCTGCTCGTCGGCGAGAAAGGCATCCTGTACTCGCCGAACGATTACGGCGCCCAATGGATCCTGCTTCCTGAGAAACAATTCGAAGGCTGGCAGGACCCCGCCCCCACCCTGCCCCGCAATGGCCGCGATGACGTCGGCATGAAGGAAGAGTGGGTCGCCGCCATCAAGGGAGGCCCCGCCGCGTACTCCAACTTCGACTTCGCCTGCGACATGACCGAAGCGGTCCTCCTTGGGAACGTTGCGATGCTGGCCGGCGGCCGTGTCGAGTGGGATACCGAAAACCTCCTCGTCACCAACAACCCCGCCGCTCAGCGCTTCATCAAGCGCGAGTACCAAAACGGCTGGGTCATGCCGAGCTGATCGCCGTCAGCCCGCAGCTTTCAGTCCGACCCGATCTCATCGCATCGCACGCGCCCGGTGGAGCCACCTCCCCCGGGCGCTTTCGTTTCATTCATTCCACCGGCAATCTCAGATCTTCCCGGTAATGCAGCACCGTCGCCTGCCGGCTCAGGATCTCAAAGTTCGAAAACAAGACCCTCGCCTCGCTCCCCTGACGAAACACCCCCGGTGCCGCCATCGACCGCGCCTGCTCCAACCGTGAGGCGTCCGAGGGATGGGCATCCATGAAGTCCTCGGACCGCGCCAGCCTTCGTTCACACCAGCGCTCGATTTTTTCCTCGGGAACCGCGTCAGCCAACCGCACCAGCGCACCCGGCAGGTCGTCGGGCAGGGCCCGCCCCTGCGCATGATCCAACCCGAGCTGCCGATAGGCATCCCGACGCACCTCCGCGAGCACGGTCAGCCTTCGAAACGTCGCCTCGAACACGTCACTGCCCACCAACCGGATCTGGACCCGGTCGGCGTTCCATTCCATCTGCCGCAGCAATTGTCGGTTCACCAGACGCCCCACCGCCACCACCGTCCCGACCATCAGGTTGGAAATGCCCAGGCCGAACCGCAACAGGCCCAGCACCCCGTGGTGCACCGCCGCGGGACTGTCGCCCGACCAACGATCCAGAACACCATCCGCACCACCCCGTCCCGCCGCCCCTTCGAGCCACTCGTTCAAGCCCCGGATCACCCAGCAGGCGCGCATCGCCCACCCCTGACCAAAATGCCCCAACTCGTGGGCCAACACTCCCGCAAAGGCCGGCAGACTCAGGCCCGCCACCACCGGCAGGCCCACCGTCAATACCCAGTCGTCCGCACCTCGCCCTACCCCTTCGCCCAGAAACCGCACCGAGGCATTCATCCGGCAGTCCACTTCCACCCGCGCCGGTCGCGACACCCCCACCGCGTCACAGACCATATGGACAAAGGCAAACAACAAAGGCTCGGACACCGGACTCAACGCCAACCCTGATCGCCGACGCCGAGATCTCACCACGAACGGCCGGAGCAACGCGCCCAGGACAAACAGGCCCAACCCCATCCCCACCACCAGCAGCCCCGTCCGAATCCCCGCCCCCAGCGCCCCGCCACTCGCCGTTCTTGCCCAAGCCATCCAACTCCCCGCGCCCCAGAACAATCCCCACCCCAGCATCACCACCAACGCCGCATACACCGCCGGCATGGCCAGCGCCGCCACCAACCCCACCCCCAGCGCCCACCGGTAGCCCGCCGTCAGGCGCGGCCGCTCCACCCGTCCTGTGAATGCGCCCGCCAACTCCGCTACCGTCGGCCGGCCCGGAACCCCAGGCAGTTCCCCTGGAGCCACCCGTTCCTCCGCCCCAGGCCCTTCCTCCACCAGGTTCATCGGAACCCCACAGTGCGGGCATTCCACCCCCATTCCCGCCGCTTCCTCCGGGAATTCAATGGCGCCGCCACAATGCGGACAGCCACAGCGAAGGTGCTCCGGCCCGGGTTCGCACACGTCGTCGGCGGCTCCCCAAAATGCGCCTTCCACGAGGCGTACCCTTCGCAGTCCCGCAGCATCGCCTCCATCACCCCCACCAACGGAGCCGCCGTCGCCAATCCTGAGAGCACCGCCCGATCCCCGATCTGATCCGTGATGACAAACGTCGGGCGTTGCGTGACCTGCAAGGCGTGAAATTCCTCCGTCGACTTCCGCACCCGCTGCTCCACCGGCTCCGACCGGGCGCACTCCAGCAACGTCGATTCCTCCACACCCGCGGCCACCGCCGCAATCGGCGCCGACACCTCCCATTGCCCCACCTTCAACCCCCGAAGCACCGCGGCCTCGGTCAACGCACGACGCACCCGGTCGTCGATGACCCCGAAATCCTTGGCCGCCTCCGCGAGCAGGTTGGGCGCCAGATACTCCGACCGACCCGGCTCCAGCCACCCCCCATTCAGCATCGTCGGTGAACGCATCAGCACGCCGCTCCGCCGATAAAACCAATCCTCCTGCTCCCGCGATTTCGGGAAACCGTCGGCACTCATCAGCGCGATCCGCCATTCGAACTGGGCCACAGAACCATACCGCCGCTTCAATTCATCCCACGCCGGCTCGGCCCAATGGCACCAGGACGAGACCACCTCCAGGTAGTAGACCACATGGATTTGCATCGCCTGGATGAGATAGCCGCCCGCCCCCTTTCGGTCACGCGACAAAACCGGCTTCCACCATCCACGGTTTTCCGGCGACGCTCCGCCACTCGCATGTCCCGCCCCACCCTTCGTTCCGCCTGCCTGGCCATCATCACCCTGTGTGGTCACTTGGACTCCACCGCCGCCCCATCGCCCGCCCCCGGCGCCATCCGGCACGCCTACCTGGTGATGGGCGCCAAGACCGCCATCATCAGCGAATCCGGCCAGCCCGATTGGGAATACCGCGGTGGCTCCCGCGACGGCTTCGTCCTGCCCAACGGGAACGTCCTGCTCGCCTACAGCGACAAAGTCGAGGAAGTCACCCGCGAGAAGCAGGTCGTGTTCAGCTACACCCGCGCCAAGGAAAACAGCGAAATCGGCACCACCCAGCGCCTCTACAACGGCAACACCCTGGTGACCGAACTCGGCACCCGACCGCGCCTGCTCGAAGTGAAGGCCGACGGCTCGATCGTGCGCGAGGTGCCCCTGCAGCCCGAGACCGACAATGCCCACATGCAGACCCGCATGGCCCGGCAGTTGCGCAACGGCAATTTCCTCGTCCCGCACCTGCTCGCCTTCGCCATTAAGGAATACACCCCGGAAGGTCAGGTCGTTCGGGTGCTCAAGACGGACTTCGATGCCATCGGGGGCCGCAAGGCCGAGAATTGGCCGTTCACCGCCATCCGCCTCGACAACGGCAACACGGTCGCCTCGCTGACCCACGGCAACAAGGTGGTCGAGTTCAACCCGGCGGGTGAGATCGTTTGGAAGGTGACCAACGACGACGTGGGTGGCCTGTTCAAGGATCCCTGCGGTTCCCAGCGCCTGGCCAACGGCAACACCGTGGTCGGCAGCCACGCCGCCAACACCGGCATCTCCATGGTCGAGGTCACTCCGGAAAAAACCATCGTCTGGACCAGCGATCACCCGCTCGCCGCCGGCGTCCATCACTTCCAGATCCTGACCACCAACGGCAAACCGGAGCCCGGCATGCCGCTCAAATAACCGACCCGGCACCTACCGGAACATCCACCACAGCGCGGTCACGCAGACAAACAATCCGGCCATCCAAAAGCCGGCGTTGCGCAGGTCCCGCGCCGTCTCGCCTTCGCCCTGAACCCAGGCGAACGAAAACGTTCCGGAGAGCACCTCACGCGGTGGCGGCGGCGTTGCATAACTCGTCGCCAGCAGGGCCACGAAGGTGATCACCGCACACACAAACGACCGGTGCAGGAAGGAGTTCAGGTACGGGTGCCTCAGGAAGCCCGCCAAACCGCCCTCGGTGTGACTGTCCGCCAGCAGGAACAAACTGATCACGATCCCCACCCCCACTGCCACCATGGCGCCCTGCCGATTCACCCGGGGCAGGAACACCCCGCACAATCCCACCACCGCAAAGGGCACCGAGAGGTAACCCGTGATCTCCTGAAGGTAGGCCCAAAGATGGGGGTAATGGTCGATCAGCGGCGTCGACAGAATCCCGCCTACCACCACCGCCACCAACGCAGTCTGCCCGATCAGGATCTGGGTGCGAGGCGCGGTGGCCGGCCGAAAACGCGCCACCAAATCCCGGGCCACCAGGGTGGACGCCGAGTTCAGCATCGAACTGATCGACGACATCAACGCTGCCAACAGTGCTGCGAGAACCACGCCCTTCAGGCCGGTCGGCAACAAGGTCCGAACCAGAACCCCGTAGGTGCGGTTGTGGTCGGGCTGCCCGTCCGGCCCCCGGATATCGAGTTGCAGCGCCGTTGCGATGACGCCCGGCAGGACCAGGATGAACACGGGTAGAATTTTCAGAAAACCGGCAAACACCGCCCCCAAACGGGCTTCCTTCACGTTCTTCGCCCCCAGGACGCGCTGAACGTTCACCTGGTCCATGCACCAGTAAAACATCCCGCCAATGAGGAAGTTCCCCAGGAGAAAGCCGCTGAAGGGCAGGTCCGATTTCGGTCCATGCACCATCGACAACAGATCGGTTTTGCCGAGCACGGCGAGTCGTTCGTTCAGGCCCGACCACCACCCGACCTCGTTCATGGCAAACCCGGTCAACAGCACCGATCCGCCGATCAGGATGATCGCCTGAATGGCGTCGGTGTATACCACCGCAGCCAGCCCGCCGACCATGGTGTAGAGGGCGGTCACGATCGCGATCCCCCACATGACCGTATGAAAGTCCCAGCCGGTCAGGTCCGACAAAACCCGGGACCCCGAGTAGAGGGCGACCGAGGTCTTGGTCAGGACGATCATCGCCAGAAAATAGAAGGTCAGCATCAGCCGGGTTTCGATGCCGAACCGTTTCTCGAAGAACTCCGGGATGGTGAACACCCGGTGTTTGAGGTACTGCGGGGCGAAGACGATCGCGAGCACCAGGAGGCAGTAGCTGGCGATCCATTCGTAGCCGCCCTGGACGAGTCCTTCCTTGCTGCCACCGGCTGCCAGCCCGACGAAATGCTCGGTCGAGATGTTCGTCGCGAACAGGGAGAGCCCGATGATCGGCCAGGTGAGGCTGCGACCAGCGAGGAAGAAGTCCTCGGTCCCCTTCCAGCGCCGGGCGTAATGCAGCCCGAGGCCGATGGTGATCACGAAGTAAACCGCCAGAATCGCGTAATCGAGTGTACTCATCTGCGAGGCGCACCCGCACACCGCCGCTCCCGGGGACGATACGTCTTCCCGAAACACCACGGCGAAACTGGGGTGGAACGCGACGAGTTATCCCGGAGCGACTCCTTGAATGCAATCCCCCAAAAAAATCATCAGGCGCCTGGTGAATCACCGGGCGCCTGACGTCAAACCGTGTGGTGGCCGAGGAGCGGGGATTGCCCCGTCTTACTTCGCCACAGCCGCTTTGTTTTCCTTCTTCCAGGTCCGGACCGGCGGCTTGGTGATGAGGCCCTTCTTGATGGCCTTCACGGTGACCCGCACGTACCGGACTTCGCCGTTCGGCATCAGCGCCTTCACCCGCTGCAGGTTGGGGAAGAAGCGACGCTTGGTGATCGCGGTGACGTGGGTACCGATACCGCCTTCCCGCTTCGGCTTACCACTGCGCCAAATGATGCTGCCCTTCGACGGCCGAGCCCCGGTGATTTCGCAAATCCTAGCCATAATCAGTCGCTTTCCTGTTCCTTACAAAATGGGCGAGCTGTCTATCAGTCATCCCAGCCCATAGCAAGCGGCTTTTCCCAAGCTTCAGCCGCCCGCCCAAGTTCTCGCTTCCCTCACACCCCAAACCCCGCCTATGCAAAGACATGCCAAGGGGGGCCAACCGGATCGATCCCGACACATTGCCGGACGGATTCTCCATCCGCTTCTGGGGCGTCCGAGGCTCCGTCGCCGTTCCTGGCCCCGAAACCGTCCGCTACGGCGGCAACACCGCCTGCGTCGAAGCCCGCTGGGGACGCGACATCATCATCCTCGATGCCGGCACCGGTATCCGGCAACTCGGCAAGTCCCTGCTCCGCGAATTCGCCCACCGCCCCCGCCGTCTCTCCATCCTGCTCACCCACACGCACTGGGATCATATCCAGGGGTTTCCATTCTTCGCCCCGGCCTACCTCGCCCGCCAACAGATCCGCATTCTCGGGTGGCGAGGCTCCCGCTCCGGCCTGAAACGCACCGTCGCCGCCGCCGTCGAATCCCCCTTCTTCCCCGTCTCCCTGCCCCAGATGCCCGGCACCATCACCGTCGACGAACCTCGCACCGCCAAGTTCCGTGTCGGACAGGTCCGCACCACCATCGGCCGCATCCATCATCCAGGCGGCGGCGTCGCCTTCCGCCTCGACACACCCGCCGGTTCGGTCGCCTATGCCCCCGATCATGAGGTGCTTTGCTCGGAAATCATCGCCCGCACCCTCGCCCAAACCAACGGCAACGGCAAAGCAACCCTCCCACCCCCCGCCTCCCCCCAGGCCCAACGCATCGCCGCCCAGCGCAATCGCGAAATCCGCACCCTGATCCAGGGCGTCGATATCCTCATCCACGACGCCCAATACACCGCCGAGGAATATGTGACCCGCATCGGCTGGGGGCATAGCTGCGTCGAGGCTGTCGTCCGACAGGCCGCCGCAACCGGCGTCAAACATCTGCTCCTGTTCCACCACGACCCTGACCGCACCGACGACCAGCTCGACATCATTCTGGCCGAAGCCCGCGCGCTCGCCGCCTCCCTGAACCCACACCTGCGCGTCGATGCCGCCCGCGAGGGGCTGGAACTACGCCTCCCCGGACCGGCTCGCTAAGAGCCCACCTAACCTTCCAACACCGCCACCGCCGCCGCGTAGGTCAAAGTGTGGGAGAGGCTCACGTGCACGCGCCGTCCACCACGGGAAGCCAGCAAATCCAACGCCTTGCCATGGAACTGGACGTACGGCTCGCCGCTGTCACGCCGGCAGATCTCCATGTCGTGCCAACCCAGCGCCGCGCCAATACCCGTTCCAAAAGCCTTGGAAATCGCCTCCTTGGCGGCAAACCGCGCCGCGATGTGGGGCCCCGGATTCTTGTGGCCTCGGCAATAGGCGATTTCGTCCGGAACCAGAATGCGGGTCAGGAACCGGTCACCAAACCGCTCCACCGATCCCGCCACACGTTCCACTTCGATGATGTCGATGCCCGTGCCGAGAATCATACGGGCCCCAGTCGGTAGCCCTTCATCACCGCCAGGAACTCGCCCACCGCCGCGGCCATGCCGACGGTCACCGCCCGGCTCACCAGGCTGTGCCCGATATTCAGTTCCTCCATATACGGCACCCGCTCCAGCAGGGCCGGCAGATTGGCCACCGTCAGCCCGTGGCCCGCATTCACCCTCAGTCCCAGCTCGCGCGCTCGCTTCGAAGCCGCCACCAACCGAGCCAGTTCCACATCCACACCTTCGCCTTCGAGAAAACTCTCCGCGTAGGCGCCGGTGTGGAGTTCGATGAACTGGGCTCCGGTCGCCGCCGAGGCTTCCACCTGGTCCACGTCCGGCCCGATGAACAGGCTGACCTCGACCCCGATCCCGTTCATGCGCCGGGTGACCGCCGTCACGGCTTCCAATTGCCCGACCACATCCAGGCCGCCTTCGGTCGTCACCTCTTCCCGACGCTCGGGAACCAGACAGACGATGTCCGGCTTCACCGACACCGCGATCTCCACGATCTCCGGCGCCAGGGCCATTTCCAGATTCAGGCGCGTGCCAATGCGCGCCCGCAATTCCCGGACATCGCGATCCAGGATGTGCCGGCGATCCTCCCGCAGGTGCGCGGTGATGCCGTGAGCCCCCGCCGCCTCGCAAAGCAACGCGGCTTCCACCGGATCCGGCTCGCCGTGGGTGCGTCCTCGGTAGCGGGCCTCCCGAAGGGTCGCCACATGATCAATGTTCACGCCCAGCTTCAAGCCGGCGACGACGGTTCCTTGGTTCATGGAATTCAAGGCTTGGCGGCTCCCGTCGGCCCTTGGGGAACCGGAACCGTCTTCATCCCGGCCGGCAGGTAGCGGGCATCCGACCAACCCGGGAAAGCCGGGTTTTCAATCCACCGAAGCAGGTGCGCCAATTCCAGGGCGTTGAACCCGATCTGGGAGGAGCGAACGACCGACAACTGGGAGGGCCCGGTCTGCGTCACTTCCGTGATCGTGTCTCCCAGCCGCGCGTGCGCGGCATTGATCCAGTCCCAGCCCGGCACCCAGATCTCGCCGCTCGGCGACACCGGAACCTCCGAGTTGTTGGTGCTCATGGTCACGCGCCAGAATTGGCCCAGCTGCTTGATCTGCGTCAGGCGTCCGGTGGCATTGGTGAGCACCTTGGGGCCGGTCTTGGCGGCGAGATTGGTCCAGATCATCGATCGACCGGTGGTTTCCCAATCGTACAGCACCAGGTTGGTGCGGCCGATGACCTGCTGCAGCAACGGCTCCGGCGCCGGACCACCCCGGGCGGTTTGCGGGAACAAGCCGCCGTACAGCATGTCGGTTTCACCGCTTCGAATGGATTGCAGGAACGGCAGGAGGTACGGCATGCCGCGCAATTCCACTCGCATGGCCTGGTTGGTGAGCTGGACTGCCGCGATTTTGCCCTGCCAGTTCATGTGCCGCACCAACGCTTCCGGCAGCGGGACCGCGAGCCGGTTCAACAGGTTGGTCGGCGACGTCAGCGGCCCCGCCACGTATTGATTCCAGGCATCCCCGGCCACCGACCACAGGAAGAGCTGCTTGGGCCATTCGGTGATGCCGTACGAGGTGAACAGACCCAGGCGATTCAGCCAGTGATCCGCACCTTGCATCGCCGTGAAACCCACCAGCGGGTCCCGCAGCACACCCTTCGGCAGGGTCCAGGGTTCCAGCTTCAACCCCAGCGGCTGTGCAAACGCCACCTCGGCGGTCGTGCGCAGACGGCCTTTGCGTGGCTCCACCGACATCCGAATCGCCGGCCATTGGTTGACTGGCAACACCGGTTCGGAGGCCCATCCCATCAGCGGCGCCAACCGCGCCAAATCCGCTTCCAGCCGTGAAACCTCATTCGAACCCGGCGTGGTCGGCACGCCCGTCGCCGTGATCCGGTCGCGCATGCCGTCAAAGGACTCCTGGCCGCTTCCCACCAACATCCAGCCCTTCAACCGTGCGAAGCGTGCCGCGGGGGTGCGTTTGCCGGTTCCCGACAACTCCCAATCCGCCCCGGGCGTCCCGCCCGCCGGACTGCCCAGCAACGGGGTCAGAACGTCCCGCAACGACTTCCCCACCTCCGCCGCGGGTCCTTCCTCCATCCGCACCGCCACCGCCCAACTGCCCACCCCGGACTCGGAGCCCATCACCTCAAGGTGACTCTCCTGTTGAAGCGCGGCCTGAACCAGGGGAACGAGGGCCGGACCCTGCGCCGTCGCACCGGAGGCGCCCGCTCCAAACCAGGCCGGCAGGTGAATGGCCAGTTTTCGCTCCGCCTCGCCCCGCAACCGCCGCGATTCCGGCAAGGCCAGGATGCCCCGAAGCACCTCCATGTCGGGCAGGCTGGTGATCCGAGCCATCCCGGCGAAGTGATGCCTTACCAGCGGCACATCACGCGCGACCACTCGCGGACCGGATCCAAGGATCCCCAAAAAGGCGGCACCAAGACAGGCTAGGGCGTTCCAACGCATATCGAGACCGCCCTGCATGCCAAACCGCTCGCCAACAAGCAACGGCGCTTTTGCCGGGCCCAGCACCCAGGGCGCATCTCCCGGGTTGTGGATGGAGATCCAGGCATCGGAGGGTTTTGGACAGGATTCACAGGATGAACACGATGCTCGGGAACCCATGCGGAACGGCATTCCATCCTGTTCATCGTGTTCATCCTGTCGAAATGAGGGCCGTGTCCTCCGACTACTCGGAGATGCGCCCCAGCAACCAGCGCATCTCCCGGGTTGAATCACCCCCGGTCCTGGGGCACAACGACGTCGGGTCCGGGTTTCATCGCTCACATCAGGGGACCGCTAGGTCATCAGGGTCCGTGCCGACGTCACCACCCGCCACATTCCATCATGGATGATTCGTCCCCACTCCTTCCGCTCGCACAACGCTATGTGCAGAAGGATCCTGCCGGGGCGGCGCGCGCCTTGGAAACGCTGCCCGAGGAGGAAGTGGTGCGCACTCTCCGGGCTCTGCCTCCGGCGATGGCCGCCCGGGTGGTTCGACAATTGCAGGTTCCCTACGCCGCCGAGGTCCTGAAAGCGGCCGATGCGGATCTCTTCCGGGAAATCACCCTCGCCCTCGAACCGCACCATGCCGCGAGCATCTTCGTCCATCTGCCCAGCGAAGGGCGTGAGAAGTTGCTGGAACACCTGCCCAAGCGGCTGCGCCTGGAGATTCAGGACTATCTCTCCTTCCCCGAAGGCAGCGTCGGCCGGTTGATGGTGCGCAGCTTCCTCGCCTTCGGCACCGAGGTGACCGTTCGCGAAGCCATCGCTCGCATCCGCCAACTCTCCCAACGACGCACTCCGACTTCGTACGCCTATGTGGTGGACGGGGAAAACCGCGTCCAGGGAGTGATGAACATGAGGGATCTGCTTCTGGCCGATCCGGACCAGGAACTGGGCAAAATCATGCGGACCGACGTCTACACCCTGCACTGCTTCACCGATCGCGAGGAAGCTGCTGCGGAGGTTTCCAAGCGCCGGTACTTCGCCGTCCCGGTTGTGGACAGTGAGGGCCATCTCCTGGGCATCATCCAGGCCGAGCACCTGATCCTGGGCGTGCAGGACGAGTACACCGAGGATCTCCAGCGGATGGTGGGCGCCGGCGCCGACGAACGCGTGTCTTCATCCATCGGGTACTCCCTGCGCAAGCGACTGCCCTGGCTCCATGTCAACCTGGCCACTGCCTTCCTCGCCGCCGCCGTCGTTGCCCTGTTCGAGGATCTCATTTCCCGCATCACCGTGCTCGCCGTCTTCCTGCCGGTCGTCGCCGGTCAGGGAGGCAATGCCGGAGCGCAATCCCTGGCCATCGTGATGCGCGGCCTCGTCATGCGGGAAATTCCCCGCGGCAAGGTCCGCGCCGTCATCTTCAAGGAGGCCATTCTCGGCATTGCCACAGGAACCGTCACCGGCCTCGTCACCGGCGTCATCGCCTGGCTCTGGAACGGCAACCCCTGGCTGGGCCTGGTCATCGGGGTCGCCATGGTGCTGAACCTGTTCGTCGCCGGCCTCTCCGGCGCCACCATTCCCATCCTCATGAAATCGGTCGGACTCGACCCCGCGCAGTCGTCGAGCATCGTGCTAACCACCGTGACGGATATTGTAGGTTTCTTCGCCTTTCTCGGCTGCGCCCTGCTCTTCCAACAGCATTTGCTCTAATGGAGGGTGCTATTGGGTAGCGGCGGGCGTCCCGCCTGCCGTAGAGGGGGGCGTCCCGCCCCCCGGAATCCCCGGTTCCTGGCCCCAATACGTTTCCAATGCTTGGATCCACGAAACAGACCAGCACACTCCCACTCCACTGTTATCCCCATCGAACGCGCGTCATGAAGCCCTCCATTCGAGCCGTGATATACTGCCTCCTCTCAGCGGCGTTGCTGACGGGCTGCAGCATCCGCATTCAACCCAAAGCCGATCGCTCACCGCATCTGCACACCGAACTCGACGATCCGGTGCTCCAGCAGCGGCGGGTGTTTCTGGTCGGCCACGTCAACAACCTGTCCGCCGCCGAAGTCATCCGGCAGTTGGTCCATCTCGACACCCTCTCCGAACAGACCATCCACCTGGACCTGCTGACCCCGGGCGGCGAACTGGCGTCGGTTCAGGCCATTGTTCACACCCTCCAGACCCTGCGGTCACGCGTCGACACATGTGCCCTGGGGGAATGCAACTCCGGCGGCGCCATGCTGCTGGCGGCGGGCACTGGCGAACGCACCGCATTCCGTGATTCCATCATCGTGATTCATGGCATCGCCACCGACGGCAAACCCCCGGCCCGCTACCGGGAGTTGTCGCAGGACGGATACACCCGTTTCTGGCGTCAGAACGCCCGGTTGCCGGAGGCATGGCTGCCCATACCCCATGACAAACTCATCTTTCTCAACCCCGAGGAAGCGCTCGAATACGGAATCATCGATCGGATTGTGGAACGTACGTCGCATGGACGCTGATCGCCCGTCCGGGGCTATGGAGTTGCCTCGGGCATTGTGCGGACGGTTCACGCCGTGGGCTGCGGTTCTCCTGCCACGTCCGGGGGGGTGGAAAACGGGGTTCATGAAGAACCCCCTGTTCAAGAATGACCTGCTCACGGCTCATGATCCGAGGGAGGCGGGGGGATTACGATGAGGAGTAAGAGTACGATGACGAGGGGAGGGGAGGTTCGTGGAGAGGAACGTTTTCCAGAAATTGGACACGTATTGGGACCATGAACCGTGGAGCGAGGAATGCAGCGAGCGGCCACGATTCACGAATCGCGCATGGGGACCATGAACCGGGGCGCGAGGAGCGGAGCGGGCGGCCCTCATCCCGGCCTTCTCCCGGAGGGAGAAGGAGTAAATGCTCCGCGAGGTTCGCAGGGTTGAGGCAGGCGTTCGCTGGAACGAGTCGAGACGGCTCGGAAGAACGGGGTAGAGGCCTGTTGCCGAGGGCAGGACGCGACACCCTCTCCCCCCGGGAGAGGGCCGGGGTGAGGGAGCCCGGTTCAACCCTCGCGAGAGCTTGCATGGGAGGGTTCATGGAGAGGCGACCTTGAACCGGGCCATCCGGGGGGCGAGACGCCCCCCTCTACGGCAGGCGGGACGCCCGCCGCTACGGACCCGCCCCCTCTTCCCGATTCGCCATTCGCCATTCGCCATTCGCCATTCGCCATTCGCCATTCGCCATTCGCCATTCGCCATTCGCCATTCGCCATTCGCCATTCGCCATTCGCCATTCGCCATTCGCCAGCCACTCACCCGCGCAGGGTATGGACACCGACGGCGCGGATGTATTGGGCGCGCTCGAAGGCTCCGGGATCGGCGCAGTACTTCTGGCTGAGGCTGCCGCGCATCTGGTCGATCGAGGTGTATTCGTGCTCGTCCATCCAGTCGCGCAGTTCCTGCTCGATGACCCGGATGTGTTTGATGCCGTGCCGGAGCACGGAGGAACAGAGCATCGTCACGCTGGCGCCGGCCATGACCATCTTGATCACGTCGGTTCCGCGGTGGATGCCGCTGGTGGCGGCCAGGTCGGCGCGGATGCGCTCAAAGAGAATGGCGATCCAGCGCATGGGCAGACGCATCGCCATCGGGGTGGAGTACATGACGTTGGGAACGACCTCCAACGTTTCGAGTTCAATGTCCGGCTGGTAAAACCGGTTGAAAAGCACGAGTCCGTTGGCACCCGCTTCGTCAAAACGCTTCGCCATGTTGGCGAAGTTGGTGAAGAACGGACTGACTTTCACCGCCACCGGGATCGTCACCGCCGCCTTCACCGCCGCCACGACATCCACGTATTGCTTTTCGATGTCGGCGCCGGACTGATCCCCGTTGGTCGGGATGTTGTAGAGATTCAGTTCCAGCGCGTCGGCACCCGCCTGCTCGATCTGCTTGGCGAAGTCGATCCACCCTCCCGAGGTGCAGCCGTTGATGCTTGGAATGATCGGGATGGTGGTGGCCGCCTTCGCGCGTTCAATGTGCTTCAGATAGTCCTCAACCCCCACGAACAGCTGGGTGGGATCGGGGAAGTAGCTGAGCGCCTCCGGATAGCTCTCGGTGCCCTGGTTGAGGGCATGATGCAGCTCGTAGCGTTCGGAGCGGATCTGCTCCTCGAAGATCGAATAGAGCACCACGGCCGCGGCACCCGCGTCTTCCATGCGCTTGATGTTGTCCAGGTCCTCCGAGAGCGGTGAAGCACTGGGAACGAGGGGGCTCTTCAGTCGGAGACCAAGGTATTGGGTCGATAGATCCATGGCGGGAGGGTGTTGCGCGGGCCACCGTCGAACCGGATCACCGTGGGGCGATGACCCGGCTGACGGCGGACTCGCTGTCGTTAGAGTTGGGCGTTCAATCGCAGTTCAAAGTTCAGGGGCTTTTCAGGACCGGTTCACACTCGGCATGGCTCAGTCCGCACCCACGACGACGGGTTTGTTGTCCCCGGTGGCCGCCGTGTCGGAGACCTTGGGCTCGCGCCCGGCCAGATGTTGGTACAGGTCGAAACGCACCCGGACATCCTTCTGTGCCTGCTTGAAGAATTCGCGGGCGGCGTCGGGGTTGCTCTTGGTGAGCATGCGGAACCGGTTCTCCATCTGGAGGAACTCGCCCAGCGGCACATGGGGCGGCGCCGAATCCACCTGGAGCGGGTTCTTGCCTTCCAGGCCGCGATCAGGGTGGTAGCGGTAGAGCAGCCAGTGCCCGCTTTGCACCGCGACCTTCTGGTTCTTCAGGCCGCCCGTCATGTCGATGCCGTGGGCGATGCAATGGCTGTAGGCGATGATCAGGGAAGGGCCGTCGTAGGCCTCCGCCTCCATGAACGCCTTGAGCGTGTGCTCGTCCTTGCCGCCCATGGCGACGCTGGCCACGTACACATGCCCGTACTGCATCGCAATGAGCCCGAGGTCCTTCTTGCCGATCGGCTTCCCGCCGGCCGCGAACTTCGCCACGGCACCGCGCGGGGTGGACTTCGACATCTGCCCGCCGGTGTTCGAGTAAACTTCAGTGTCGAGTACCAGGATCTTCACGTTGCGCCCGCTGGCGAGCACGTGGTCCAGACCGCCGTAACCGATGTCATAGGCCCAACCGTCACCGCCGATGACCCACACGCTCTTCCGAACCAACATGTCGGCCAGCGCCATCAGGCGCTTCGCCTCGCTGGAAGTGTTGCCGGCCAGCTTGTGCTTCAGCTCGGTCACCCATTCGCGTTGTTCGTAGATGTCGGCTTCGCTGCGCTGCTTGTTCTGGAGGATCCGCCGGACCAGGGAATCCCCGACCTGCGGCGCCACTTGTTCCACCAGTTCACGGGCGAACTCGCGTTGTTTGTCCAGTGACACCCGGAACCCAAGGCCGAACTCGGCGTTGTCCTCGAACAACGAATTGCTCCAGGCGGGCCCGCGGCCGTCGCGGTTGGTCGAGTAAGGCGTGGTCGGGAGGTTCCCGCCGTAGATGGATGAACAGCCGGTGGCATTCGCGATGACCAGGCGGTCGCCGAAGAGCTGGGTGAGCAGTTTGATGTAGGGCGTTTCGCCGCAACCGGCACAGGCCCCGGAGAATTCGAACAACGGCTCGGCCACCTGCACTTCCCGCACGGACTGGGTGGTCAGCTTGCGACGGTCCAGCTCCGGCAGTCGCAGGAAGTAGTCCCAGTTCAGGTTCTCCTCTTCCCGGATCGGAGGCTGCGGCATCATGTTGATCGCCCTCAGCCGGGCTTCCTTCTTGTTCTTGGCCGGGCAGATCTCCACGCACAGGGCGCAACCCGTGCAGTCCTCGGGCGCCACTTGGATGGTGAATTTCAACCCCTTCCAGGCGGGCAGGCGGGATTCCGCCGACTTGAAGGTCGTGGGCGCGCCCTCCAATTGCTTGGGCTCATACGCCTTGCTCCGGATCACCGCATGCGGACAGACAAAGATGCATTTGCCGCATTGGATGCAGGTCTGCGGATCCCACACCGGGATTTCCAGCGAGAGATTCCGCTTTTCCCAGCGGGCGGTGCCGGTGGGGAAGGTGCCATCCACCGGCATGGCACTGACCGGGACGCGGTCGCCACGCCCGGCGATGATGGGACCGAGCACATTCCGCACGAAGTCGGGGGCGCCGGCGGGCACCGGGGGACGGACCCGCAGGGTGCTGGTGGCACGGTCGGGCACGGTGACTTCGAACAGATTGGCGACGGTGTTGTCGACCGCCCGGATGTTCATCTGAACGATCTCATCCCCCTTCTTGGAGTAGGACTTGATGATGGAGGACTTGATGGCATCGAGTGCTTCCTCGCGCGGCAGAACGCCGGACACCGCGAAGAAGCAGGTCTGCATGATGGTGTTGATGCGGCCGCCCATCCCGACCTCGCGGGCGACCTTGGTGGCGTTGATCGTGTAGACCTTCGCCTTCTTGGCGATCAGCGCCGTCTGCAACGAATCCGGCAGATGGCTCCAGACCTCCTCCACCGGCCAGGGTGCGTTCAACAGGAAGGTCCCGCCCGGCGCCAAGGGCTCCGCCAGCTCGTAGCGGTCGAGGAACACGGGTTGATGACAGGCCACGAACTGCGCCTGCGAAATGAGGTAGGTCGAGCGAATGGGTTTCTTGCCAAACCGCAGATGCGAAATGGTGATCGCACCCGACTTCTTCGAGTCGTACACGAAGTACGCCTGGGCGTAGTTCTCCGTGTTCTCGCCGATGATCTTGATGCTCTCCTTGTTGGCGCCCACCGTGCCGTCCGCGCCCAACCCGAAAAACACCGCCCGCCGCACATCGTCCGTCTCGGTGGTGAAGCTGTCGTCCACGTCCAGACTGGTCATCCCCACGTCATCGATGATGCCTACCGTGAACGCCTTCTTCGGCTTCGCCGCCGCGAGATTGTCCAACACCGCGCGCACCATCGCCGGGGTGAATTCCTTCGAAGACAGCCCGTAACGTCCTCCCACCACCTTGGGCAGTGGCCGTCCGTCCTCGGCGCCTTCAAAGAGGGCATGAACCACGTCGAGATGCAGCGGTTCGCCGCCCGCGCCCGGTTCCTTCGTGCGATCGAGAACGGCGATGGACTTCACCGACTTGGGCAGGGCCGCCAGAAACGCGGCGGCGTCGAAAGGCCGGTAGAGTCGCACCTTGACCAGCCCGACTTTTTCGCCCCGGGCCGCCAACAGTTCGACCGCCTCGTGAGCCGCTTCGCAACCGCTGCCCATCATGACCACGACGCGCTCCGCGTCCGGCGCCCCGACGTAATCGAACAGGCCGTAGCGACGCCCGGTCAGCTGGGCGAACCGATCCATCGCGGCTTGAACGATTCCCGGGCAACGCTGGTAGTACGGGTTTACCGTCTCACGCGCCTGAAAGTAGACATCGGGGTTCTGGGCGGTGCCGCGCAACACCGGACGATCGGGCGAAAGACCACGCAGGCGATGCTCGCGAATGCGATCCTCACTGATCATGGCGCGGAGCACGTCGTCGGACAGAACCTCGATCTTGGCGACCTCATGGGAGGTGCGGAACCCGTCGAAGAAGTGGAGGAACGGGATGCGGGAATCGAGGGTGGCCGACTGGGAGATGAGAGCGAGGTCCTGGGCTTCCTGGACGGAGTTGGAGCAAAGCATGGCCCAGCCGGTCTGCCGCGCGGCCATGACGTCCTGGTGGTCGCCGAATATGGACAACCCCTGCGCCGCGAGCGAACGGGCGGCGATGTGGAAGACGGTGGCGGTGAGTTCGCCGGCGATCTTGTACATGTTGGGGATCATCAGCAGCAGGCCCTGCGACGCCGTGAACGTGGTCGCCAGCGAACCGGTCTGGAGGGCGCCGTGGATCGCACCGGCAGCGCCGCCTTCCGACTGCATCTCGATCACCGACGGGATCGTTCCCCAGAGGTTTTTGGCGCCCGCCGCGGACCAGGCATCCGCCCATTCGCCCATCGGAGACGACGGGGTGATCGGGTAGATGGCGACGACTTCGCTCAGTTTGTAGGCGACGCGAGCTACGGCTTCGTTGCCGTCGAGGGTGTAGAATTTCTGCTCACTCATGATGAAAATCGGGGATTCGGAGGTGGTAGGAAGGGTGGGGCGTCAAAGTTGGAATTCGGCGATGCATTCGCTGTCGCCGTGATGGTGATGGAAGGTAAAGCCGAGCTTGCGGCAGACGGCCTGCATTTCGCGGTTGCCGCCGAGAATGTGCCCGGACAGGCGGGACAACCGTTCATCGCGCGCGACCTGGATCAGGATCTCCAGCAGCTGTCGCCCCAACCCGCGACCCTGCCAGGCGTCGGAGATGATCAGGGCAAATTCGCCTTCGTTGATCTGATGCTCCTTGCCCAGTCGCCCGATCCCGATGATCTGCGGCGGCGCGGTCGGTGAAGCGCGGAACTCCGCCACCAGCGGGATGTCGCGGTCATAGTCGCTGAAACACACTCGCACCAACCGCTCGTGGGCGATGCGTTCGCTGAGTTTCAGCGGAACAAAATAGCGGTTGTAGACCGTGCGGTCGGAGAGGGTCTTGTGGAACTCCACCAAGTGCGGTTCGTCCTCCGGCCGGATCGGGCGGACCGTCACCGGCGTGCCATCCTTGAGGGTCACCCGGGTGACGTACTGGTTCGGATACGGCCGGATGGCGGAACGCGGCAGCGTCGAAGCATCAAGGTCCGGCGGATGCAGGATGACCCGGGCATCCACGGCCACGAGGGTGTTGTCGGCGACGATCAGGGGATTGATGTCGATCTCGGCGATTTCCGGCTGCTCGATGACCAGATAACTGAAGCGCACCAGCAGCGCTTCCAGGGCCGAGAGGTCCACCGGCTTGCGGCCGCGCCCGCCACGCAAAGCCTGGAAGATCCTGGTCTGCTCCATCAACCGCAGTGCCAGCGTGGCGTTGAGCGGGGGAATCGCGAGGGCGCGGTCGCGGAAGATCTCCACCAGGGCTCCGCCGGTTCCGAAGACCAGGACCGGTCCGAACTGTTCATCGAGACTGCTGCCCAGCAGCAATTCGTAGCCGTTGTGCACCACCATCGGCTGAACCGTCACCCCCAGAAAATCGCTGCGATGCGCCTTCTCGGTCACCGTCGCCTCAATCGAACGCCATGCCTCGCGAACCGCCACCGGGTTGCGCAGGTTCAGCTGCACCCCGCCCACCTCCGTCTTGTGGGTCAGCGTCTCCGAATGGAGCTTCACCACCACCGGATAACCGAGCTTGTTCGCAATCCGCACCACGTCGTTCTCGCTGAACGCCACATGCGTCGGGGACACCGGAATGCCATAGCTCGCCAGAAGTTGCTTCGACTCCACCTCGGTCAGGAGCGTCCGATCCGACGCCCGGACCTGGGCCAGCACATCCGCCACCCGCTTGCGATCCGGCGCCTGCCCCTGCAAATCCGCCACCTGCGCCGGAGTCTCGTAGATCCCCCGCAACGCATAGGAGTACCGCCACATGTGGCAGAACGCCCGGGCCGCGTCATCCGGGTAGTCCGCAGTCGGAAAACCCGCACCATTCAGAATGCTTTGCGCCGCCACGACCGCATTGCCGCCCATCCACGATGTCAAAATCGGCTTGCCCGCGGGACGAGCCAGATGCGCCAGGGCCTCGGCCGTCCCCTTCGGATCCGTCGCCACCTGCGGCGCCAACACCACCAAAACGCCGTCGTTGCTGTCGTCCGCCCCCAAGGCCTCCACCGCCCGGGCAAACGTCGCCGGAGTCGCGTCGTCGTGAATGTCGACCGGGTTGCCACCGCTCCAGCGTCCGGGCAGCAGCCGGTGCAACGCTTCCTTCGCTGGCGCCCCCAGCTCCGCGATCTCACCCCCCGCCGCCACCAGCGCATCCGCAGCCAGCGCCCCAGGGCCGCCGGCATTCGTCACAATGGCCAATCGGGGTCCGGAAGGCCGGGCCTGCTTGCCGAGCACTTCCGCCATGTCGAACAACTCGGCAACCGTGTCGACCCGCAACACGCCAGCCCGGCGAAATGCCGCATCCAAAACTTCATCGCTCCCCGCCAACGCTCCCGAATGCGACGACGCCGACTGCTCCGCCGCCCCTGTCCGCCCCACCTTCAGCACAATCACCGGCTTCGAAAGCGCCACCTCACGAGCCGCCGACAACAGCTTTCGCGCATCCCCCACCGTCTCCATGTAGATCACGATGCTCCGCGTGTAGGGATCATCGCCGAAATGGTAAATCAGATCGCCCCAACCGATGTCGAGCAGTCCACCCGAGGACACCAGCGCGCTGAACCCCACGTTCTCACGTCGACTCCAGTCCAGCACCGACGACACCAGGGCGCCGCTCTCCGACAGGAAGGCGACACTGCCCGCCCGGGCCAGCGGACCGACCAGCGAAGCGTTGAGCTGCACCCGCGGGACCATCACCCCAAGACTGCCGGGACCCAGGATGCGCAAACCCGACTCCAGCGCGGCGGCGTGGACCTCTTCCTCCATCTTCTTCCCGTCGATGCCGACTTCGCGAAAACCCTCCGAGAGAACCAAAGCCGAGCGGATGCCCGCGTCGCCGCAGGCGCGAATCCAATCCACGACCTCCGACGCAGGCGAAGTCAGAATCGCCAGGTCAGGAATGCTCGGGATGTCGGAGGGATCCTCGACCACCGGGCGACCCAGGATTTCAGCGGGACCCGCAGGTGCCCCTTTCACCGCCGCGCGAACCACATGCACCGGGGCATTACCTGTCGCCAGATGCTCCAGCACCCTCATCCCTGGGTCACCCTCGACCTCATGGACGCCGATCACGCAGATCTGGTTCGGGCCGAAGAGACCTTCGAGGGGGCTATGAGTCTCGGCGGACAATCGGGCCGCGAGATCGGTGCGACGATGAATCCGGCGGCACCTCACGGAGCCTCCTCTCCGCCGCCGACCACTTCATAGGGGCCACGGAAGACTGAGATGATCCTGGAGCCTGGGTCCGCAATCCCACCGGAAAGCACCATGGGAAGCCCCTGGCCAAGGTCCGCCCCGAGGTTCACCTCTGCATGGGAAGAGGCGCCCCCGGGTTTCGATCCCCGGCTGAAGGGTATCATCGTCACGACGAACCCACCCTCGCGGAGAGCGGCCTTCTGAAGCTCCGCAGCCGTTGGCCAAGGCTAACCGTTTCTTGCTACCGCCCGATGGAAGAAGGGAGCAGTTCGGGAGAGAGAAGCGGAGGCAGCCGGCATCCAAAACCCACCCAAACTATTGTCGACAGGATATTTACACATCCATCGGTATGGGTGCCCACCAGCCAACCCTCTCCAACCCATCAGAACAAAATCCGCACAGCGCCGATCGCGTGCGGGATCGAGGTGGTGAGTGGGGTCATAGAGATAGAGAGAGCGTCGGCGGGTTCCAATCCCGAAGGGATTGCGACCCAAAGCCCAGGGTTGCGAGGAACGAGCTACCCTGGGTTGGGTCGGGTATTTCGACCAACCCCAACGGGGTTGCGCCCGCCCGCCGCACCCCCGTTGGGGTTGTGAATCCTTGGAAACTCGCACCCGGGGTAGGCCCGCGGCGCGGTCCAACCCCGGGCTCTGGGACGGAATCCCGTTGGGATTCCAGGGAGGTGCAGCGGTTCGGTTCCATGGAGAGCCACCTGTTCGAAATCGACCAGCTCACGGACCTTGAACCGGGCAGAGCGAGGACGCCGGTGTCGTAGCGGCGGGCGTCTCGCCTGCCGTAGAGCCGGGCATCTTGCCCGGCGGAAGGTGCGGCGGGCCCTCGTGTTGCATGGAAAGGAACTCCGGGAGGGCGAGACGCCCCCCTCTACGGCAGGCGGGACGCCCGCCGCTACGAAGGCGCCACCCGCGTTACTTGTAGGCCGACCAATCGACGCCACGCATGTCGCCGTCCTTGCCGAACTTCACGTGCATCCCGAAGGCGGCAGCGAGGGTCTGCGGGGTGTGGGTGTGGCCTCCGATCTTGAGATAGTCGGTCAACTGCTCCCGGTAATCAGGGTGGGCACAATTCCGGACGATCGCCTCGGCACGTTCCTGGGGTGATTTGCCGCGGAGATCCGCCACGCCCTGCTCGGTGGCCACCACGCTCACCGAGTGCTCACTGCTGTCGAGATGGCTCACCAACGGAACGATCGTGCTGATCTTGCCGCCCTTCGTCGTCGACGGGCAGACGAACATGGACAGAAACGCGTTCCGGGCGAAATCGGCGGAACCGCCGATGCCGTTCATCATGTTGCGACCCAGAATGTGGGTGCTGTTCACGTTGCCGCTCAGATCGACCTCGATGGCCGTGTTCACCGAAATCACGCCAAGCCGGCGCACGAGTTCCGGGTTGTTGGTGATCTCCTGGGGTCGGAGCAGCAGGCGGGTTCGGAAAAAATCCCACGAACCGTAGATCTTCTGGAGCGTCGATTGGGCCACTGTCAGGGAACAACCGCTGGCGAAGGTGACCTTTTCGTCCATCATCAGCGAAATCACGGCGTCCTGGATGACTTCGGTCCACATCTGAAAACGGGGGATGTCGGGGTGTCGGCCCATCGCCTGCAACACCGCATTGGCGGTCTCGCCCACGCCCGACTGAATCGGCAGGAACGGCTTCGGCACCACCCCGCGACGGATCTCGGCCGCCAGGAAGTTCGCCACATTTTCCCCGATCCGACCGGTCGTTTCATCGATGTCGCGGAAGGATCCCGTCTCGTCGGGCAGGTTGGTTTCCACCACGCCGATGATCTTCTTGGGGTCCACCAGAATCATGGGCGCCCCGACGCGGGAGCTGGGCTGGAAAACAGGAATGTCGCTGCGTTCCGGCGGGTCATGCGGCTCATAGATGTCGTGGCTGCCGCGCAGGGTGGTGGGGTGATACCGGTTGAGTTCGACGATGATTTTGTCGGCGACCCTGCAGAATGTCGGCGCTGCCCCGACGGATGAGGTCAGGACGATCTCACCGAAGCGGGTGACATCGCTGGCCTCAATGACCGCGCAATGGACAGGTCCCAGAAATCCGTACCGGAGATCCTGCGGCAGCCGCGACAGATGC
>CAUJJW010000197.1 GCA_963205105.1 Verrucomicrobiota bacterium | reverse complement strand
AGGCAGATGGAAATCGGACACATTCCCAGCCACGGCATTCCCTTCTCGCGTTCGTCGGTCCAAGTACCGGTCCAGCAGATCCATTTCCTCCCGAAGTTCCCACGCCCGCCGCCAAAGCGCGTAAAACAGGGGGCGATTCCGCAGTTCCGCCATACTTGCCGCAATATCCCGGACCCGCGCCAACCGCTGGCGCACTTCCGTGACCCGGCTGCCCCATGTGCTGGGAGGACGTGACAGAAGTCCGCGAACCCCCTCGAACAGGGCCACCGCCTCCGATCCCTCCTCGTAGGGCAGGTAGTAGCAGTCGCCGAACAGAATCAGGTCCTCCACCGACAGCGGTTGTCCACAGGTCACAAACTCCTTCAGCCACTCCCCCATCGCCTCACGATAGGCCTCGCGAGGGTCCCAGTTTGCCCCATTCGTCGACTCGTTCAGATACGCCCCGAGCGTCCTGAGCGGGACATAGTTGAGCGAGAATTCGCAGTTCGGATTGGTCAGGATGCCTCGGACCACCGCCTTCAACCCCGCCGGCCGACCGGAATACGGGCCGCAAAAAAAACGCCGACCATCGTAGTCATTGGCGTGGAGGTTGTCCCAGATCACTGGTTTCCGTCGCAGCAGCGCCCCGACGCCCTCCACGTGCTCCACGGTGATCTCGGCCGAAATGATGTCCGGCCCGGTCCACAGCACCTCGATTTCCGGTGCCAATTCACGACCGACCGTCGCGAGATAACCTTCCCCGCCCAGCTTTGCCGCCACCATCCGGCTGCAATAGGGGGTGGGACAAAACAGAAACCGGGCGTCGGGCCGGCGTTCGCGCGTCCACTGGAACAGGGCGTTCGTGACCGCGCACTGCGCCGAGGCCAGCGAACCCCACTGGGCCAGATCCTGCGGGTCGATCCGGTCCGGAATATCGTCGAACAGGAGGGCAAAATGCCCGCACCCAATGCCCAGCATCTGCTCGAATCGCCGACGCAACCTCGAGGCGTCGTTCTCGCTCGAATACCGGATATCCAGACCTGGACTGAGTCCGTAGAGAAAATCGACGCCGCGGCTTCGGCAGGATTGAATCAGGTCGCGGAGGCCAGCGAGTTCTTCCGCGGAATAATCCTCCCGCCAGATGGCCCGGTTCTTCCAGTCGTCCTTGAGGCAGTAGAAGTAGGTGTTCAAACCCCAGGCCGCCATCCAGTCGAAGAGCTGCCGCCGCTCGGACGGGGTCCAGGGTTGACCATAAAAACCTTCAATCACACCGGCCAGAAAACCGCTCGATTCGGACGTGGACATGGGTTCGCGCAACGACCCGCGCAAGCTAATCGCCCGAGCGCGAACGTGGCAAGGTTGCCCCGGGTTCCCTCCCACGAATCATGCGTCCGTAGCGGCGGGCGTCTCGCCTGCCGTAGAGGGGGGCGTCTCGCCCCCCGGGGATTCCGGTCCGAGCAATAGGGTGTCCTGCCGCCCTTTCCGCCGGGCAAGATGCCCGGCTCTACGGCAGGCGAGACGCCTACCGCTACAACACAAGCGTCCCCGCTCTGCCCAGTTCATGGGCCGTGAGCAGGTCATGGTCGAACCAGATCCCTCCCAGGTTCCCCGCCACTTCTGCTTTGAGCGGTTTCACCGACACCCGCACCATCCGGCCCATGACGCCTTCCCCTGCCCCCTCGTCGCCACGTTCGCGCCAGTTCAAAACCACCTCCCGTCGCGGCTTCCTCCGAACCACCGGCCAGGCCGCCGCAGTCTCCGCCCTCGCCGGGGTCGCCTTGCCGCATGTCCATGCCTCCGACAGCCAAACCATCCAACTCGCCCTCATCGGTTGCGGCGGCCGGGGCAGTGGTGCTGTCGCCAACGCCATGTCCGCAGGCGGCTTGGTCCTGGGTGACTCCGGCGGCACGCAGCGCGCCACCGGTTCCGCGGCTGGCGGCCCCATTAAACTCGTCGCCATGGCCGATCTTCGACCTGAACGCATCGAAGGAGCCCACAAGGCATTGAGTCGCGAACTCGGCGACCGCGTCGATGTGCCCAAGGACCGCCAGTTCCTCGGCTTTGACGCCTACAAGAAGGCCATCGACTGCCTGCGTCCGGGCGATGTGGCCATGCTGACCACCCACGCTGCCTTCCGCGCACCGCACCTCGAGTACGCGGTCGAGAAGGGCGTGAATGTGTTCATGGAGAAAAACTTCGCGGCCGATCCCGGCGGCATTCAACGCATCCTGCGCGCCGGGGAACTCGCCGACCGCAAGGGCGTGAAGATCGGCGCGGGCCTGATGTGCCGTCATTCGTCCGCGCGACAGGCGCTGATCCAGAAAATCCGCGATGGCGCGCTGGGCGACATCCAACTCATCCGCGCTTACCGCATGGATCCCGGCTATTTCATGGGACCCTTCGCCAAGGACCGCAACGAACTCCTCTGGCAACTGAGCCCGGGACATCCTTACCAGTTCCTCTGGGCGTCCGGCGGCGTGTTCATCGAGCTCATGATCCACCAAATCGACGAATGCTTCTGGATCAAGGACAGCTATCCCATCTCCGCCCACGGCATCGGCGGACGGTTCGCCGGAAGCACCGATTGCAGCCAGAACCTCGACAGTTACTCCATCGAGTACACTTTCGCCGACGGCACCAAGGCCCAGGTCACCGGCCGCTACATTCCCAACTGCCATACCGATTTCGGCACCTACCTGCACGGGACGAAAGCCGCCGCGAAATTCTCCGGAGACGTCCACGCTCCGACGAGCATGATCTACAACGATCAGCGCATCGCGCCCAACAATGTCGCATGGCGCCCAACCAAAGAGACGATCAATCCTTGGCAGGCCGAATGGGACGCCTTGCTGGCCGCCATTCGTCAGGACAAACCCCATAACGAAGCCCGACGTGCGGCCCTCTCCAACCTCGGCGCCATCATGGGCCGCGCGGCGGTTCACACGGGCAAGGTCATCACCTGGGATGACGCCCTGGCCTCCACCTTCCGGTTCTGTTCCAACGTGGACGCCCTGACCGCCGACAGTCCCGCCCCGGTCCAAGCCGACGCCCAGGGCCGCTACCCCGCTCCCATCCCCGGCAAAACTATCGAGGTCTAGAATCCGACCCCGAGGGCCGAGCCGACAGCTCCCCGCCGAAACGACCGGCGCCGGACCCGGCTCGCGCCCAATGCCTCGCGGAGCTGATCCAGGATCTCGGCGTGGTCCAGCTTCGGGCTGCACGAAAAAATGTCCACGGCCGCGTACCCATGCTCGGGCCACGTGTGAATCGTCACGTGCGACTCCGTGATCACCACCACCCCGCTGACGCCCCACGGGCTGAATTGATGGAACAACGATTTCACAATTGTTCCCCCGCCAGAGCGAACCGCCGACACCACCCGCTTTCGAATCGCCGCGGTTCGACCGAGCACCGCGGGGTCGCACCCGTGGAACTCGATCAAGGTATGCCGGCACAATTCGCGTCCCGGTCGGCCCTTGTCCTTCATGCGCGTCCCTCCAAACCCACCGTCAAGGCGTCGGCAGCCTGGATGCCCCGCGTGCAGGCTTCCTCGAAAAGCGACATGCCGCTGGCATCCGAGTGCGCGCGGTACACCGGCGCGTCGGCTCTCCCCAACGCGCCCCGCTCCGAGCCCCACAGAAACCCAGGAACCGGCGTGACCATCCCGTGGCCCCAGACCATCACGTCCAAATGCCTCAGGCTGGACCGAAGCTCGGGATGCACTGAACTCAGATCCGACAGGATCATGTCACACCAATCGGAGTAACTCCGCCGAAACGCCGTCATGCGCGCGGTCACGGCGTCCGTGTCGTCGAGCGGCCGATAATAGGTCAGAACGGTCTCCTTCGGATACGGATCCAGCCGTTGGTGGGTCGCCACGACATAACCCAGCGACGGCGAATCGTAGATCACGTTGTCCCAGGCCAACGCGGCACCCCGACCCACCGGAAGCCGATCCAAGGTCAGATTGGCGACCATCCACGGAAAACTCACCGGCCCCCCCATGAACCGCGGATGGGGAAGAGGGGCCGTCTCCGTAGCGGCGGGCGTCCCGCCTGCCGTAGAGGGTGGCGTCTCGCCCCCCGGAATCCTTCCGGGTTCATGGCCTCCCTGCGCGAAATCCGTTTCGTTGGACCTGCTCATGAACGGGTTCGGAACGGGAACCAGCCTCGCCGCCACATGCGCAGGCACCGCCAGGATCATCGCATCCGCCACATAGGTGATACCCGTCTCCGAGGCGGCGTCCCACACGTCGACTCGCACCCCACTCCCTTCCCGTTCCACGTTCCAGACGGCGCAACGGGTTCGAAGCCGATTCCCGACGACGTCCCGCAGCCGCCCCACGAACCAGCCGTTGCCCTCCGGCCAGGTCACCACGGCGTGCGACGGCGCGTTGGCGGCCACGCCGCTGCGCGCCGCAAAATAATGGAGCCCCGCCCACGCGCTCACACGGTCGATGCCCGCCCCAAAATCATCGCGACAACAGTAGTTCACGTACCAGCGGATCGCCGGCCCGCGATACCCTTCACCATCCATCCACGCCGCCATCGTCAGCCCGTCCAACCGCCGCCACTCCGCGTCCCGGGAGCTCCGGTCCACCGGGATCGCGAACAACGGCAATCCGTCGCTGCCGTTGGCTGTCTTCAGTCCTTCCGTGAAATCCAAGAACCGCCCGATCTCGCCCCGTTCAGCCGCAGAAAGGCCGTGGTGCGGGACAATCCCTTCCTGCCAGCGCCCATGAAGAAACAGCCTTTCCATCGGATCGTGGCAGAGAAATTCCTCCCGGTAGACGGCGTGTCCGCGCTCGTCGATTCGTTCGATGACGCCCAGGTCACCAAACAACTCCGTCACCTCAACGGCCGAGGCACTCGGCAAGGGCACGTAGTGAGCCCCCCAAGGGTACGCCGACACCTGATTTGCCCCCGACCGTGAATTCCCGCCGGCGTCGCGTTCAAGTTCCAGCACGACGAAATCTTTCACACCGCGGCGCGTCAGGCGGTAGGCCGCGCTCAAGCCGCTGATGCCCGCCCCCACCACCACCGCCCGGGTTCGAACAACCTTCGTCGTTGCGCCAAACTTCCTGTCGCGCACCCGATGCCCCAGTTCCGCGTCGGCCCCGATCAGACCACCCGTGAACGCCGGCAAACGACGCCCACACGCGCCGACCAAACCCAGCCCCGTCAGCGAGCCCAGGAATCGCCGCCGGCTGGTGCCACCGCTCATCTTCCCCGCCACCGTCCCCTGCTCAGTGAACATAACGGGACCAATCCTCCTCGAAATAGCGCACCAGCGCCTGGTTATTGAGCCGGTTCACCTCCACGGGCAGGGCGGCCATATCGGCGGGAAAATCGAAGAGCCGTTCCAGCGTCCGTTCGTCCAGGAACCGCAAACCTTCCGGCAGCTTCACCTCCGTCGCCAACAGGTCGCGACCCGCAAGCACAAAGCCCCATTCCCCAAAACTCGGCACGTAGACGTGGTACGGCTCCGTCCGAAACCCGCAGGCCCGCAATGTCGCGTCCACACACCAGAACGCCCGCCGCGCCACGTACGGCGAGGTGCTCTGCACCACCAAAGCCCCGCCCGGCTCCAGCACCCGCCCCACCCGTTCGTACAACGTCGTCGTGTAGAGTTTCCCGAGCGAGAAATTCGAGGGATCTGGAAAATCCGCGATCACGAAGTCGTACCGCCCTTCGGCCGATCCCAGCCAGGTGAACGCGTCAGCATTGATGACGTGCACCCGGGGATCGGTAAGCGCCCCGTTGTTGAGCCGCTTCAGCAGTGGTTGTTGCGTAAACAACTGCGTCAGATCGCCATCGAGATCCACCAGCGTCACCTGTTCCACCTTCGCGTAGCGCAGCACCTCGCGAACAGCGAGTCCGTCGCCGCCTCCCAACACCAGCACACGCCGAGCGTTCTCCAGGCGGGACAACCCGGGATGCACCAGCGCCTCATGGTACCGGTACTCGTCCCTTGAACTGAACTGAAGGTTCCCATTGAGGTGCAGTCGAACGTCGGACCCCGACCGGGTCAGCACCAGCCGCTGGTAAGGCGTTGAACGGGCATAGATGACCGGGTCCGGGTAGCTCGAGTGCTCCGACCACTCGGTCCATCGCTCGGCTCCCGCAAAACCGCACAACAGCGCCGCGAACAGGCCCACCCCCAGGACCCGGGTCATCCGCTTCCACGGCGAGTCCGCCACCAGGCACTCGAGCGTCACCACGCCAACCGCCACGTTCAGCATGCCGAAGAAGAATCCTGACCGCACCAACCCCAGGTAGGGAACGAGCACCAAGGGGAAGAGCAGCGACGCCAGCAGCGCGCCGATGTAGTCGAAGGTGAACACCCGCGCCACGAGATCCTTGAACTCCAGCCGATCCTTCAGCATCCGCAGCAGCAGCGGAATCTCCAGACCCACCAACGCGCCAATCAATCCCACCAATCCGTACAGCGGCACGCGGAACGCGGCAACGTGCGGGAACAGGACGAAGAGCAGCGCCGCCGATGCGCCCCCGAACAAGCCAATCAGGAATTGGGCATGCACAAAGACCCGCGTCTCGTGCCGGGTCACGAACTTCGAAAGCCACGAACCCACCCCCATCGCAAACAGGTAGGTGCCGATCACCGTCGAAAACTGCGTGACGGAGTCGCCGAGCAGATAGCTCGCGAGGGTCCCCGCGATCAGTTCGTAGATCAACCCGCAGGTCGCGATCACGAACACGCTCGCGAGCAGCAGGTATTGAATGGTGCGATCCGTCATGGCCCGCAACGGCTACTACCCTGGACCCCCGCTCAGCCGTGAAGGCATGCCGCGATAATCAACGCCACCCCGAGACACCCGCAACCGACCACGATCGCCAGCGCCGTGTTTCTCTTCTCGATCAGTTCCCGCCACAAGTCGTAAGGCGTGAGTTTGTCGATCACGAAGAAGCCCACCACGAACACGGCGATACCGATGACTGAGAAAGCCACCGAGGTCACCAGATTGGGAATCAGACTGTTCAGCAACATGGTCAGTGTCATACGAGTGCCCTCATTTGTGTCGAGTCGCGGGACCCGATGGACGGAACCCACCGCCCATTCCCGGGTACATCCCCCAGCCGTTCCGGTTGGCCATCGCCTGAACGATGCAAACCAACACCACGAACACGAGATAGATCGGAGTGCGAATCTTCATGGGTCACGCATCGTCATCGTCGTCGCCGGAATCGGAAACCGCATGCGGCGAGTAGTCACTCTGGCTCCACCGCCGCCGCTCAAACGTGTGCTCCCGGATCCACCGGAAGACCGGGTAGACCGCCAGGGCCGTCAGGGTGATCCATAGATTGGCCCACAAGGTCACACCCCGTTTCACGCGCAGTTCGTAGCCCATCTCCGTCACAGCCGGATCCGTCGCCGCTTGCACCACCAGATAGTAGGTTCCCGGCGCCACCGACGGCACCACCGTGCTCCCCGTCGTCGATCCCTCGCTCCATGGGCCGTCATCAAACCCCGAGTAAAACTCCACCCCCACGCCCACCTCCCGCACCTTCTTCGTCGCCACCTCCACCAGATCGATGTCCACCGCGAACCACGCGTTGTCCACGGGAGCGCTCAAGCCAATCTCGATTGCCTGCGGCCGAGTCCCTTCAATCCGAAATTCCTGCGTGGCCACCGGCGCATTCGTCTCGGCCGCGCGATACACGAACGACGATTCGAACACATTTCGCCCACCCGAGTTGGAAGCGGTCAGTGCCTGAATCAACAGCACCAGCAGGGCCGCCACCGGAAAAAGCCACCGCAGTGTCCGCCCCTTCTCGCGATGCGGATTCGGCTCGTTCAGATAGGGACCCGACGGTTCCGGCAGCGGCTGGGTCAGTCGAAACGCCGCCGCCACCGCGCTCGAAGGCAGGTATTCCCCCGCCGACCACGTCGTCTCCGAAAGTCCTGGATACGATTCCTCCGAAAGCACCCAGGGCGGCGCGATGAAATCGCTGGCAAACGACACTTCGCCCTGACGGACCCGCCAGTAGAACTCACCCAGGACGTAGGTGACCTCGGTCTTCGCCCGTGCAAAAAGGCGGTGCGCCTGTCCCCTCCAGATCGGCTGCCCCGCGTTCTCCTTGGGGGCCGACGCCAGCATCTCCACCAGGGACCAGTGCCCCGAATATGTCACCAGCCACCGATAGCCGGCGAACGGACTGAACAACAAATACTCGCTCCACGACTCGTCGTACTGGTCCCGACGCCGCATCATCCCGATGCACTCGTAGGTCGTGCCTCCGATCTCCCCCCGGGCGCCCAAAGGCACAAGTTGCTCCTCCGATTGCGCCCGGCCCGCCTCCCCGATGAGCTTCAACCCCGGATCCGTCGCGTCGAGAACCCCGCTGCAATTCCCACACGTCGCCGTCAGCGAAAATCCTGCCGCTCGCACTTCCACCGGCGCGCCACAGCGGGGACACACCGTTGCGGCTGTCTGCCCCTTCACCGTCTCAGCCTCCACGGTCCACCCTGGAACCGGACGCAATTCCGTGAACCTCAGGTCTTCATACCGCGCGATCCGCCCCGTGAACAACCGCACCCCGTCGGACGCGTACTCCGCGCTTGCAAAGGCATCTCCTTCCCCGCGCAAATCGACGCTCAGACCGGCGCGCCCCGGCACGGCGGCAAACGTCAGTTCTCCTTCCGCGGCCTGGACCGTCGCCTGCTTGACGTCGCTGACCACGTACGTCACCCCACCGATACCCACTCGTCGCTCCAGCTCCATCTGGGCCCGGCCAACGACCAGCGCCGGTTCACCCAGGCGCAGGCCGCCTGCAGGGCCATCCGCCATCGCCGCCAACTCCTGCACCCCTGGGAAGTCTGCCGGGACCGCAATTTCCAGGCTGACGTAGTAGAGCCCTTGCGCCTCAGCCACCCAGCCCCATTGGCCGTTGCCGAAATCCGCGCACCATTCCGTCCAGGCTCCTTCGTCGTAGGTCAACCGCACCCGGCCCACCAGGGTGAAGTCCCGACCACCCCACGTGCCTCGGGTCCCGATGGTCAGAGGTGACAGATCCGGCGGCAGCACCGCCTGGGTGCCCATGAGCGACACTTCGGCATCCCGCCGAACGACCATGGACCGGCAGAAGCCGCACGTGGCGAAGACCGTGACCGAAGAACGAAACGGCACGGCCGCACCGCACTGGGGGCAGTCGTAATTCCGCATCAGGCCGAGCGGGCGATCCGTGGAAAGGGGGCCAGCACAGCGCGGACGGTAAAGCGCGCCTTGCGAACGGGAAGCCCAATCTCAAGGTCAGGGCCAGTCCGCCCGAGGCTCAGGGAGCCGCAGGAGGGCGGAGCCGAAAGAATCGATTCACACCGGGTTGCATGGGCACCAACCCCTCCACGTTGAGCCCGCTGTCGGTGGTCGAGACCTCCACATCCGTCCAGCCCTCCACCTGAAGCGCCTCGTTTTGCTGAAGGACGTGACCAACCAGATCCGAGGGCCAGCAGATCTTCAGGACCGAGTTGGCCAGCTTTCGCACACTCACTTGCTTGGCCTGCTCCCTCAGACCAACGGTCGTGAGTTCATAAGACCCAACCGCATCGGTCGTGTCGCTGATCACAATCACGTGCAGGCAACTGTCGGTGGGTCGAAACGTGATTTCCGCCTGTTCCGGTCCGGACCTGGATTCCACCAGCGAACCATCAGGGCGGTGGATTCGAATTTGCGGGTAGAGTTTTCCGCCGTCGCTCGTGTCCCGGACTCGGATCGAAACCGTCTCCCCAGCGTGAGTCCGCAAGTACCAGAGGTCCAAATCGCCGAGATGCAGAAACCCGGCATGGGGTGACCCGATCGAGAGCAAACCTCCCTGGTCGCCTGCCGATACCACAAAGCGTTCCGGCGCCACCGCGAGGTGCAGCACATAGGAACCGGTCCGGTCCTGCCCGCTGTTGTCGTCGACCAGCACCACGTAGGTGCCCGAAAGCGGAGCGGTCACGGTGACCAGCGCCGCCAGATAGTCTGCGTCGGCCCCAACCTGGACACCGTCGGGTCGAAGGAGCCGAATCCGGGGATAGAAGCCGGGATCGAGTTCACCGACAAAAACCTCGCCGATGCTGACCGTGAGGCTGTCGCCCTGGTTGGCGACGAAGCTCCACAAATCGACATCGCCGAGGGTGATCCTGCCCGGGTGATTGGCTCCGTTGGTCATGGCCCCGCCTTCATCGCCTGCCGGCACCACAAATTCACCGGGAGTCTGAGCCAACCGCAGAAGATACGACCCGGTCCGGTCCTGCCCGCTGTTGTCGTCGACCAGCACCACGTAGGTGCCCGAGAGAGGAGCGGTCACGGTGACCAGCGCCGCCAGGTAGTCTGAATCCGCGCCAACCTGGACGCCGTCAGGCCGAACGAGCCGAATCCGGGGATAGAAGCCGGGATCCAGTTCGCCTTCGAAGACTTCGCCAATGCTGATCGTGAGGTTGTCCCCTTGCCTGGCGACAAAGCTCCACAGATCCAGATCCCCGAGGGTGATCTTGCCCGGGTGATTGGCACCATTGGTCATGGCCCCGCCTTCATCGCCGGCCGGCACGACAAAATCGCCGGGAGTCTGAGCCAAACGCAGGAGATACGATCCGGTCCGGTCCTGCCCGCTGTTGTCGTCGACCAGCACCACGTAGGTGCCCGAGAGAGGAGCGGTCACGATGACCTGTGCCGCCAGGTAGTCCGAGTCTGCGCCCACCTGGACGCCGTCAGGCCGAATGAGCTGAATTCGGGGGTAGAACCCGGGATCCACTTCGCCTTCGAAGACCTCACCGATGCTGATCGTGAGGTTGTCCCCTTGCCTGGCGACAAAGCTCCACAGGTCCAGGTCCCCGAGGGTGATCTTGCCCGGGTGATTGGCTCCGTTGGTCATGGCCCCGCCTTCATCGCCTGCCGGCACCACAAATTCACCGGGAGTCTGAGCCAACCGCAGGAGATACGACCCCGTCCGGTCCTGCCCGCTGTTGTCGTCGACGCGCACCACATAAGTGCCCGAAAGGGGAGCCGTCACGGTAACCTGTGCCGCCAGGTAGTCCGAATCCGCGCCAACCTGGACGCCGTCAGGCCGAATGAGCCGAATTCGGGGGTAGAACCCGGGATCCACTTCGCCTTCGAAGACCTCACCGATGCTGACCGTGAGGCGGTCGCCTTTCGCCGCGGTAAAGGACCATGAATCCACCTCCCCGATCACCACAATCGCGCCCGGGTGATTGTCTCCGTTTCTCAGGGCAGTTTGCCCCAAGGCTCCCCCAGGCCAGGCGATGGCCAGGGTGAGACTGAGGAGGAAGAACGTTAAGGCGCGGAGTCGCGGCCGGATCGGAGACGCCGATAAGCAAGCATGCTGGTTCATGAAAGGTGATAGAAGTGATCAATCTGTTCGGAGTCAGAAGCGCTTGTACATCCCCCCCACAGGCGATGTCGCGGGAGTGTTGACCCGGCGTTCACCCGTCCCTCCTCACCTTCTCCCACCACCCGCGCCGCACCGAGCCACGCTACTGTCGACCATCCGGCAAATCCTTGGGTTGGCCGGGCCCGAGCAGATCTCCTTTGCCGTACAGGCGCGCGACAGCTTCCATCGGCGACGAGGCCCCGAGCTTGGCGTACACGTGCGAGATATGGGTCTTCACCGTGTGGGCGCTGATTCCCAGTTCCTTCGCAATCGCAGCCTGTTGCCAGCCTTGCGCCACCCATCGCAAGACCTCCCACTCCCGGTCGGTCAAACCGGAACCCGCCTGCTGAAGCAGGGGCTGCTCCTCATCCGCGAACCGCCATAATTGCCGCGCCACCGAGGGACTCATGATCGGAGCACGATCGGCGAGAACGTCCCGGATTTGTTCCACAAGCGAGGTCTCGTCGGTCTTGAGGATGTAGCCGGCGGCACCCGAACGAATGGCCCGCACGATCGCCGCCGTCCGTTCCACCACCGTCAGCATCACGATGCGAACCCCCTCCAGTTGCGCCCGCAAGGGACGAATGAGGTCGAGCCCGGAACCGGCGGGCAATTCAATGTCGAGGAGCACCAGATGGGGACGTGTCGGCACCAGGATGGTTTGCGCTTCCCGGAGGCTGCCGCAGGCGGCAGTGACCTTCCAATCCGCCTGCTGATTCAGCACTTCCACGACCTGACGGCGGTACCTTGGATTGTCTTCCACAATCGCGATTCGAACCGTTTTGTCAGGTGCGGACATGGCAGAGGCAGGGCCGGGAGATCGCGTTCGATGACTGAGACCGCAGCCGAAGTAAAGCCCTCGCTTCAAGTGCTCTTCACCAAGCCACGACGTCGTTCGAAAACATCGCTCCGATCGCCATCCCGCGTCACAGAGTCTTTGCTTTTCCTGGAGGCGCGACGTCCCGCAGCCTGCCCGGATGATTCCTTCCGACTGGGCCTTGCGCATGCATCTCGCGGTCGTCTGTCTCCTGCTCCCCACAGCCATGGCGGCCGACGTCGACGCGGAGGTCGCTCGCGGCAGCGTGTTCGACGACCGAAACGGAAACGGCATGCGCGACCCCAGCGAACGCGGCCTTTCAGGTGTCCGGGTCTCCAACCAGCGCGAGGTGACCGTCACCGACCGTGACGGACGCTGGGAACTGCCGGCGGACACCAACACCACCTTTTTCGTCATCAAACCACGCGGGTGGATGCCGCCGTTGAACCACCACCAACTCCCACGCTTTTTCTATGTCCACAAGCCGGACGGCTCACCGCGCCACCTGAAATTCCCGGGAGTCGACCCCACCGGCCCTCTGCCGGCTTCCATCGACTTCCCCCTGCGCCGCCAATCGGAACCCAAAACCTTCAAGGCCGTGTTCATGGGCGACACCCAACCGCGGGACATCCGGGAGGTGAACTATTTCCGCGACTCGGTCATCCCGGAACTGATCGGCACCGACGCCGCCTTCGGAGTGACCCTGGGCGATGTGGTCTTCGACGACCTCGGCGTGTTCGAGCCGCACAACGCGACGGTGGCGCTGATCGGGGTTCCCTGGTGGAACGTGATCGGCAACCACGACCACAACTACGATGTCCCGAACGACCGGGAGGCCAACGAAACCTTCACCCGGTTCTATGGACCGAACTACTACTCCTTCGACCACGGACCGGTGCATTTCATCGCGCTGGATGACGTGGAGTGGGGCGGAGCCAAGCCGGCGGGAACGGGAAGCTACACCGCGGGACTCGACGCCCGGCAGCTGGAGTTCGTGAAGAACGATCTCGCCCTCGTGCCCGACGACCAGCTGGTGGTGCTGATGATGCACATCCCGCTCACCGACGTGGGGAACCGGGGTGAGCTCTATCGGCTGATCGAGAAGCGACGCTATGCGTTGTCGATCTCCGGTCACACGCACTGGCACGAGCATCGGTTCATCACCCGCGAAGACGGTTGGATGGGGAAGGAACCGCACCATCACATTGTCACCGTCACCGCCTGCGGCAGCTGGTGGACCGGCGCACCCAACGCCGCCGGCATTCCTCACGCCACCATGCGCGACGGCGCCCCCAACGGCTACGCCATCGTGACCTTCGACGGCCGCCGCGCATCGCTCACCTTCAAGGCCGCGGGAATGCCCGCCTCCAAGCAGATGAACGTTATCCTTCCCAGCCCACTGACCGCCTCCACGACGTCGACGAACTGGGTGTACGTGAACGTGTTCGACGGCTCCGAACGGTCCACGGTCGAATACCGGATCGACGGGCATGGTTCCTGGAACCGGCTGGAGAAAGTGAAGGAACACGACCCGAGCTACGTCGCGCGGAAGGCGGCCGAGGAACTCCAACCGCCCACCATCCCGCCGTACCGCAAGATGGGGAACCCGATCCTCTCACCCCACCTCTGGAAGGCCCGCCTGCCCGCCCTGGCCGCCGGCGAACATCGCATCGAGGTGCGCACCCGCGATCATCAACGCCGGGTGTACCGCGAGGAAAACCCGTTCACGGTCGCGCCGTGAACGGGTGAAGAGGCTGATCCTGTGCCGCTCCGGGAGGCGATCGCCATCAACGACTCGCCCTCGGCGGCAGGCTCACATCCCGGCGGAGCGATGCCGACGCCATAGTCCAAAACCTAAAAGTCCCACGCCAACCGCCATCGCGAGGTGACTCGGCTCAGGGACGGCGGTCAGAGAAATCTCGCCCGTGAAGAACTCGGCGGCGACCGTATCCCCGAGCAGCACGAAGCTGCTGCCGACTTCCAGCGTGCTGCTGTGCATTGCGAGCGGCCACGGGTCGTCGCCGACAAAGAAACCTGTGGTGTCGATGGTGAGGGTGGCGATGGGCGTCAAACCTGTCGGGATGGAGACGGATCCGGAGGTGGTTGAGATGTAACCCTGGATGACTCCATCGGCACCGCTGAGAGGGGAAACAAGGACTTCAGGGCTAAAATTTGAGGCAAACGGCGTGCCGGTGTGCAGATCAAAGCCCGTGATTTTCGGGACTGCCGTCAGCGAACCGGCCGCAGGCCCGCCATCGCCGATGATTGCGAAGAATTCCAGAGTGTCGATCAGGACGGCGGATGAACCGTCATTAAAGACGGACCATTGAATGGTTTGACCCGACTGATTCTCCAGAAGCACGTGGCTTCCAGGGTTGACGAACAGCGCGGCAGTTCCGGTTGTCGCGCCGAACGCCCAGGCCGCAGCGGCGAGAGCAGACAGCGCAAGCGGGGTGCGGCGGACCAGGCGGCCGGCGACCTCGGAGACGGGTTGTTTGAGACACATCATGGACGGAGGGATGGAGTTGGGGTTAGGGGGTTATGATCAGGATGCGGTAGAATTGGTTGCCGCTACCCGAGAAGGTCGGCAGCTCAAGGGTGTAGGCGTCGCCGTTCAACGTCATGACGGGAGCGGGAACCAAATCCCGCCATGTGCCGTGGAGATCGTCGCTGGCCTGGACTCGAACGCGGTCGGGACTCAATTCGCCCGCCGGAAACCATCCGTGCAACGTCGATTCTCCGCCGGACTGAAATTCCAGCACCGACAGACGCCCAGGCTCCGTCGCCCGTAGGTCCAGGTCGTCCGATAGCAACGCCACCCGCCGCTGGCCTGCCTCCTGAACGTCGGCACTGACGATCAGCGCGTCGCCACCGGCGCCGGGAGCAATCAGGCGAAGCGCGTTGGCAAATCCCGTGGCGTTTGCTCGCAGAATCGAAACGTCCGTCCCGCTGACCTGCCGATCACGGTTGATGTCGAACCTAAAATCGACGGGCGCCGGATTGGCGAACCCTCGTGGATTCGCCCGGATGGCGGATTCGTCCGTGCCCGAAACGAAAGCGTTTGCGGTGGAGTTGCCGGTTTCTCCGATGGCGTTGCCGAAATAGAAGATGTCGGGCGAGGACAGTCCCGTGTTGGTCGTCGCAAGCACGGTCACCTGCATCCACTCCTTCTTGACCGAGGTGGAAGTTGGCCAGATCAGCGTCACCCGATCCGCCCCCCCCGCACCCGCGCCCGCTCGCACCGTAACGCTGGAAGGCGTCGGGCCCGCAACCCACCCCGACGGCGTGTTGTTGTTGCCCTTCTTGAAGGCGAAATCCGACGCGGTCGGCGCCGCCCCGTTCGGCAGATCCACCATGATCCCGTTCAGACCGCGGCTGTAACTCGTGTAATTCGCAAAAACCGCCGTTCCACCGGGAAGCAGCGCCACCTTGTCCGTGGCAATGGCGGCGTCATCGCCGGCATTCGCCGCCGCATTGTTCCCGTCGAACGACGATTGGTTGTAGAACACGAATCTCCCGGTCACATCCACCGGCCCGGCCGACGGAAAAAATCCGTAGTGCGCGGTGTAGGCTGCCGAGGTCGCCGTTCCAACCACCGTCGATGAGATCCCTGAGAAGGACGAATAGTCCGCCGACGTGGCGTGCGTCGCCCCACCGCTGAAGGCGGTCGGTTCGATGCGATAGTTGGCGCTGGTGACACCCGCCTGGGCCATCCAGGAAACCCAGGGTACCACGGCAGCCACCGCCCACCGCCGAATGCTGACGCTCTCCCTGAACCATTCTACGGCAGCGATCGCGAGGGTTGAAGCCGGGTCCCGCACCCCAGCCCACACCCCGGGGGGGAGGGAGCCGCAGATCCCGCACGGCGACATGCCGGAACTCCAGCCGACCGAGCCGTCTCGACTCGCTCCAGCCAACCCGCTTCTCCACCCTCCGACACCCGCGGAAAATATTCTCCTTCTCCCACCGGGAGAAGGCCGGGATGAGGGCCGCTCGCTCCACGCCTCGCTCCACGGTTCATTGACCCAGATCATGTCCAGATTCTGGAGAACGTTCCCGCCCGGGGATCGCACGTCGCTGCGCGGCCAGCAGCGCGTTGGATGACTCGGCTTCATCGTTGGGCCTCCGGGTGGCGAGGTGTTTCCATTCTCTGCTCGGCTTGTGAGCTGGAATCCGTGGAGAGGGTCGCAACGGGTGGCGCGTCCCCCAGGGGAGTCGCCAGCCGCGCCCGGAATGAACTCCCCTGTCGAGCCCACACGCCCGTGCCCAGCGAAATGCTGGTCCCGGCCCGGAACTGCACCCGGGAACCGGAATTCGCGGTGAACGACGTTGCCGAGAGGGTTCCGGTCACCAACTTGTCGGCCACCTCATCGGACGCGATCGTGGCGCCCGCCGGGGTGGTGGCGTTCAAGGGCGTGAGTTCGTGGTTCACCACGGCGTCGTCGCCCGCATTCAGCGCACTGCGGCAGTCGTTGGCGAAATTGCCCCCGTTGATCGCCGTTCCCATGGCCGTGAAGGGCGACACGGGCGAATTGACGTTCGGGTTCGACCAGTGGTTCAGCCGGGGCGCGGTGCTCGTTCCCGCCACCGCCATGATGGTCCGCCAGCTGTTCCCATTGCGGAAACCATGGCCGTACGCGAAGGGAGTCAGCGTTCCGTCATTGTCGTGCCGGCAGCCCTGGGTGTGCCCAAACTCATGGGCGAAGGTGAAATTCCCGGTGACACAACTGTAGGTGGACGCCTGGAACATGTTCGACGCATCCGTATGATCGAATCCGAACGCCCAGCCGCACCAGTCGGGATCCGTGCCATCCACGATCAGACAGCACATGTCCGCATCATAGTTGGTGCGATGGGTGTGAACCTCGTCCATGAAGCCGTCGCCATTCCCCCGAAAACGCGCCACGTCGTTCTCGATGGCAGCCGTTTCGTCGAACACCGTCTCATACAGAAACGCCAGTTCCATGCGAAGGGTCACGCCGCTGTTGGCGTAACCTTGGTTGGATTCCAGAATCGCAAGATCCACCAGCTCCTGCATCGACATCCCCAAGTTCAGACTCGTGAGACTCTGGGCACCCGGTGTGTACGCCACCAATACCCGGACCCGATTCGCCGCGGGAGTGTCCGCCAACTGCGCCTCCCTTGGCCCCGCCAGTGCCCGACGGGATCGCACCGGTCCAAACTGGTCCAGCGCATTGACTACCGGCGGCCTCAGGCCAGGCAGCTCCGCCGGAGGCAACACCCGGCCCGTACCGCACTCCGGCAGCGTCGATGGATCGTGTTCCACCACCGCGCCCAGCCCATTTCCCAGCGGAAACACCTGGAAATTGCCCTTCGCCGTCGCAATCGAACCCATCACCCGATCCCCGCGAATCAGGAAGGCCGCCGATCCGCCGTCGGCAAGCCGCCCCGTCCAAGTCCGGCCTTCCACACCGGTGAAACCGACGTCCATCGACTCCACCTCCACCACCACATCCGGGAAAAGATCCAACCGCAGTCGCCCCGCCTGAAAGGCCGTCCGATCCAGGGCCGCCACCCGCGTGCGTCGATGGGTGTTCTTCGCCGTCAACCGCGCGAAGATCGCCGCGCCATCCGCATTGGGCGCGGTCAAGGCGGCTTGCAACAGCGGGCGCGACGCCGTGGCGTCCGCGGCCCAGCCCTGCACTCCCGCAACCAGCAGCATCGAACCCATCCAACCCGCCGCCTGCCCCCGAAACGCAGCCTTCCTCAGGCTCCCAGCGCCCCGGCGATTCATCGGCCACCCTCCACCATCGTCGCGCCGGTTCGCTGACGCAGTTCCGCTTCCAGTTGCCGGATGCGCTCGTCCTGCGACGTCATCCGCTTGTTCTGTTCGATCAGATGGAGCGTCAATTCCTCGATCTTCTCCATCATCCGCTTCTGCATCTCGCCGATCGGCAGCCCGTTCTTCGAAATCTCCGCCGCCGTCGGAATCCCCGGCAGATGCTTCCGCTTCTTGATGTGCGCTTCGACCTCCTCCAGTGGCTGCAAGCGGTAGTCTTCTTGAAAGACATAGTCCGGCCAATCGGCGGAGTCCTCCACCAGCAGTTCCTCGCACACGATCTGTCCGTTGACCGACAACTCGTAGCCGGGTTTCGGCGTGGCCGTCGCGATCGACACCCAGTTGCTGTCCAGGTCCACCACCAGGCTCGGGGTCGAATCGCCGGCGGACGACTTCATCACGAATTGATCGTCCGGGTCCGAATAGTAGAGACCGTATTCGGGGAACGCCGGCGAATGCACGATCAGCGGTTTGTCGGGGTTCGATGTCCCGCTCGGGTAGACGTACATCGCCGGCGTCGCCACCGTGGGGAACCCGATCGAGCCGTCCACCGTCAGTTTGGCGAAGGGAGAATCCGCCGAAACGCTGTCAATTCCCACGTTGCCGTTGGCGGCGATGATCAGCCCCTTGGTGCTCGAGCTCGAAAGGATGTTGAAACGATCGTCGGGCCAGTTCCCGATATTCGGACCGACGTACCAGGTCTCTTCGGGGTTCACGAACTGGATGCCGAAACCGTTGTTGCCGAGGGGCGACTTGATGCGGAGATGGGGGACTGAAACGCTCGAGGGCAGGTTGATCTGGGCCAAGGCATTGGCGTCCAGGACGGTCGTTCCCACCATGAGGCCGCTGTCGATGGCGTGGGTGCCATAGGTTCGGGAGGAACCGG
>CAUJJW010000196.1 GCA_963205105.1 Verrucomicrobiota bacterium | reverse complement strand
ACATGAGGACGACTTCCTCATGATGGAGTTTGGTTTGGACGCGGGCCTCGAACGACCGCACCACGCCCTGGTCACGGACCCGCCTGAGGAACTGCGCCCGTTCCGCCGGGTCGACCCAGAGTTCCAGTTCGGCGGTGGTACGGCCCAGGACCTCCTCGCGGGAGAAGCCTGACGCGGCGAGGAAGGCCTCATTGACCTCGATGATGCGCTCATCGGAGATGCGGGCGATGGAAAGGACCGCGGGCGTGGAGCGGAACGCCTTGCCGAAGCGTTCCTCGGATTCCTGAAGGCGGCGGGTGCTTTCACGAAGTTCCTCCTCCTGGCGTTTGCGCCAGATGGCGAGGGCGGTCTGTCCCGCCACGAAGGTCAGAATCCGTTTGTCCTCCTCGCCGAAAGCGCGCGGATCGTCCTGATCCTGGACAGCCATGACGCCAAATGTCCTGCCTTCGACGGTGAGCGGGACCCCGAGCCAGATGGCGGAAGGATGGCCGGACTGGACATACTCGCCGGCCTCCTTGAGGCGCTGGATTTCGTTGAGATCCGCGAGCGTCGGACGGCCGGAGCGAAGGACATACTCGGTCATGCCACGCCGGCTGGAGCGGGGAGGGGGTGGTGCGTCGATCAGGTCCTTGAAGTACGGAAAACTGACGATGTCGGTCTCCTCGTCGAGGAGCGCGAGGTAGAAATTGTCCGCACGCATCAGGGTGCCGATGGTGGCGTGGATGCGGGCGTACAGGCTGGGGAGATCGGCGGCGGCGTGGACGGCCTCGGAGATTTCGAAGAGCGCCTTCTGGACCTTTTCGGCGCGGTCCTTTTCGGCGATGCGACAATGGAGCTGGGCGTTGGTCTCGACCAGTTCGGTGGTGCGCTCGTGGATGCGACGTTCCAGGTCGGCGTTGAGTGTCCGGAGACGTTGTTCGGCTCGAACGCGCACGATCTTGTTGGCGCAGAGGGAGGCGATGGACGTGAGGGTTTCCAGATGGTCCTGCGAGAAGAATCCGGGTTTCGGGTGCTCGGAATCGATGACGCCGAGCACCTCTCCGTTCGCGACGATGGGAACGGCGATTTCCGAGAGACGAAAGGAGTCGTCGACGATGTAGCGCGGGTCCTGTCGAGTATCCGCGATGATTTCGGCGTGGCCGGAGGCGGCGACGGTTCCGACGATGCCTTTGCCCAGTGGAATGACGATGGGGTTCAGGATGACGCGGCTCTCGGGGTTTTTGGGGCCGTGTGCGGCGGACTGGGTGAGTTCGCCCCGGGTGCGATCGAGGACGTAGATCACGCAGTCGAGGAAGCCGAGGCGGGCGACGGCGTTTTTGGCGAGATCCCAGAGAACATCCGCCTCGGTGTCCTGGGCGATGAGGGAGGTGGCGAAATAGTTGATGGTACGGACCGTGGATTCGACGCTTTCTCGTCGGCGCATCTGGCGGCGCAGGAGTCCGATCCAGAGGGCGGCGAAGGCCCCGAGGGTGAGCAGGGCGACGAGGATTCGGCCGGGCTGGAGCAGAACGAGGCCGGCTTCGTCATCCACAATGAACATCAAGCCAACCCAGATACCCGGGACTCGGTGTGGCCGGCAATAGGACTAAAGTCGCCGGGGCTGGTTGGGACGGGGGGGTGAGCGTGTTTCTGGGGTTTTCGAGCGATGTGGCAGACGGGAGTTGCTTCCCGCCCGCGGGTGTCGAAGCCTCATGGCCACACCATGGAATCGCAGGTAAAGCGCGTGAATCCGACGATCCGCCGGGCGACGGTGGAGGACGCTGAGGCGGTCGCCAAGATTTTCGAGGGACCGCGGGTGATCCGGGGGACGATTCAGCTTCCTTATCCTTCAGCAGACATCTGGCGGAAGCGTTTGCAGGAGGGCCCGTCCACCGGAGTGGTCAGCTTGCTGGCCTGTGTCGAGGAGGAGCCGGTGGGGGTGTTGGGGTTGCACACCCATCCGGACCAGCCGCGGATTCGGCATGTGGCCTCCCTGGGCATGGCGGTGCGGGACGACTGGCAAGGGCGTGGGATCGGGAAAGCCCTGATGCGATCGGCGCTGGAGATGGCGGACCAATGGCTGGCCCTGATTCGGGTCGAACTGACCGTGTTCATCGACAACGAGCCGGCGATCCGTTTGTACGAAAGCTTTGGTTTCAAGATGGAAGGGACGCTGTGTCGGGCGGCCCTTCGTGACGGAGAGCATATCGACGTGCTGATGATGGCGCGGCTGGCACCTGGGAAACGGTAGGGTTGATGAGTGACTGGCGGGGTGATCCCGGGTGGTTTCAGCCGATGAAGCCGGCTCAAGGCGAAGCGGCGGTGGCGGGGCCGACGGTGGACGCGGAGGTGGAGTCCAAGGACCAGAACGTTTGCAGGAGTTGGGACATTCCCGGGTCATGCTGGTCGAGTTCCGCACGATGGAATGGGAAGAAATCGTTGGTGCTGAAAAAGGCTTCGGTCAGTTCGGCGAAGTATTCCATGGGATTGGTCATGGCGTAGGCGCGGTCGCGATGGACTCCGCCTTTTCCGTCCCGACGTTCCACCTGGTCGTAGGTACCCGAGGACTTGGCCCGTTCGAAGGCGGCCTGGATTTCGGGGTTGTTGAAGCCCTCGACAAGGACGCGGTCGTGGTAGGCATGGGCCAGTTCGTGCAGGGCGAAATTGGGCATGCGCCGGGTTTCGGCTTCGAAGCTGGCGATGTTGGTGAATTCGACCGCCTTGGCCATGGCGGGATCGCGGCCGTTATCGCGGAGCCATCCGGCGCCCGGGTGGTATTCGGCCCGTGGGGACACACCGGGGTATTCGGGGGAGAACCAGAGTGGAACCTCGCGGAGCTTGGAAACGGCGGGTGCCGGGACCTTTTGGACGATTTCCTGAAGTTGAGCGCGGAGCAGGTCGAGGGCTTTGGCGAGGACGTCCGGTTGGGAGTCGAGGGCGTCGCTCACCTGCACGGTCCAGCCTTCGATCTCGGTTTTCCGGTACGCGGCTGATTTCTTGCCGGAGACAAGCTCCACCATGGCTTTTCCCAGGGCGTCGCCGACGAGAAGGCAGGTTTCGGCATTGCCGAATTCGTGGTGGCCGTGAGTGGGGTTCGGGGAGTCTTCCGACCGTCGGACGAAATCACGGGTGGCAACGAAACGGACGGTGGCTTGGAATTCGGGTCGGGCGGCGACTGCTGCCTGGGCCTGGCGGAGGGTGTTCCAAGCACCGGGGGCTTCCTTCCAGGGCCCCGTCATTTCGCCGATGACCACCGGCAGTTGGGGGGCGTCGAACTCTTTGCGGAGATCCTGAATGAGATGCGCCAGGTTCTGTTCGTACTCGGGAACGGCGGTGGTGGGTTGAACGCCGTCATTCCAACCGTGGTACCAAACCAGGCCGGCGAGTTCGAAGCCGTTGCCGGCCCATTTTGGGAAGTCGTTAGCCAGATTGGTCAGGGCCGCCCGGACTTCTGCCACCATTCTCAAGTAATAGGGGCCGACCGCACCTCCGGCGCTGGGAGGGCGGAAGTCGGCGTAGAGGCTCTTTCCGCCCCAGGCGGTTTTCACGAGCAAGACCGGGTTCTCGAAGTGATTGCCGACGACATGGCCGAACTGAAGTTCCGGGCCGAAATGATGGCGGCCTTCGTAGGGAGTGAAGCCGAGGGTGAGGGGGCCTACCTTGAGCGGACCTCGCTGCGGTTGATAGCGGACCTGGACGTCGTCGCGGACGGCCCATTGTCCGTCGGCGTTGCGCAGATGGCTGAAGCGGGTTGCTTGTGCCGGATTGTTCAGCAGGACTTTCAAGGTGCCCTTGCCGCCGTTGTAGTCCTTGCCTTCGAGATCGGCGACGGCTTGGCCTTCCATGTTGGATTGTCCGGCGAGCACGAAGACCTGGATCGGGCGGGCGGACGGTGCGGCGCAGGTGGCGGCGGCGATGCGGGCGGCGGCTGGACGGAGGTCATTCCAATGGGCGTCCAGGGTTGGGTCGCCCTTGGCGAGGGGTCCGAAGGCGAGTTCGCGGGTTTCGCCGTTGGCGGTGAAGTGCAGCCAGCCGCTGGAGCCCGGTGGAAGTTCGAAGCGCGGCATGTCATTCAGGTCCGCCGTGCCGGCTTTGGTTTCGTCGGAGCCCTGAGGCTGGCAGGAACTGTCGAGGACCCGGACTTTGGCCACAAGACGCTGACCTCCCTGACGGTCCCAAAGCCGGACACCGAGCTTGGCGGCGGGTTCGGCGGGAGCGCCGGCTTTGGCGTAGCGGGCGGTGACATTGACCGCGGCGACCTCCGTGCTGTTCCTGGCCCAAACCATGGGGAAGGTGAGACCATCCCGCTTCCAGGAAGTGGCGTAGATGGCATGGCGCGGCTCTTCGGCGCGGGCTTGAGATGCGTCATTCACGAACCAACCGCGGTCTAAACCCGCCTTGTCGAACTCGTCGGCGCCGGTGAAATGCCAATCGCCGTCCCAGATCTCGACCCAGGTGTGGTTGCCGCGAAGATTCGCCCAGAGGGGGGTTCCGACCGCGCGGGCCGGGATGCCGACGGCACGGCAGGCGTCGACGAGCAGTATGGCGAGGCCGGTGCACGTGGCCTTGCCCTGTTCCATGGATTCTTTGGGGCTTTGGTTCGGGCGTCGCCGGCCGGTGTGGTAGTGGACTTTGATCTGGTTGAACAAGTCGCGGTTCAGTGCCTGGGCTGCCTCGGAGGCTGTCCGGGCTTCCTTCACGATCGCACGCGCCAGGGGCAGGAGTTCCGCGCGCCAAGGGTCCCGGGCCTCGTCGAAAACGGCGTAGGGGAGGACGTCGTTGAGAAAGAGGTCTTCAGGGATCTGTGGTCCCCACGGAAACGCGCTGCGGGCTTGGAACGCGAGGTCGAGGTTGTCGAGGAGGAAGGGAGTGGTCAGTGAATCGCGGTCCTTGGCGGGCATGTGGTCGACGAGAAACCGCGCGGCTTTTTCGCCCGGTTCGCCATGTCGTTCGCGTGCGGTGGCGATGAAGTCCTCCAAGGGTGAGGCGGAGGCGAAGCAAGCCCAGCCAAGGAACCACCCAAGCCATTTCAGCCATCTCATGACCCTGAGCCTACCGGGCGTCCCAGCGCTGGGAACGCGGAAATGCGCTCTGAATAGGCTTCAGAGAAATCACCTGTCCCCCTGTTCCCTCGTTCCCTGTTCGGGCCGGCAGGATCGCTTCTCGCTGTCAGCCGCAGGGTGCCTGTCCCCCTATGCAGCATGTGCAGCGACCAAGGTTCTGGATTTTACCCGGCTAAAATAAAGTTGAGGCCGGCACGAGCTTGCTGCCTGGCACTCTGTTAAATTTGTGGTTTTACCCAGATAATATCCATGGCGCACACCGAACACAAACTGCCTGTCCCCCAGTCAGTGCACCGAACATAAATAGCCTGTCCCCCTGTCAGTGGGAGATTTTGTGGGTGGGGTTCTTTTATCCGGCTAAGGCTCCAGAGAAATAGCCTGTCCCTCTGTTCATGGGGATTTCCGGAAGTGGAAGTTTTATCCGGCTAATAATCGAAGGCTACCGCTCTCAGGGTGTCTGTCCCTCTGTGTTGCGACCCAAGTCTTGGGTTTTATCCGGCTAAAAAAGAGCGCGGCTTGGTCTTCTGGTTGCCTGTCCCCCTGTTGCGAACTTGTCGCGGTTTGAATGGGCAGGGGGCGTCCGCGAGGGGTTGGTTACCGGTGGGCGGCCGGAGCCAGGACGAGAGTGTGCCGGGGAGCGCCCGGGAGAAGGGGAGTCGGGTCAACATTCACCCAGGCTTCGTGCCCTGCGCGATAGTACGGCGACAAGAAATGGCCGCTCTGACCGCCGGGCATATGAAATAGACCTCTTTCTTCGTGCCCGGGCGAAACCACCATGCGCTCGGACGCCCCGAAGCTCGGTCCCTGGACCCGCGGCATTCGGTCGTCGCCAGGCAAGGGCACCGATGGCAGGTCCAGGAGTCGGGCCAGCTGTGGAACAGCCCGACTGATGGGGTGTTGGATGCGGCTGGTGTTGCGAGCTCCCCAGGTGGCTTGCGCGATCGGCGCGTTTTGCCGGTCCAGTTCCGAGAGCACGGAGTCGAAGGCATTGGCGAACAAAGCTTGGAAGGACGCAAAGCGCGGGTTGAGGAGGTGACGCGGTTCGGCCGCAACAAGCGCCCAGAACGGGGCTTCCACCCGTTCACCCGCTGTATCGAACCCGGCGAATTCGCGTTCCGCCATCCGCAGCACCGGCTCATAGATCCGTTCCAGCACCCGAAAGCGGAACGCCCGTACCAGCCGGTAACCGACCGAATCGGGAGCTGCCCGGCCGCCCCAATCTTTCACTGCACCCCTGGCCTCGGCCCACCGCTGGGCGTTGGTGCCATCGGCGGGCTGGTCGAGCACTTGCATCAGGAGTTCCTGCCAACGCTGAAGGAACAGCGCCCGATCGTCGCGGTAGATGGAGAGTAGCCCCGCTTCATCGGTGGTGGCCGGCAGGGCCAGGAGGTCGTCGCGAATCTGACGGGCCCGGGCACCGCCATCGGTCTGAAATCCCCCCAACGCAAGGTATCCCTGGGTTCCCAAGATCCGATTGTTGGCGGTCCACAGGCGCTGAGCCCGGCTTGCGATGAAATGGGGACGGTGGTCCATACCCGGCGAAGAAGACCAACGACACTCACCATCGGCCCAAGACCTCGGCTCCTTTCCATCAAGCCCCACGCGGTTGGGGACCAGGCCAATCAGGGTCCAGGCCAAACGACCTTCGCTGTCACCGACCAGGAAGTTCTGCATGGGCACATGGCAGTTCGGTGCGATGGCGATGGCTTCGGCGGTGGAATTTGCGGATTCGAGGTCCACCAAGCCCAGGTTGATGGCGCTGGGATCATGGGCAATCCATCGCACGGCGAAGGGTTGCGCGTCGTTCGGCCCCGACAGAACCGGCCCCCAGATCGTCTTCTGAAAGGTCAGGGTTTGGGCCGGCGCCCCATGAATCGCCAGGGTTTCCTGCACCACTTCCAGGGTCTTCCAACCTTCCGGAGTGCGATAGCGGGTGGGATCGGTGGGGTCGATTTCGAGGAGCACGCGGTCGGTGGAATCCAGGGTGGCGTTGGTAAAGCCCCAGGCGATCCTTCCGTTGCTGCCAACAATGAGCGCGACCACCCCGGGCAGGCTGGCGCCCACCATGCGTCGCGGGTTTCCCGTCGCGTCGGTCCATCGAAGCGACACGCGGAACCAGATGTTGGGCAGGCCCAAGTCGAGGTGCATGTCGTTGGCAATGATGGCAGCCCCGGTTGCCGAGGAACCTCCTTCGACGCCCCAGGAATTGCTGCCCGGAACCAATTCGGGTTCGGGTGTGAACTCGGGCCGGGCTTCGGCCGTTGTCCTCTCCACAGGCAGTTTCGTGAAATCGATGACATCGGGTCCTGGCATCGGGGCGGACGGAATCCGCGTGTCATCCAGGGCGGCATCCCAGTCGGAACCATCCGGTCGAAAGAACTGAAGCGCCGCCGCGGGGAATGCGAAGTTGTTGGTGGCCGGCAAACGCTCGTGGGCGGCGGTCGGATCCTGGAGCGTAAAAAACATCGCATACCCAACGAGCAGGGAATCCTCCGGTTGCCAGGGTGCAGGTTTGGACCGAAGCAGGAAGTACTCGGGAGGACGGGCCCCCAGGGCGCCCAGGCCCGCATTCACGCCGTCCACGTAGGCGTCCAGAATCGCCCGGTGCGCGTCGGACAGTCTCCTGACGGCGTCACGGGCGGCAGCGCGGAGTTGGTGTCGGCGCACCTCCCGATCGTGCTCCAGCAACGCGGGACCGAAGAGCGCTGCCAATTCGCCTGCGCCACGTCGGCGCAGGAGGTCCATCTGGAAAAAGCGTTCCTGGGCGTGGAGGAAACCCAGGGCGCGGGAGGCGTCGACGCGGTTGCTGGCGAGGATTTCCGGAACGCCGAGGGCATCGCGGGTGATTTGAACGGGACTTTGAAGGCCGGCCAGATCGCGGGTGCCGTCGAATTGCGGCAGGCTGGCGCGGAGGAGCCCGATGAGGGCGACCGCCACGACGAGGACCAACAGAAGAAGACAGCCACCGAGGATTCCGAGTCGGAAAAGAAACTTGCGCATGGACGGACAACGGCGTGAGGCCGGAAAGGGGTGGGCGAGGTTCGATGTTCTGTGACCCTACGGTCGACTTCGGCGTGCGTGCGGGTTTATTCGGGAAGCGCGTTGCGGAGAAGCTTCAGGAAGTTGTTCGAGCGAATCCCTTCGATGTCAGCGGCGGAATAGCCGCGGTCGTGAAGCAGTTCCGGGATGCGGACGAGGTCGGCGATGGAGTCGAGGTCGCCCGGGGTCTGTTCGGTGCCGAACGCGCCGTCGAGATCGGAGCCGATCCCGGCGTGATAGGCGCTTCCGGCGATCTGGCAGACGTGATCGATGTGGTCGACGACGTGGGCGAGCTTAACCCCGGTGGATTGGGGTGTGGATTGGCGGCGAACCCAGCCGGGAACGATCATCCAGGCGTCGAGGGCGGCACCGATAACGGCTCCTCGCTGGACCAGCGCACGGATCATGTCGTCGCTGGCCTGGCGGTTGTGCGGAACGAGCGCGCGGCAGTTGTGGTGGCTGGCCCAGATGGGACCCTGGAAGAGATCGATGGCCTCCCAGAAGCAATCATCGCAGAGGTGGGTGGCGTCGAGAATGTAGCCGAGGCGGTCCATTTCCTTCAGCAGTTCCTTCCCGCGCGCGTTGAACCCGCCGGAGGCGTCGGTGCCATTGGCGTAGACGCCGGGGCCGTAGTGGGCGGGACCGATGGCGCGCAGGCCGTCGGCCCAGGCGCGTTCCAGGTCGTGCAAGGTGCGGATGGAGTCAGCGCCTTCGAGGGAGAGCACGTAGCCGACGGCTTGGGTGGGGGTGGGTGCCGCGAGGTGGGCGTCGAGGGAGGCGCGGTTGTGGACGAGAGTCATTTCGCCGGCTTCCTCCATGGCACGGTACCAGGCGCGCTGGCCTTGGGTCATGGCCCAGGCCTGGGCGGGAGAAGCCCAGCCGGCGACGGGGCTGAAGGCGTTGTGTTCGATGCGCGCGATGAGGGTGGCGACGACGAGTCGGATGCCGCCGCGGCGGAGTTCGGGGAGGCAAACGGTGCCGCGACCGCGGTCGGGTTTGTCGCGCAGATGAGCCTCGTGCGCGCGGAGGTGGGCGAGCGGTTGGGTGAGGTCGCGGTTCCACTCGATGGCGTTCATGGCCAGGTCGAGGTGGGCGTCGAAGAGAAGCGGCGCGGGGGACGACGTAGAATGGGAGGTGTTCACGTTCAGGCGAGTCGGAGCATGAAGTCGAGGGCGAGCACGAACAGGAGAGCGATACCGGAGGCGAGGGTGATCATGAGCGTCCAGGTTCGGAGCGTCTGTGGCACGGTCAGGCCGAAGTATTCTTTCACGAGCCAGAAGCCTCCGTCGTTGACGTGAGAAAGGATGAGGGAGCCGGCAGCGATGGCGACGACCAGCAACTCGCGGTGGGTACCGGGTTGGGCGTCGGCGATGGGCGTGAGGATGGCGGAGGCCATGGTGATGGCGACGGTGGCGGAACCCACGGCGATGCGCAGGAGAGCGGCCACGAGCCAGCCGAGCAGAATGGGCGAGAGCGCCAGGCCTTTGCCCCAGTTGGCGATGGCGTCATCGACGCCCGCCATGTCGAGGACTTTGGAGAACCCGCCGCCGGCGCCGACGATGAGAAAGATGCCGGCGGCCGGGCCGAGGCAATCCTCAAGGAATCGCAGGGTTTGGGCGGTGGTGAAGCCTCGTTGAGAACCAAAGGTGAACAGGGCGACGAGCACCGCGGCGAGCATGGCCATGAGCGGTGAACCGGCGAAGGCGATCCAGGGGCGGGCGGGATGCTCCTGGGCGAGGGTGACGTCGGCGGCGGTGGCCACGAGCATGAG